>JAJCZF010000082.1 GCA_029262535.1 Deltaproteobacteria bacterium
CCACTATCAAACCCTTTGAAAGGGCGTAATCCACGGCTGTCCTGACAAGCTCTGAATGGTTTCTTGTGCCAAGCCCTATATTTATAATTCTTGCGCCGTTATCAACCGCATAGTATATGGCGGAGGCCAGATCCACGGAACCGCCACGCAGGTCGAAATCAAGAGCTCTCAAGATCATCAGGCGCGCCCACGGGTTGAGGCCCGCCATGGGCCCTGTGCCGGTATTTGCCGCGATGATACCGGCCGCCAGCGTGCCGTGACCGTTATCGTCCGTCACGTCGCCGCTCTCTTCTATAAAGTTATAACCGACTATATCGTCCACATAACCGTTATCGTCGTCGTCAATACCGTTATCGGGAATTTCACCCGTATTCGCCCATAGAGCGCCTTTAAGGTCGGGATGAGACATATCGACCCCCGTATCAATGATAGCTACCGTGACGGGCACGTGAGGCTTTAAATAATCAAAATGCGCGGGCGAACTATCTGCGTCAAGGCCTATAGACTGAAGGGGCCATTCTTCAACGCGGTCATTCGAAACGTCAGCTCCGACAAGAGGCTCTGCAAAACCCTCGGTCGGAATATCCATATATAGGATATCGTCAAAGAGCGGCCCCTTGTCCACAGCCAAATCTTTAGCCTTGGGCGGGCTCGGAAGTTTGATCTTATCTGAAAAGCCCTTAGTACCCGGCCCGATAAAGGGTTTTGCAAATGTATAGATACGTGGGGCGCAGTCTATCTTTATATCCTTGCCGAGCGGGTTTGAGCCGCGTATACGCGCGTCGTGGCTGAGAATGATACGCGCCTCCCATAAGCGCTTTTCTACGACTGCGTCTCGCGGCTTTATATTGTCTTTATCCTCTCTTGCAACTTCTTCAGGCAAAGGGATACGAAGCGGCGGCATGGGCACGGAATCTTCTCCTTCCAGCTCTTTTGCATCCAGATCGTCTCCGGCCCTCTCACAGGCTGCCTGAGCGCAATCCCAGAACGAATCGCGCCTTTCTTTTCTAAGAAGCTTGGCGTCGACGATATCGGTTAGCAAGGCCCTCTGGCGGTCGGCTATCTTATTATATCTCTTAAGGGCCTTCTTCCACCTCTTATAATAGTCGTCGCTGGCGGCCTTTGCCTCGACGTATTTGGTCTGGAGCTTTTCGGCGGTCTTTAAAGTAGACTGCCCGAACTTCCTTAGGGCTATATCGGCGCGCGCTTCGGCCTCGTCATATCTTTTTTGCAGATCGGTATTGAGATTCCACTCACGGTCCACGACCGGCTTGATCTTGTCTCTGCCCATCTCAAGCCGTTTTAGATCATATACGCTCTTTATATATCTAAGATATAGCTGTTCACAGTTCGGACAGTCTTGGGCAAAAGATGCGAGCGGGTGGTTTCTGGCAAGCTCTCCCATCTCTTCGGCAGGGGTAAGGGCCTTTGTCTTGGACTTGCCTGAAAGAAATAGGTCGCGCATATGTTTGAGATCAAGCGAATTAATGTCGCCCTCTGTGATACCGAGCCTTTTGATAGCCTCAAGGGCCGCATTACGCGCTCTATGCGATTCGCTATCGGAATGGCCCATAATAAACGACCGGTCGGCCGGATTGACCGTTATAACGAACTTTATCGGTTTTATAGATGTCCTGAAGTCAAGAGAGGGAGTATCCCGACCTATATAGATCGTCTCTTTTACCGTCTCGTAACATCTTCGTTTTAGAAGTATATCGTTCTTTCTATAGAGCGATCTTTGCGGACCGCCTACTAAAACAGGCCCGCGCAGGGGGTCTTTACGGGGAGGCGGCAGGAGTCCCGCCGCCTGGCGTATACGACTTATTTCACTTTCCAGTTCAGGGGCCGGTTCTACAGTATCAGGCGAGCCCTCTTCGTATAGAGCTTTCGTCTCGATAAATTCTTCTTCCCGGTCTACTTCTATTTCTTCAGCGCTCTCTTCTAATGAAAGCTGAATCTCCTTCGTCACATCGGTCGTATCAATGGAGGTGCCCATATGCACGTAGTCATCGGTCTCGTTCCCAGCCGAGAGCGGACCGTCTTCAAGGACCGAGGTAACGTCATCGGCCAGATAGATAATCTTATCGGGACCGGACGGGGTCATTAATAGAATATCCACTGGCAAGACGGCAGAGGTGACCTCGTCGATGAGCCTCACCTTCGGCTTGGACCCCTTATCAATCCTCAACCCCTTACCTGCCGGTCCTGTAGAGGCGTTATCATCGGTGAGGCATATATTTCTCCTTACCCAGTGCGGATCGCCCTCCGATGCGCCGAGCACGGCGTCTCTCTTCCAGTCACAAGGGGTCAAACCGGCTTCTTTTGTTTCAAGTAATTCTACAAGACTGCTGGAATCGGCTACAGCGGGCCTGAGGCCATTATCCCAAAGGACGCGAGAGCCGCGCAGGCGCACACCGTAACGGAAGTTGCCCATATACTCGACTTCTTCGCTCTCAAGCGTATAGTGGCCGTTCACAAGCCTTGCGGCCCCGGCGGCGAGAGAGGCGATATCGCCCTCGTAACCGTTAATAAGAAGAAAACGTCCGAGGTCTTCTGTCGGCTCTTTCAGGCCGGCAGTCTCCGGGTCTTTCATGAAAGAGACTATAGAGTCCACGCCAAAGCTCTCGGGTTCGGAGACATTATCGAAATATAATACAAAGTCGAATATAAATTTACGGCCCGTAACTATGAGCTCTTCGGTCTTGAGCAGCCTCCTCTTTTGCTCAAACCATCTACAACACTGACCGGGGCGTGACAAAGGACCTTCCGCGTCGGTAGTTACAAGGAGCGGGTCGAGATCTTCATAACGGGTAAAAGTGCCGAGGCTCTGAGAAAGAGGAACGATATCTACGATATTGCCGTCACTGGAGCGGGCGCGAATCTCTTCAAGCCTTGCTGTCGATATTTCAAAGCGGGCGCGTTCAAGCAGGTACTCATCAAAAGAAGAGTTCCCCTTGCGATAGTCCTCAAAGGACTCATTTAACCTGCGAATCCGCCAGTCTTGATTTTTATCCGAAGATGGTTTGCCAATAGTAAAGGCGCCTGCGCCGGAGGCGAAAAAGAGCGCCGATAGGATTAAGAATGCAACTATAAGGAATTTATTTATCATCTTTTTCATTCGGAAGAATTAATATGTGCCGAGCGGCAACTTTAAAGGGCTATTTTTCGGAACATTCTTAAAGTTCTCTTCGGTCCCGTTGAATGTGGAAAGCCAATCCGCGCCCGCCGGTATATACACCTTCTTTTGAGCATCGACATTAAGGCCAAGATCACAGGTCAGGCACGGCCCCGCCGCAGGGGAGTTATCATTAAGGTCGGAGAGATAGACTTCCGTAGCGCTTGAGAAACCACCGGTAAAGAAGTCGCCCGATGCCACAGACGTAGAGGGCATGGATATAAGAAGTATAAGTAAGAGAAGGGAAGTTTTTATAAGAGTTAGCATAGGGACCCGTAGTTAGTGAGATTAACGAGATAAAAAGAGATGTTGCACAAAAAACTAACAGAAAAAATAATACAACAATACGAGAGTTTTTTCAAGTTTTATAGAGGGCTTAAAAGAGACTAGTCGATTCAAACCAAGCAGTTATTACAAAACTAAAGCGCGGCGAAGAGAGGCGACAGGCGGTCGTAACTTTTATCAATATGTTCCGGTATAACGCGCGTCTCACCCAGGACCGGCATGAAATTATTATCGCCGTCCCAGCGCGGCACGATATGTTGATGGAGATGCGCGGCGATACCCGCGCCGGCGGCTGAACCGATATTCATGCCTATATTAAAACCCATAGGCGCGTAAGCCTCTCTTAAGATCTCAAGCGAAAGCGAGGTAAGGCGCATCAGGTCGGACTCTTCCTCTATTGATAGATCGGTAAGGTCGGAGAGATGTCTCTTGGGAATGATAAGGAGGTGCCCGCTGTTGTAGGGGAATTTATTAAGCATTACAATAGAAAGTCCGCTCTCATAGAGAATGAGAGCGGACTTATTATCAATATTGGGATCTGGACAAAAGACACAGCCCTTGGCCTTAGTACCGACTATATAATCGAGGCGCCACGGAGCCCATAGAGGACGATTGTCAGTCATTCGGACACGGGTTATTCGGAATCAACCCTCTCCTTAAGCTCTTTACCGGCCTTGAAGAAAGGAACCTTTTTAGGTTCGATGAAGATAGACTCGCCGCTCTTGGGGTTTCGACCGTTACGGCCTTCGCGAAACTTTACCTTAAAGCTGCCAAAGCCGCGTATCTCAACCTTCTCGCCCTTGGAGAGGCTATCGGCCATACTGCCAAATACGGTATCGACTATAACTTCGATATCCTTCCTTGAGAAGTTGCCGACCTTCGAAGCCAGACGGTCTATCAAGTCACTCTTGGTCATCTCTATCCCTCGCCACGGTTAATGATTTGGTCTTCTTAAAACCTGTATAATCCAGGAGAAGCAATTCCTGTACTTTAACACTAAAAATAATTGACGACTTTGTCAACAAAAATATGCATTTAAGTGGTAAATTTCACTGAAATCAATAAAAAGGCTTCGCCAGATATAGCAGATTCGCCCCATTATAAGCAGAGCCTAGCGTACCTATCGACGAAAGCGCACTGTCCAGCTTGTCACCGAGAAGGTACTGCAAGAGCCCCTCTTTGCGTTTTTTGGCAAATACTACAGGCGGGGCGCCCTCTATCTCACCCATCTCCGCAGCCTTATTGATAGCGTCTTCGAGGCCGCCTAACTCGTCGACAAGTCCGTTCTTCCGGGCCTGCGCGCCGGAGTATATGCGCCCGTCGGCGAGACTTCTTACTTTGTTGACCGCTATCGCCCTCTCTTCAGAGACGGCCATTACGAACTGGCCGTAAACATCATCAACGAGTGACTGCATAAGAGCTCTCTCTTCAGCAGTCATCTCACGGTGAGGAGAGCCGGTATCTTTAAACTTACCGCTCTTTATCGTATTGCCCTTGAGCCCTATCTTTGCAAGTAGCTCTTCAAGATTCATGAACTCGACAATAACGCCTATAGAGCCGGTTATCGTTCCGGGGTTGGCGTATATCTTGTCGCTTCCTATGGCTATATAATAACCGCCGGAGGCTGCAAGCGAACCCATTGAGGCGACGACCGGTTTGTGCTTTGCGAGACGTTTTACTTCAGCAAATATCTCCTGCGACGGAGCCACGGCCCCGCCGGGGGAATTTATTCTTATAACGACCGCCTTGATATCTTCTCGGTCGCTAAATTCCTGTATCTGGCGGTTTGTTTCAAGTGAATCGAGTATAACACCCTCGATCTTTACAACACCGACCTTGTCGCCGAGAGCGAAACCGTCCTTATTGGTATAGACTGCAACAAGTACGGAGATAACGATAAAGAGTAAGAATAGACCTCCCAGCACTGCAAGCAGATTTCGGATTGTCTTTTTCACACTCACTTTGTCACCGTCCGGCGCGAGCCCTTATTAATCGTCGCCCTCTGTCTTGGCTTCCGCTTCGACTTCCTCGCCGGCTTCTTCCGCTGTTGCCTCTTCAGACGACGCCTCTTCAGACGGAGCTTCCTCGACCAGAGCTTCTTCTGTCGGCGCTTCCTCTGCCGAGGCTACCTCTTCAAGAGGCGCGGTTTCTTCTTCAGCTGGCGCGGCAGCCTCTTCGATAGCTACGGTTTCTTCGGCTTGCGCGGCTTCTTCCTCAGGCGCGGCTGCATCTTCTGTGGGAGCGTCCGCTTCCACAGCTGGAGCGGCCTCGGCATCACCTGCTAGAGGCACAACAACAGACCTGATGGAGAGGCCGATCTTATTATCGTCAGGATCGACATTCAGGACCTCTACCTCGACGACCTCTCCGACCTTAAGGTCGGCGGCCTTTAACTTGCCGCGGTTTAATTCGGATATGTGAACGAGCCCTTCAAGACCCTCTTCTAACTCAACGAATGCGCCGAAGTCGGCGATACTTGTTACCGCGCCCTCGACTATCATACCGGGTGAGTAACGCTCCTGTACGCCGTCCCAGGGGTTGTTCTCAAGCTCGCGCGTGCTGAGCGAGAAACGTTTCGAGGCCTTGTCGATCTTGAGTACTACCGCCTCTACTTCCTGCCCCTTCTTAAATATCTCGGAAGGATGCTTTACCTTCTTCCATGAGAGGTCCGATATATGAACAAGCCCGTCGATGCCCGGCTCTATGCCGATAAAGACGCCAAAACTCGTAATATTCTTTACCGGGCCGCTGACCCTTGTGCCGGGAAGGTATCTCTCCTCGACATTATCCCACGGGTTCGGTTCTACCTGCTTAAGGCCGAGTGAGATTCTCTTCTGATCGACATCAACGTCCAATACCATGACCTCGATATCCTCATCGACCTTAAGCCTCTGTGAAGGATGTCTGATCTTGGTCCAGGACATCTCGGAGATATGAATAAGACCCTCAAGACCCTCGGCAAGCTCTACAAAAGCGCCGTAATCGGTGATATTAACGACCCTGCCCTTGACCCTTGTTCCGGGTAAGAGGTCCTTGGCGACGGTCTGCCACGGATCTTCCTTGGTCTGCTTAATGCCGAGAGATATCTTGCCCTCTTCCTTGCTGAACTTTAATATCTTAACATCGATCTCGTCGCCTACGGAAAGGACCTGGGTGGGATGGCTTACCTTGCCCCAGCTCATATCGGTGAGATGGACCAGGCCGTCAATGCCGCCAAGGTCGATAAAGGCTCCGTAGTCTGTGATATTCTTTACAGTACCCTTGACAATTGCGCCCTCTTCGAGCTTTTCAAGGGTAACCTCGCGCATTGCTTCACGCTCGGTCTCCAGAATGACGCGCCTTGAGACGATTACATTATTTTTACCCTTATTATATTTAAGGATCTTGAAGTCGTAACAGGTGCCGATAAGTGCGTCGGGATTTCTAACCGGTTTGAGATCGACCTGCGAACTGGGCAGGAAGGCCGTCACTCCGGCGATATCCACATAAAAACCGCCCTTGACCCTCTGGCTAATCATGCCGTTCATGGCTCGATCGGCCTCGCTGGCTGCGACGATATCGTCCCAGACCTGCATCTGCTCGGCCTTTTCCTTAGAAAGGACAAGGTAGCCGTTATCGTCCTCGCTCTTTTCAAAGAGGACGGAGATCTCGTCGCCTTCGGCGACTGTCAGGTTGCCTTCGTGATCGGTAAATTGGCGTAGCGATATCTGGCCTTCTGTCTTATAGCCGATATCCACGACTACCGCGTCCTTGGATATCTGGACGACAGTACCCTTTACGACCTCCCCTTCTTTTATATTTTTGACACTACCTTCAAAAAGTTTCTCAAAATCTGTTTCGGCATCCATCATGCCTTCCATATCTTCCATTGTCATCTAAAGCAGTACCCCCTCAAAATTAAATTCATTTATCGAGTCAATATAGCACAGCCCCCGGTAAAGTGCAAATCTTTTTAATTGTTTATATCGATAAAGAATAGCAGCGATTAACGCATCCGGCAAGATGCTTAGTCTTATGAAAAGATCGGAAAGAATAACGGACGGTTTAACTAGGAAGGTGAAAGTCTAATATAGAGCTATCTTTCGGCGCCAATCCTGTCGATCACCTCTTCTATGACCCAACGCGGCGTCGAAGCTCCGGCTGTAATACCGACGCTCTCCGAGCCGTCGGTCCACTCGTCCATCAACTCGTCGGCGACCTCTATATGATAGGTCTTCGGCTGTATGGTGGAGCATATCTCGGCCAGCCGTTTAGTATTGGCGCTATTTTTCCCTCCGACGACTATCATTACGTCCACGCGTTCGGCAAGCCCGACGCTCTCGGTCTGGCGAAGGCTCGTCGCGTTGCATATCGTATTATAGACCTTGACCTCGGCGGCCTTACCAAGACATATAGAGGTCACGTCCTTTAGGGCTTCCATACTTTGCGTCGTCTGCGCTACTATCCCTATCTTCTTCACCTTGGACATATCGACCAGCTCTGCGGAGCTGGTAACGACCCTTATGCCTTTGCCCCCGTAACTAGCCAACCCCTGCACCTCCGGGTGATCGTGGTCGCCGAGCACTACGACGGAGTAGCCGTCTTTTGCGAGTTCGCTCACTAGCTCCTGCGCCTTCTTCACAAAGGGGCATGTGGCGTCCACTATCTTCAACCCCCTAGCGTCGGCCTCTTCGAACTCGTCCAGGCGAACGCCGTGAGAGCGTATAATAACCGTGCCGCCTTCTATATCGTCAAGGGTCTCTTTTGAGATGATATGTTTTTCTTCGAGTTTCTTTACTACCTGCGGGTTGTGGATTATAGGCCCGAGCGTATATGTGCCCGAAGAAGATTCGCCATCTGTACAGGCTGCCATATCCGCTTCGGCGCACTGGTCGGCGAGTTTTATGGCGCGTTTCACGCCGTAACAGAAACCGGCTGTCTTAGCTATCAATATCTCCACAAAAACCCCTTTCGGTAATGATCCTTAGCATCTCGCCAGCGACCCCCTCTGCGTCAAAGAGGCCGGTATCTATCTCTACCGCGTCCTGAGCGCAGACGAGCGGCGAATCCTCGCGTGTTGAATCACGGCGGTCGCGCTCGGCCATATCTTCGGCAGTGGCCTTTAGTCTATCGTTAAACGCGCCCTCTTCAAGGTGTCGCCTGCCGGCGCGTACGTCGAGCGAGGCCACAAGAAAAAACTTTACATCGGCGTCGGGCATCACAACGGTGCCTACATCGCGTCCTTCCATTACAACCCCTGCGTCACCCTGCCCTACAGCGGCCATCTCTTGTTGCAGTCCAACCAGGGCGCGTCTCACACCGGAGTGCGTTGATATACGTGAAGCAAGACTACCTACATGCGGCTCTCTTATCTCTCTAGTAAGATCTTTACCGTTACATTTAACGCGGTCCGTACCCGGTTCAAACTCTATAGAGAGCTGCCCGGCAAATTCGCCCATGACAGAGGCGTCGTCGAGATCAAGCCCCAACCCGTCTGCAAGGAGGGCTACGGAGCGGTACATTGCGCCGGTATCTATATATCTAAGATTTAATCTTTTGGCGAGGAGACGGGATACGGTCGTTTTGCCCACACCGGCCGGGCCGTCAATGGCTATTCGTAGAGCCTTGGACACACTAGTCCCTCGTCTCTTCAAGAAGACCGAAGAATCCCGGGAATGAGACTTCAACGCACTCGGAGTTGTCTATCTGTATGCCCGCCTCGGAACGAAGGGCTGCGACGGCGGCGCTCATCGCTATCCTGTGGTCGCCGTGGCTATCTATAATCGCGCTCTTCAGTGTCTCCTTGCCGGTTATGGTCAGGCCGTCGGGCGCCTCTTCCACCTCAACGCCGAGCCTTGTAAGTATTTCGGCCATAACACTTATCCTGTCGCTCTCCTTGACACGCAACTCCGCGGCGCCGGTGATCGTCGTAGTGCCTTCGGCAAGGGCGGCGGCAACACATATTACCGGAAACTCGTCAATGGCGGGAAGAAGCTCTTCGCCAGATATCGTAATACCTTTAAGAGCGCTGCTCTTCACATATAGATTGGCCGTAGGCTCAGGGGAGGCGTGCGTCTTTACTATTTCAATATCCATGCCCATGCGTTCCATTATATCTATAATGCCGGAGCGCGTCGGATTGATGCCTACATCTTTTATAATAATGCTGGAGTCTTTTGTTACGGCGGCGGCGACCATAAAAAATGCCGCGCTCGAAATATCCCCGGGCACGTCAACCCTTGTTCCCTTAAGCTCAACCCCGCCGGTGACGGTCGTTTTAACTCCGGCAGTCGTAATCTCAGCTCCAAAACACTCTAACATGCGCTCGGTATGGTCGCGCGAGACGCCGGGTTCGATTACCGTCGTATGGCCCCCGGCATATAGACCGGCAAGAAGTATCGAGCTCTTTACCTGCGCGCTCGCTACGGGTGTATTATAAGTGATCCCTGTAAGTTGGTTGCCGGCAATGGCGAGCGGCAGATATGCGCCGCCTGCGCGTCCGGTAATGGTTGCACCCATCTGGCGAAGCGGGTCGACTACGCGGCGCATGGGACGCGTGCGGAGCGAGCCGTCTCCGGTAAGCACCGTAAAGAAGTCCTGCGCCGCCAGCAGGCCGGTAAGCAGCCTGCTCGTCGTACCGGAGTTACCGGCGTCGATAACGTCGTCCGGTTCCTTGAGGCCGCGTAACCCTGCGCCGGAAATTATCAACGCCCCGCCGGCTTCTTCGTCCATCTGAACACCCATGGAGCGAAAGGCCGCCATGGTGCTAAGGTTGTCTTCACCCTTGAGCAGGCCGTTGATCTCTGTCGGGCCGTTCGATATTGAGCCGAGTATGACGGCCCTGTGCGAAATGGACTTGTCGCCGGGTACTTTTATCTCGCCCGATATGGAGCTATCCGGTTCTATGAAGATATAGGCCATTACCGATCCTCCGAAGTCGTCTTCCTGGCGGACTCTTTAACGAGTTCATCTCTTACTTGCTTGGCAATAGAAAATTCAGCTTCAAGCTTATCAAAATCGGACGACTCGATAAGTCTATAAAGACCGTCGAGGGTGGCCCTGAATTCGTCTATCGTATGGAGCACGGCTTCACGGTTCATCTCGGTTATGTGTCTCCACATAACGGGCGAGCTTGAGGCGATGCGCGTAAAGTCTCGAAAACCTCCGGCTGAATATGAGATGACGGCCTCCTGACAGCCCTCTCCAGCCTCCATGCGATCCACGGCATTTACAAGGGCGTAGGCGATAACGTGCGGCAGGTGGCTTACCGCGCCTAAAATCCTGTCGTGAGATGCGGTATCCATCTCCACGACCTCGCTGCCCGCGGCCCGCCACATAGCGCCTATCTTACTCAATGCGTTTTGATCTGAAGAGGCGGTCGGGGTAAGGATGCACTTTCTATCTATAAATAATTCGGGAAAGGCGCTTGCCGCGCCGGAGTGTTCCGTCCCGGCAATAGGGTGGCCGGCCACGAAGTGAACCTTGCCAGCCATGTCAAACAAAGCCGCTTCTACGCCGCTTACTATCTCGCCCTTAACAGAACCTACGTCGGTCACTATGGCGCCGTCTTTGATAAAAGGAAGGGCCTTTTCGATAAGCGGAACGGTCGTCAAGACCGGCACGGCGAAGATTATCAGGTCGGCGTCCTTTACACCATCTGAAAGATCGTGCGTATATGAATCGATAATGCCGAGCGAGAGTGCGGTTTCAAGGTTCTCCTTGCCGCGCCCGATACCTACAACGGAACCGAATATACCTTCGGCCTTCATCTTAAGGGCGAGAGAGCCGCCGATAAGTCCTACGCCTACGAGCGCGACCTTCTTAAATCGGGGTCTATCTGTATTATCGCCGGTCACGTCGCGGCCTAAATCGTTCTGTCCACGGCCTGGGCCACGCGTCCGAGCTCTTCCATGATACCCTCAAACTTTGTCGGCTTTAGCGACTGCGCTCCATCGCAAAGCGCGTTTTCCGGGTCGATATGTACCTCTATCATCAGGCCGTCCGCGCCGATGGCAACAGCCGACTTTGCCAAAGGTTCTACGAGATCCCACCTGCCTCCTGCGTGGCTTGGATCTATAAATACCGGAAGGTGCGTCAACTCTTTAAGCACCGGCACGGCACTCACGTCTAGCGTATTTCTCGTCGCGGTCTCATAGGTGCGTATGCCGCGCTCGCAGAGTATTATCTTCCTGTTGCCCTGCGACGCTATATACTCTGCGCTCATAAGCCATTCCTTTATGGTGCCGGAGATGCCGCGCTTCAAAAGTATCGCCTTGTCGGTCTTGCCGACCTCTTTTAAGAGGCGGAAGTTTTGCATATTACGTGCGCCGATCTGGATAACGTCTACATATTTAATAAAGAGGTCGATATCGCGCGGGTCCATCAGTTCGCTTACGACAGGAAGACCTGTCTCTTCTCTCGCTGTTGCGAGATATTTTAAGGCCTCTTCGCCCAGACCCTGAAAGTCGTAGGGAGATGTGCGCGGCTTAAAGGCCCCGCCACGCAGCATCGTCGCGCCTGCGGCCTTGACGAGCTTTGCCGTCTCTACGAGCATCTTTTCGTTCTCAACGCTGCACGGACCTGCGATTACCTGTATCTTGTCGCCGCCTACAGTGACATTTCCGACATCGAAGACCGAGTTCTCTTCCTGAAACTCGCGGCTGACGAGCTTGTAAGGTTTCAGGATCGGCATCGAGCTCTCAACACCCGGCAAGGCGTTTACCTGTACCTTGGTCATGAGGGCCTCGTCGCCGATTGCGCCTATTATGGTGCGTTCCTTGCCCTTGGAGAGATGGAGCGACAGTCCCGCGTCCTTTATCTTCTCCGCGACGTGATTTATCTGCTCTTCGCTTGCGTCCTTCTTCATTACGATAATCATAAAATACCCCTTGCTTGTTTTAGCCTTCATAGTAGGTCACGTCCGCAGGCCCTTGCATACAGACGAAAATGTCTCGATCAGTCTTCGGTTCTCTTCAGGCAGGCCGACGGTCACGCGAATATAGTCGCCCATGCCGTAACCGGCCATCGGCCTTACAATAACGCCCTCTTTTAAAAGCTCGTTATAGATTCCAGCGCCGTCTCCAACTTTGACAAGAAAGAAATTCGCCTCGGTCGGCACGCACTCGAAACCGAGCTTTGTGAACTCTTGGGTCAGGTACTCTATGCCGCTTACGTTTGTCTCTATCGACTTCGTAACATGCGCCTCGTCAGATAGAGCGGCAAGCGCTCCGACCTGCGCAAGAGAGTTTACGTTAAAGGGCTGTCTAACCCTGTTCATATAATCTATAAGCTCTGCCGGTCCCACGCCGTAACCGATGCGCAATCCGGCTAGCCCGTATATCTTTGAAAAAGTACGCATGACGACAACCGGACGGCCCGCCTTTATATAGGCAAGAGAATCCGGGTAGTCGTCGCTCGTCACGTATTCATAGTAGGCCTCGTCCATACATACTATTACGTCGTCCGGCACGCATTCCATGAATTTTTCTATCTCAGAGGCCGTCGCCATCACCCCGGTCGGGTTATTGGGGTTGGCGATAAATATAATGCGCGTCTTCGGCCCGATGGCGTCGGCCATCGCGTCGAGATCGTAACTGAGATCGTCCCTAAGCGGAACGGTCACGGAGAAGCCCCCGGCGGCCTGAGTGATGAGCGGGTATACGGCGAATGAGGGATGGCCGCAGATGATATCCTCGCCGGGTTGCAGAAAGGTCTTTATGAGCAACTCGATGATCTCGTTAGATCCGTTACCGAGAAATATCATATCCTCGGAGACCGAAAGCAACTCGGAAAGCCTGCGTTTTAGATAAAAACCGGAACCGTCGGGATACCTATGCAGACCGGTAAGGACCGCGCCAACCGCCTCGACCGCCTTTGGGGAAGGGCCGAGCGGGTTCTCGTTCGAGGCGAGCTTGATGGAGCCGGATATACCAAGCTCGCGCTCAAGCTCTTCGATCGGCTTGCCCGGAGGATAGGGTATAAGTGAAGCTATAGAATCCGGTACCTTTATATTAAAACTCCTGGTCATATCTAATCTAACTATCCTCTCTAAATATCCTCGTCCAGGTTGCTGGCCTTCGGGTAAGAGCCGAGTATCTTAAAGAATGAACAGCGCTCTTTGAGCTTTGATACCGCGTCGGAAAGAGCCGGGTCGGAAATATGGCCGTCCATATCTATATAGAAGATATATTCCCACGCCTTCTTCTTTACCGGACGCGATTCTATCTTGGTTAGATTTATTCCGATATCGGCAAGCGGTTTTATTATTGAAAATAAGGCCCCTGCCTTATCGTCGGCGGCAAACATTATCGAGGTCTTGTCATTACCGCTGATCTTCGCTTCTTTCTTGCCGATAACGAGAAAGCGGGTGACATTATTAAGGTTATCTTCCACCCTGCGCTCCAGAACCTTCAGGCCGTAGGCCTCTGCCGCGGCCTCGCTCGCAATAGCGGCGGTAGTGGCGTCCTTGGATGCGACCTCGGCGGCGAGCGCCGTGCTGGAGAGCTCCAGAACGACCGCCTGAGGTAGTGTCTTTTTAATCCATCCCTTTGACTGGCTGATCGGATTCGAGTGCGAGGCGACCGTCTTTACGTCGTTTATATCACCGCTCTTATTCATCAGGCAGAGTGATATGGGCAATAATATCTCAGCATATATCTTAAGGCCCGACTCGACGAACATATCGAGCGTATGGCTAACGACGCCTCCAGTAGAGTTCTCCACAGGAACGACACCGAAGTCCACGGCCCCGCGCTCCACGTCATCGAAAACATCGGCAATGTCGCCCTTGGCGATAAAGTCGGTGGAGCGACCGAACTGGCTCATGCAGGCCTGATGAGTAAATGTCGCCTCTGGTCCGAGAAAGGCAACCTTCATGACCTTTTCCAAAGAGCGTGAGCCGCTAATGATCTCACGAAAGACATTCAAGACCCCATGGTTCGGAAAGGGGCCGGGGTTGGCCCCTGTAAGGCGCTCGAAGATATCCCGTTCGCGCTCGGGAACGTAGATGTCACGGCTTGCGTTATTTTTGGTCTCACCGACGGCGATAGCTATCGCGGCCCTCTTATTCAGGAGTCCGAGTATGGTATCGTCTATCTCGTCTATCTGCCGCCTCAGCGCGCTGAGGTCTATCTTTTCAATCATATCCATTGGTCCGTAGATTATTTAAAGAAAGCTCTGATCTATTCGTGAACTCGTATCTTGTGCCTAAAATGCCCAGCTTCCGTGTTGCGAATCGTCGCAATAGCTGGCTATTACTCGTGATTCGCGCCTTGAATCTGAACATTTTCGACCACAATCTACTTCGTCCAGAATAAATCAGAGTTTTCTTAATCTTATACTGTAGTCTATTATCTTTGGAAAATCAAGCGTATAGTCGCTAATTTAATTTCTCAGAATCCATTTCTAAAAAGAAGGAAGCTCTCTGTGGATATTGAACTTTCACTCTCACCGATTGCACCATTATGGCGCGGAGAGACAGCAGTCTCTCTTTCTACGAAAAAAAATCTTGACTGAACGTCCATTTTAACATAAGTTCTTAAGATGCCCGCAGGGGTTTGCAAGGCGTCAGTATAAAAAAATAGAGATTTTTCCGAGATCGAGGCGGGGCGGAGATCAAAAAGCGGAGCGTAGTCTTTTACGTGAGCATTTTTTATCTTCGTCGTAACGAAGAGATCGGGAAAAAGATCAGTTTTTTTAAAAATTAGGGATTTTTTCCTGAATCAAGACGCGGCGTGAAATAGAAAAACGCAGCGTGGTATTTCACGTGAGTTTTTATATTTTGCGACGCAACGCAGAGTCAGGGAAAAAGATCAATTTTTAACTGGGGGATCGTCTAGTGGCAGGACCGCGGACTCTGACTCCGCTAACCAAGGTTCGAATCCTTGTCCCCCAACCAAAATCATCCCGCCCTATTTATCTGGTAATGATAATGGCTTATTTTAAATTTACAATCTTTATCGCACTTCTTCTCTTTTCAATTACACCCAGTTTATCTCACGCAGAGGATACATCCAACGCCATTTACGAAGACCACGGAGCGTGTCCCTTCGAGTGCTGTGAATATAGAGAGTGGGTCTCACTCATACCTACGTCTATTCTAAAAGAGATGTCGCCAGACTCTCCGGTCCTCTATGAACTATCCAGTGAAGAGAAAGTCGTTGCCGAAACAGGCACTGTCATCACCACAAAGGCCGGTACGGCGATTGCCTTAAATAAGATGGTTACTGGCAACGGCCTGGTAATCGAAGAGGGGGAGGCGGTATATCTCCTAACCTACCTTGGCGAAGGTTATTATCTGACAAGGCAAGGCAACGAGCAGGTCGTACTTAATATACTTGGCAGCCCGGCTTTCAAACGTTTAAGTGAACCGGAATCGGTCTGGTGGGTCAAGATCAAAAACCAGGCGGGAGAGACAGGCTGGACGAACAAGCCTGGAAATTTTGGAAATAAGGATGGGTGTGGATCAGTGACTATCTCACACTACGAGTTTTTACTTGAAAAAACTTTCCCTTAAATATACCTTATACTAACTTTTCATAACTAAATGCACTTGCCTCATCAATAATCGCACATTGAAACTTCTTTAGAACAGTGCAAAGTAACTTGTAAATATTGCTCAGAGAGATCTCTTTCGGCTTGTCAAACTAAATATAGTAGCGTAATATATGAAGATATCATATTCACTCATTCATCTAACACAACACCCAACATACCAATATAACAAGGTCTCAAAACATGTCTTTTGATAACATCAAACATTCTTCCGGTTTCTTTGAGCACATCACCTACAAGGACGGTCAATTATCGATAAGCGGTTGGATGTTTCACTTCGACTTAGAGTACGATAAGTTGGCATTTTATATTAATGGCGAACACATAATGGATTTGGACATCCAAACCAGGGAGGCCGTGGGAGAAACCTATCCCAAAGTGCCGCATGCGGCCAACTCAGGATTTAATTTTAAAGTTCCATGTGACAAGGACAAGGTCGCAGGTATTATTAATATATCGCTCATCGGTATGAATAACGGACAAATGGCCGCAAAGATGGAGACACTTTATTCAAGCTCGGTTGAGGAAGTAGATTATCCAACAAAACAGATGCAACGCGTGTCCCATACTGAGGATGTCATCTTCTTCCGGACAATGGGTTTTAAGACATTTAGCGATTTCTGGAAGGTCACACAAAAGCATACGGAGACATCGCAAATAAAAAACATGCTGGATTGGGGTTGCGGGTGCGGCAGGCTCACACCACTCATAAAAAATATCGCTAAGATTCCCAACATCTACGGTTGCGATATCGACAAAGATGCCATCAACTGGTGTAAGGGATACTTCAAGAATGAGCATTTTGAAAATATATCAGCGTACCCGCCTACAAGATACCAGGACAATCAGTTTGATTTAATCTTAAGCTACTCCGTGCTTACGCATCTGACCAAGGATGTTCAGCTTGACTGGTTAAAGGAGATCAAGCGCATCCTGGCTCCAGGCGGTCTCTTTATAGCAACAGTCCACGGAGACTTCGCCATGGAACATATCCTCCCTGAAAGCTCCTGCGCCGACTATAAAGAAATGGGCATAAACGACGAGATGAGAGACGATACCTTAGGAAGCGCCGCTCCTAAAGACTACTACCGCGCAACCTTTCAGACCGAGAAGTATACGCGCCGCGTTTACGAAGATTACTTCACTATCCTCGACTACTTAGGTGCCGGAGCAAGTTCATATCAAGACATTATCGTTATGAAGAGCAATAAACCTATTCCTAAAGCGCAGCCCTTCTCTGAAAAAAATAAGCAGAAAGGTTTCTTTAAAAAAATTTTTAAAAGTAAAAACAAAGTTCGATGACTGTAACGCCCTCATAGAGCAACTAAGCTCAATAAGCCGCTCTCCATTGAATTAACACCAGAAAAATACTATAAGTTCACAACATACTAACTACTAAAGGAAAAATATTTGAAAACAGTTGTTATAGGCGCAAACGGCCAGCTTGGAACAGATATAGTAACGGCCTACGGACCCGAAGGGGCAGTGCCGCTTACGCATTCGGATATCGAGTTAACCGACCCGGACTCTATAGGTCGCATGGTGGAGCTTCATAAGCCTGAAGTTATAATAAATACCGCCGCCTACCATAACGTACCCGACTGTGAAAAGAATATCGAACGCGCCTTTCTGGTCAACTCCGTCGCGCTGAAACTTTTGGCCGACATATGTACCGAAAGCTCTATCAAACTGGCACACGTCAGCACGGATTACGTCTTCGACGGTAAAAAAGATACCCCCTACATAGAGACCGATCCTGTGAGCCCGTTAAATGTCTACGGCGTGTCAAAGGCCGCGGGCGAAGAGTTCGTCAAGAGGGTCGAGGGACATTATATCTTCAGGGTTTCGAGTATCTTCGGCACAACCGGATGCCGCGGCAAGGGCGGAACCAACTTTGTTGAATCGATCATCAGATTCGCCGGGGAAAGAGAATTTTTAGAGGTAAGCTCTAATATCGTCAGCAGCCCAACATATACACTGGACGCGGCCTATGCAATAAAGGATATCCTGGAAAGCGGTAAAGCTCCGGGCATCTACCACGTCTCCAATGCCGGCGCCATAAGCTGGCACGAGTTTGCCGTTGAGATTGTAAAACAGATCGGGTCCGATGTGGAGGTAAGGCCCATAGAAGAGATAGCGGCTCGCGTCGGGGTTCAACGCCCTTATTACTCGCCGCTGGAATCGCTGAAGATCACGCCGCTTAGAGACTGGAAAGAGGCGCTGGCGGCCTATCTAAAAGCCCGGTAGCTTTCTAGATCCTCTTGTAGTCGTCGTCGAAACGTTCTATATCGTCCTCTCCGACATACTCTCCGTTTTGAACCTCTATTATCTCCAGCGGCTCTGCCCTGGTATTGGACAACCTGTGTTTAACGCCTACGGGGATAAAGGTCGATTCGTTCGTCTTTATCTCAATCTCCTCGACACCCTTTATAACCGTGGCAATGCCGGAGACTACAACCCAGTGTTCGCTTCTTTTTGTGTGAGACTGAAGGCTTATGCGCGCCCCCGGCGAGACCGTTATCTTCTTTATCTTATAACCCGGACCCTCTTCGAGCACGGTATAGGAACCCCACGGTCTCTCGGTATGGGGATGTGTTTCATGCTCCGCCCACCCCCTATTTTTAAGGACGGAGACTACCTCCCTCACCTCCTGGGCGCGCTCTTTTGGGCATACCAGTGTCGCGTCGGGGGTATCAATAAGTATAAAACCTTCAAGCCCAATAGTAGCGACCACTCGCTCAGAGGCCAGTATTATAGAGTCCTTGCTGCATATATCGACCACGCGTCCACGAATGATATTACCATCGTCGTCGGCCTCAAGCGCGTCGCCGAGGGCGTTCCAGCTGCCGAGGTCGGACCATGCGAAATCGACCTCCATCATAAGGGCCGCGTCGGTTCTTTCGAGTATGCCGTAATCTATGCTTATCGGATCGATGGCCTCATAGATCTCGTTAAACGCGGCATCGTCTGTAAGTCCCTTTATAGAGTTGAGCGCGGCGTAGAGTTCAGGCAGGTACTTTGCATACTCGCGAAGCACGGCGTCGGCCCTCCATACGAAGATACCGCTATTCCAGAGATAAGAGCCGTCTTCAACATATGATTTCGCCGTATCGAGATTGGGTTTTTCTACAAAACGCTCGACCTTTCTAACGGGGTGGCCGTCTATCTCGTCGTGGAGTTCCATGCGCCCTTTTATATAACCATATGCCGTCTCCGGAGAGCGAGGCCTTATGCCGAAGGTAATAAGTGAGCCGTCGCTTGCAGCAAGGGCGGCGGCGGCTATAGAGCGCCTAAAGGCCTCAGGCTGCTTCATAAGATGGTCCGAGGGCAGGACTACCATGATGGCGTCCGAATCGCGTTCGAGTAATTTTACCGCGGCAAGCCCAATTGCCGGGGCGGTATTTCTGCCGCACGGCTCTATGATATAACCGACCGATGCGCCACAGCCGGCCCCCTCAAGATGAAGGCGTGTTATCTCGGCCTGGCTCGCGCTAGTGACTATAGCTATATCCTCTTCTTCTATAAGAGGCGACAAACGCTCTATGGTAGTCGTAAGAAGGCTCTCGTCTCCTGCGACCTTTAAGAGCTGTTTTGGCGTAGTCTCGCGCGAAAGAGGCCAAAAGCGCGTGCCTATGCCACCTGCAAGGATTGCGGCGTAAATTTTTCCTTTATTAGACATGTTATATAACTTCCCTCTCTCTCCAGTAATTCAACGACTCGGCAAGGGCCTCTTCGACAGTATGGAGAGGAGACCAACCCAAAGCGCAGAGTCTCGTTGAGTCCCCGCATATTGAACTGGTATCTACGGCCCTGACCCTGTCGGGGTCGGTAACGAGCTCTATATCTATATCGGAAAGGGACAAAAGCCCCTCTATAAGCTCTTTTATGGTATAAACTCGACCCGAAGCTATATTATATGGCAGACCGTACTGGCCGCTCTCGGCGAGCAGTATATAAGCGGAGACGACATCTCTTACATGAAGAAAATCGCGTGAAGAGTCGAGGTTGCCAACCCTGATAACCTTCTCCGGGCATAAACCCTTTTCTATTTCTGCTATTTGACGCGCAAAGGAAGATACCACAAAACTATCGCTCTGTCTCGCGCCTGTGTGGTTAAAAGGACGGCACATGACTACCTTGAGCCCCCTGCTCTTGTAATATTGATAACCTAATAGCTCTTGCGCGGCCTTGCTCACCGCGTAGGGGTTGCGGGGGCGGAACTCCGTACTCTCTTGAACAGGCTGAGATTCTATTGGGACCTCTCCATAAACATCGGCCGAACCGACATTGACAAAGACTGTATTCAAAGATTCTTTTGCAACCGCCTCAAGCAGATTTAGCGTCATAAATGTATTGGCGCCAAGCACCTCTTCGGACCTATCGTAAGATAGAGATGGCGCGGAAAATGCGGCGAGGTGATAGAGCGTATCCGGACGTATCTCTTTAACAAGCTCTACAACAGCGGAGCGGTCGAGCAGGTCGCACTTTTGAATAAAAACCTCATTGGCAAGCGAAGAAAGATTATCGAGATCGTCGTGAATATGCGTGCCGTATATCTCAAAACCGCCTTCTTCAGTCAGGCGCTCGGCAAGATGCGACCCTACGAAACCGGAGATGCCTGTTATGAGGACTCTCTTAACCGCCATGCGCCTTTAGATCCGATTGGAGCATCATATCTATTAGCTCTTCAAAACTGACCTTCGGCTCCCAGCCAAGTTTCTCTTTGGCCTTGGTCGAGTCCCCTACGAGCAGGTCCACTTCCGCCGGACGCTTAAAACGCTCATCCATTACAACATAGTCCTTCCAATCAAGATCGAGAAGAGCGAAGGTTGTCTCGACACACTGCTTAACGCTGTGTGTCGAACCGGTAGAAATAACAAAGTCTTCGGCCTCTTCCTGTTGAAGCATAAGCCACATTGCCTCTACATAATCACCAGCGTAACCCCAGTCGCGCTTGGCGTCGAGATTACCGAGGCGAAGCTCTTTAGCCAGACCAAGCTTTATCCGCGCGGCGGTGTCGGTTATCTTTCTTGTGACGAACTCATAGCCGCGACGCGGAGATTCGTGATTAAATAATATGCCGGAGCAGGCATATAGGTCGTAACTCTCGCGGTAGTTTATCGTAAGGTGGTGGGCATATACCTTGCTGCAACCATAAGGGCTTCTCGGATAGAAAGGCGTCTTCTCTGTCTGCGGAACCTCTAACACCTTGCCGAACATCTCGCTAGACGAAGCTTGATAGTACCTGGCCTCAGGGCGAAATTTTCTAACGGCCTCAAGCAGTCTCGTTGCGCCGAGCCCCGTGACCTCGCCCGTCAGGGTGGCCTGATTCCATGAGGTTGGCACAAAGGACTGTGCCGCTAGATTATATACCTCATCCGGCTCGCTCTCTCTAACGGCCTCATCGAGAGAAGACTGGTCGGAAAGATCGCCCTGAAGAAGCGTAATCGACTCTTTTATATGTTCTATCCTGTCAAACTTCTCGACACTCGACCTCCTTACCATACCGAAAACCTCGTAGTCTTTTTCAAGCAACAGTTCGGCAAGATATGAGCCGTCCTGACCGGTTATGCCGGTCACCAGCGCGCGTCTTTTGCTCATAAAAAAATCCTCTCTATAGTGCGTTAGATAATTTAAGGACTGAAAAGAACTATATTAACGCAGTCGTAGAAAAAATACTAGTTGAAAACTATCTGAAAAGAGAGGGGCGAAAAGGCGGAGCTTCCGGGCCTAGATATTGGTAATTGAAGCGTACTCTTCTAATATGGATTTAAGATTCTTTTGGCGAGAAAATTTCCGTTCAAGTATCAGCGCGCCGGACTCGCCCATGGCCTTCGCAAGCTCTCGATCTCTTAAGATTTTCAAAACAGAAGTTGCCAGCTCCCCGGCGTCGCCGGGGGTATAGAGCAGGCCGTTTACCCCCTGCTCTATCATCTCGCTACATCCGCCGGAGCGCGCCGCCACAACAGGGCGAGCCGTACTCATGGCCTCAAGGATTACAGTCGGAAACGGATCGGGCTCGACAGAGCCATGTACGACGACATCCAGTTCTTTCATAATTTCGGTCACATCGGCGCGCCTTCCGGTAAATATAACTTGATCTTCCATGCCGAGTTCTCTTACAAGCGCCAATACTTCGGATTTAAACTCGACGTCGGTTGGGTGCATGGCGTCGCCGACAACGACAAAACACGCCTCGGGCAGTTCTTTTCCAATAAGCTGCGCGGCCTTTATGAAGAGATCGTGCCCCTTCCACCTGGTAATAACAGCAACGAGACCTACAAGCGGAGCGTTGCGCGTTATTGAAAATTCATCTCTAAAATTACTTCTTATCGCTTCCGACGTGGAGGCTTCTTTTAATTCGCGCGTAGAGTTATAGATAACCGCGCATTTATCTCCCTTTACGCCAAACTCCATTAGCGAACTCTTTACCGCGCCGGATGGGCATACGATCCTGTCTGCAAACCTTCCCGGCAGCCTTATGAAAAACTTATTTACGGGCGTAAATTCCAGTATGTCGTGCATATGCCAAAGAAGAGGAATACGGCTTTTAAGGCGCGGTAATATAGAGTATAGGGCCGCTATAAATGTATTGGCATGAACGATATCAACGCCTTCGCGTCTAATGATTTTTTTTATTTGAGAAGAGGCGCGTAAGAGCGCCAAGAGGTACGATAAAAGTTTAAACGGTCCGGCCTTCTTCGTGAACCACGGCATGTCGAGTTCAATGACCTCCGCTCCGGTTTCACACCTGACATCGCTTGCCGACAGGCTCCCGGCCGGAAAGATAAATACCGGCTCTACATCGCTTCCGGCCTCTTTCATTGTGGCAATCAGGTTCAATAGAACACGCGTGGCGCCGCCAACCTCCGGGCTGTGGTCTATATAGAGAACCTTCACCTAAGCGCACCGCGCTTTCCAAGCCTTCCGGTAAAGCCATGCGCCGCTCCGCAAAGAGTGTTCCATAAGAGTGCAGCAGGTTTAGGGTGCGAGGTCGCTGTATATATCGCCTGAAGCAGTAGACCGGTAATCGCCTTGATAGAAGCGGTCAGAGGTAGATTCTTTTTGAATATGAAGATACTGTTTCTTATATGATAATAAAAACGCGCCGGATCGACATCGGGATATGCAATGATCTTCCAGCGACCTAAAAAGCTATGAATAGACATGGGCTGGCGTTTGTGCTGAAGGCGGCTCTCGGGGATGAGGTATATCTTAAAACCTGCGCGCCTGATACGCATACAGTACTCGGCGTCGTCGCCCCAGGTAAATAGCTCTACGAGCGGATAACCGACAGCTGAGACGACCCCTGCGCTAAAAAATAGTCCGGAGTAGGTCAGCCCCTCGACCTCGGTTGGACCGCTTACCTGTACAGGGCTTGTGATTAGATAGGGTGAACGCGACTGGTCTATCCCGGTAAATAGCCATGTAAGGCAACCCTCGTTCGGGTCTACCATCATAGAGCCTATTACAAAATCGCCAACGCCATCGTCATCCGCCAACACTGTTTTACGGGCGTCGAGTAACTTGGCAAAAGTATTTGGCAGGGCAACGGCGTCGTTATCGACAAACCAGAAGGAATCGAAACCGCGCTTAGAGGCCTCTTTCAGTCCTTCGGCAAAGCCTCCGGCGCTGCCTGTATTTTCCAAAAGAGTAACTATGATTATCTGCGACTCTAGTTGGCGCACCGATAGTTCATTTAAGTAGGCCGCCGTATCATCGGACGAACCATTATCGACTACCATTATCGCCGGCAAGGTCGAACCCTTTTGAGCAAGCAGGGAGTCAATCGTTTTTTCAAGAGGAAGGCGCCGGTTGAATGTCGGCACTATGGCAACGGTCCCGGTCATAATCTTCTCCCGGACGAACCCTTGGAGATTCCGGTAACGGTACCGACAAGGTCGACAATGATGACCCCTGCAAGAGAGATAACCAAAATAGGAATGACCACTATATCTACGGCTATAAGCTTAATTAGATCTATCAATATAAAGAGGGCATCAATAAACCAACTGCCAATGCCGATATCCAAAACCTTGCCGCTCTCGTAAAGAACGGCTTTTCTACGGGCACCGGATAAGAGTAACGCCAGGGTTGAGAACTGATGCGACCTGGTCGGAAGGCCCGTCTCGCTCGTTATTGCCACCATATCAAAACCACCCTTCCTGAGAATAGATACTATCTTGAGGAAAGAAGCAATCAGGCCAAAGGCAGAGTTAGAAATATGCAAAACGCTGGCCTTAGATACACTCCCGCTACAGAGAGCTTCACTGGTATCGCCCCCGCATAAAGCGGTAATCTCAGCCTCCGGGAATCGCAAGGCAACTTCCTTTATGGCTCCTATGAACGGGTCCGTGTTCGTTGTCTCAAGGATAGCTATCTTCAACTACCGCCCCCCTTACGGCCTTCACCAAGGATAGAATCAATACGGGCGGTATCGCTGCGGCGCAGTTTCAGTATACGATATCTTTTGGTTAACATTCGCGGAAGCTCAAGCAGCCCTTTTAGCTCTCCTTTAAGGTGAGGCCAGAGAAGTCCGAGCGAAATATTATAGCGCAAATACCTCTGCTGGTGCAGGAATATACGGAGTAGATTCTTTATAAACAAAGAAAGAGGCATATTCTTTACAAGAAGATGCATATCGTTTTTGGCCGTATAAAAGGCCATGAGCGGACTTCTCTGCCCAATGGAGCGAGAGTGGTGATGAAAGACCTTTGCATCCGGCACATAACGACAGGTATGCCCCATAAGTTGGAGGCGAAAACCTACGTCAATATCTTCAAGCAATAGAAAGAAGTCTTCGTCGAAGAACCCGGCCTGCACGAGAATATCCTTTCTGTAAAGGGCTGCTCCCGCGCAGGCGCTAAAGACCTCGCCACCCTTGTCGAAGATGGCGCTGTCAGGCTCTTTAAATCCGATATTTTCGGCCCTGCCGTAAGCGTAGTAGCGATCCCCGGCCGCGTTAATCACCTGCCCGTCTTCAAAAAGAAGTTTTACCGCAAAGGATGCGGCATCTTTATACTTAAGAGCGGCATCGGCCAGACGCGCCAGACAGTGGCTGTCAACACTAGTATCATTATTGAGGAGAAAGACAAGATCGCCGCGCGACTCTTTGATGCCGGCGTTTACGCCGCCGTCAAAGCCAAGATTAGTAGTAAGAGCCTTTAGGCGAATAGTCGGAAAGTTATCTTTGATATACTCAACCGAGCCGTCGGCAGACCCGTTATCGACTACGATAATTTCGTAATCGTCATAGCTCTGAGCCAGCAGCGAGCTAAGGCACTCTTCAAGATACTCCCTGCCGTTCCAGTTTAGAACCACTACGCTTATCATGAGAAACCACCGAAAAGGGAAGGGATTATTTTAATATATGAAATTATCCGACTCCGGCCTCTTGAGCCACTCGGAGAGGGTCTGCGCATTCTCGTCCTTCTCCGAGAGATTGGGCTCACCCTTTAGAGGCCAGTCAATACCGATATCAGGATCATTCCAAAGTATGCCCGATTCACACTTGTTGTTATAAGTACCTGTACACATATATTGAATCTCCGCGTAATCCGACAGTACGCAAAAGCCGCGCGCAAAACCTGGAGGCGCGTAAAGCTGAAGCTTGTTTTCCGCGGAGACCTCGGTTCCAAACCACTCACCAAGCGTCGGGGAACCCTTCCTGATATCGACCGCCACAAGAAACGCGGAGCCGTTAGTAACCCTCATAAGCTTACTCATCATAGGGTCCCACTGAAAGTGTAGTCCCCGAACCACGCCCGCGGTAGAAGCGGAGTGATTTTCCTGAACAAAAGAAGCCGGCAAACCATGCCTGGCATACTCCTCCGACTTAAAGGCCTCGAAAAAGAAGCCCCTGTTGTCGGGAAAGACTTGAGGCCTGATGAGCTTGACTGCGCCCATATGAACCGATTCAATTATTATACCCATTACTCCTCCGAAAATCAGTTTAGAAAATATCAAAAAAAACTATATTGAAATCAGCTATAAAAGATCCGAACAAAATCACTTGCACAAGGCATGACTAGAAGTCAATGTCGCTCTTGGAAGCGATGAGAGTGACTTCGCTCACGCCTGCAAGCGAATCTATCTCACTGGAAAAAGACCCACTCGTCGCGTCGTCCTTGAGTATGATGTCGTAGGTCACGGTAATGTAGCGACCGTCGCCCGATGGCTCGACATGTAAGAGGTTAGACCTCTTGGAATATTTTTTAATAGCGCCTACATAGTCGTCCTCTCCGCCACCGTCCCGGTCAAAGAGAAAACGCAGTATGAACTCGCTCTTATAAAGAGCGCCAAAGTTGAGATGATAGAGAACGACCGCAAGAATGCAAAAGGCCACCGTTGTTACAAGCGCTATGAAATAATTGCCCGTGCCCGATGCCATGCCCACGGCAAGGGCGAAAAAAACAAAAGCCGTATCCTTGGTGTCCTTTACGACCGTTCGAAAACGTATGATAGATAACGCTCCAACAAGCGCAAAGGCCCTAGCCAGTGAGTTGCCGATTATCATCATTACAGAGGCTACCACCGTGCTCACAAAAACAAGGGTAAGGACGAAACTCTGTGAGTACGAAAGCCCCTTATGTGTATAACGGTAGACCCAGGCGACGATAAGGCCCAGTATAATAGCCAGAACGATATTTATTATTATGCTTATCGGGCTGTACGCCATCTGGCTCGTAAGCTGTAAAAACGGATTATTTCCCATAACTCCTCTCAACGATTATCATTTTGAAATAATCTTTATAAAATACAATAAATTTTCCAATTATTCAAGGTTCTCAACTATCTCAGTCCTCTCTGCTCCGGTACAATACTTTGATACCGAAACGCGACGCAACTCGTAGGACTGTATAAGACGGTGAAACCAGCTCGGTATGTGATGCTTGAATTTGATCTCCACGACACAATAACCGGGCAGAAAGACCCTCTTGGTATCACTAAGAGAGCCAAAAAGCTTATCTGTCACGGTAGACTTCAAGCAGTCATCAAAGGTCACACGAAAGTCGGGAGAGTATTTGCTGACATAGGGACGCCTCTCGTAATCAACCAGAAGCTTTGGTTTTAGAGACTTCCTAATCGTGTCAAAAGAAAAAGTCCTGAGGAGGTCACTCTCTTCAGCGCGATCTATCATGGACTTCATAAAGAGATCGGAGCCCTGTTCCAGCTCCCCTATAACAGAGCGGTCGAGCTGAATACGATGTTTATAGACCAGGGCGTTATACCTCCCCTTTACCTCGAGAAAGATTACGCAATCCTCGTCACGGTCGTCCGTATAGGTCCTTACGCGATACTTCCTCCGGCTGATCTGTCCGTCGGTCTTCTCATAGTAGTTTGAATAATTATCATCATCAAAATAAAGGCTTCTTACAAAATACTTCTGGTGGCGGCGTTTGCTCACATAGGGATCGAGCGCCATGAAGTAGCCCAGTTCACTCTCCAGCTGAAGACGCGCGCGCTCGTTAAGAACATACTTGAATTCAAATCGTGAAAAATGGAGAATCGGTTCCATATATTAAAGCGTTCCTCTACGTTGTGGCACGACAAGTTCCTGATAAGGCATTAAAAAGTCGCGCATATCGAACGAATACCTTTCTTCGGGATTCTTCGCTTTACTATCGGATTCGGAGTCAACGGTTTCGTCCAGATAGATACCTTTCTTCTTGCCCGTCAGGCCCTCTACAAAAGAGTCGAATATCTTTACGTCCGAAGCCTTGTCAGCCGTAATCAAAGGCCCTATACCTCGCACGACACTCTTATAAAGAGACACATGACCACCATCGCCATACTGCCAGTTTTTTCTGTAAGCATCTATACTCTTATTATTACCGTAAAGCTCGACATTATACAAGTGTGCCGTGGAACTGTCCTTCACCTGTACGCCTATTGCGTTCTGCTTAAGCGTTGTATTCCAAACAAAGGCCTCGGTGCCTTCGCCTATGGATATTCCCTTGTCCCCCGAACCGCTGATGAAAGAACCTGTGACAGCAACTACGCTCGACATCAGGTCGATGGCGTCATTACCGCTTGAGGTAAAACGTGAATTCTCCACAGTGCCCTTTACATAATCAAGATCGACCGCGTCCGAGAGCGAATTGGCAAAGGTGCAGTCAGATATTATCAACTCGGAATATACCGCATGGAACATATCGTCGACCACCTTATTATTCGAGAACCGGCTCTTCTCAATCACCACGTCCTTAACGTCATGGATAGAAAGCATGGCCGAGTATTCATAGAGGGCTCCTTTCAGACCACTACCACCTGCAAAACTGACTTGCCTTATGGACGAACCATCAGCGCCTCTCCCGAGAAGCACGACTGCGCCCCACGCGTCATCCGGTTTTCCAGTACTTGACGACAGGGGGATAAACGATATTGGGCGTAATTGAGTCCCTTCGGCTGTGAGCCGTCCCTTGAATAAAAGAGAAGCTCCCGGAGCCATTCTTATCGTACTTCCCGCAAGTATTACGACATCTTTATCAATAATAGTTACTCCGCGTATGGTAATATCACCGCTCCACAAAAGCGGCTCTTTTAGCGGCGACTCGGCAACAACCACATATGAGTCTGAAAAGGCGCTGCGGGAGATCTCAGTTAGCTTTTTGGCAGGCTCAACTTGTCCCATGCCAAGATCCGCGGTTACGGAGAGCGGCTCGTTGAATATCACCTTCTGCGGGCCGTTAAGACGAAGCTCATAAAAACCGGGTCTAATTACAACATGGTTCTTTCTGAGCACATGCGGTTCCATACCTGCTATGGACTGCTCAAATGAGGAAAGAAGCATGGTGGTAACCTCAACCGTATCGCCAAAAACCTGTACATCTCCGGATACGTCGGTAGTTACCGCGCCGCGTTTACCATAATGCGTTATACTGGCACTAAGATCGCCGGTTATCGCCTTATCATATTTTAAAAGGATACGATGAAGAGGCACTCTTCCCTTCACCCTTAAGAGGAGCTCACCGTCCTTACCAGTAGCGTAGGCAATGGCATCACCAACTGGCAGGTACTCACGCTTTACCTCGGACAGAACCTTTGAAATATCATTCTTGAGCTTCTTCATCGAGCTAACCACGGTTTTCGGACGAAGCATCTTCACAGCATCAACAAGATGAGGGTCCGCGCCAACGTGAGCTTCGAGAGAATCTATGATCTCATCGACCTCGGTCAAAAATTCTTCATCCTCTCCACTACTGAAAAAGCCCTGTAGAGCTCGCAGCCTGGCACGTCGAAAATCAGCGTTCTTAAAGAGCTGTAAATGAAATGGACTTGCCAGAATCTCAAATACAGGCAAAGCTCCTTTTGGCGGTAGATAACCACGGTGCCAACCCACCGGGTCCCATATAACAGGAAAGAACTTACTCCTGGCAGGATCGTAATAGACTATCCAGTTGTGCGTGCTATCTCTATGAAATGTCTGCGTAAAGGTTTGGAACGCGCTCCAACGCCCCCATAACTCCATATCGAGCATATTACCGAGTTCTCTTTGCATAGCCTCTGACGATGGGGTTTTTATAAGTTTAATAAGCTTTTTGAGCGGCTCTATAGACTCTTCAGGGTAGTGATTATTGATGGCGAATTTCTTCCACAAGCCAGGATGATCAAAGACCTGGTTATCTATACCGGAATAGTGCTCTTTTCCAATCCAGTCACCGACGTAGAGATCGCCCGGCATGAAACCGTTTCTTCTTAGCGTTATTTCCTGCATCTGCTCAACAAACGTATATATGCCAAAAGGCCTGCCGTTTATATTAACGTTGACCATCTCGGAATAGGGCGCGATTAGACCCATGCGGTCTGCAAGGCGATAACTCAAGTGATTGTTTATAATCTCTCTATCGCGTGGGGCAAGCAGGTTAAAGAGACGTATCCCATTGAAAAGTTTACTCTTTTTAGTCTTAACACGGATCGACTTTTTGTAATAACCCCAGTGGTATACAGAGTCCCCTCTATAACGGAGTTTTACGGAAAAAAGCTCGTCGTCCACGAGCATCTTGCCTTTCTTGAACTTAAAACCCGAGTACGGAAGATGGCTGTCAAGCTCCCTAATGTTGGAATCAGAGGTAAAGAGATCAATGCGACGTAGAGGAGCGCTCTTTGAGAAACCGCGTGTAAACGGCAATTTCACCGAAAGCTCAAGCGAGCGTAAAAAATGGTTGAACTCCATCTTTCCAACATTATAGAGGGAGAAAGGGATATAAGACGGCGCCTTATGACGAAGTCCGAAGTCGTAATAACGCATGGCCGTATTTACCATAACAACGAAAAACACTATCGTTACGGGCAGTGTTACGAAAAAACTCCAGCGCCATATGCGTCTCAAAAGATTCACCATCTACCTCACGCTACGCTTCTTCATATAATGCTCAAGCCTCTTGCTAAATTCCCTGGCCGCCTCCACGCGGCCTTCTTCGAGAAAGCGCTTCTCGATAAGCCGCGCTTCTTCTGGGCCGGAAAGATACCTGAAGAGGTCAAAACCACTGTATGGGCTAATGCCTGAAGAAAACTGCACCTTCCATGTGACAGCACTTGGTCCACCCTGCGGGATTTGCCATGTAAAATATGGATCATTTCCACCGGAACTCAGAAGGTCGTTACCCTCGGTAAGTAGCTGATTCATCTGGAGCCTTGATCTGTAAAGGGGCAGTTGCAGAGAAGCTCCTGGAGCGGTCATGCTAAATACGGGACTGGAAATGCGTATACGGTTGCCGGGGGGAAGGTCCAGCCTGACTGCCTTTAGACCGGATGGAAGAGTCGCATTTATCGTAATATTGCCGTCACCGTCATAAGTGGGTAGCACTTTCGCGCTCTGCGCACCGTTAAATCCCGACCCGGTATCCCAAAAGATATCCCAGTGAAGCGACCGGTCAATACCTGACCTGCTGAAATCCACCAGAAAGGCCTCTACCATACGTCTCTGCTCGACCAGCATTTGCAAATACCTAAAGCTTATAAGGTCGGATTCCGGGGCCATACTATAGTATCGCTCAGCTACCTCAACGCCTTCTTTGAGTGTTGCAGGGTCCCTCCTAAGGACCCAGGCGCGTCCAAGTTGGGCATTTAAGTCGCGCGGATTAAACTCAATCCAATCATCGAAACGCTTTATGGCATCTTGAGTACGCTTCTCCTTAAGAAGAGCCGTTGTAAGCAAACTAAAGGCCTTTGTCTTTAGAGGGTAGACCCTGTCCTGCTTCATTATGGACTGATTCTTATTAAGAAAGGCCTCAAGGGCATCTATCCCTTGCGCAGGATTACTGCGAAGCGCGACTTCGGCCTGATTCAACTCTCTCTCAAAGGAAGAGGTATATCGAGAAAGTAAAGCCGCGTCGAGCGATTTAATATGCGAAGGGTAGTATGCCCAAAGAAGAAACACTACAAGAGCAACAAGACTCACCACTAAGAGGATAAGTCTTATGATATTCATGGCGAATTTAAGTCTTGTTCTACGCATACACATTCCTACCGTAAAGACCGTTAACGGGACTAACAAGAGCGCTAAGTGGCTCGGAGACCGTGTGGTCCCGAGGAGAAGAAACCCTTGATCTTGGAAAAATATTCCTGTAAAATATTGAATAGTTAATAATGTATCATGCTAAAAATAACGATAAATATCATAACACTTTTCCTTATAAATTAGTACATTATCTTACCTGTAGCAATGGAGTTATAATGAAAATTCATGCAATTTTAATTCTTATTTTATTTACCTGCATACCGTCAGCTTTTGCGGCAGATGGCAATATATCTCCGCCCGAATCAGGCAAAGGAATTATCGTTCAAAAAAATGATGGCTCTCCCCTGCACTTCATACCGTGGGTCTCCGAGCATACCGTCAACAAGGCCATAATATCACTTAGGAAACCCGGAGGCGGCGTCATATTCTTTACGCCAGGCACCTATGTGATACGACAGGGAATCACAATACCTAAAGTAAACAATATTAGCCTGATTGGCGGACAGAGGGTCCGGCTGGTCTTTCCAAGTTTACCAAAACGCTTCCCGGCCCTCGTAAAAGAGGCCCGAAAAGGTGATCCGGCCCTTTTCATGGATGATACAAGCTCTTTTGTAGAAGGCTCCTACTACCAGTTATACACAATAGGCAAGAAAGAGGTCCGAGTTCTGGAGTTTTATACGAAGAAAATCGAAAAGGATCGAATAATACTAAGAAAGCCCGTATATTTCATGCAACACGTAAAGTCCATACCTGTCGGCTCTATCGCGCTTGAACGCCTTAACTTTTTCAACCTGGGCAATTCAAGCGAAATCTTGATTCAGGGTTTTGAAATGGACGGCCTTGGGCGTGGGCCGGTAGAGGGCCATACACTGTACTCGGGTATACTTAGTAGAAATCGTTACAACCCAGAGAGTAAAGAAAAGAGTTCAAGTGTCAACGGCATATATGTCATAAATAACACCTTTAAAAATCTACAGGGGCGCGCTGCAGCCTTTTACGGCGCATCCGGCGTACTTTTCGAATCAAACACGCTGACCAATATCACTGCCGAGGGGGTGGAGATAGACCACTTTTCATCAGGACGCGTAATAGGAAACAATATCTATAATGCTAGGTCAGCAATCGTACTGAACGACGCCTACAAAACCCAGGTTCAAAGAAATATTGTCGAAAATAGCGTCTGTGGAGTTTCGTTCACTTCACACTACGACAAACCATGGGTAAATACGGATAACATCGTCTCAAACAATATTTTCTCAGGTATAAAGGCGGGCGGCGTCTGCATTAACAAGGAGGCTCACGACAACAACGTCTCTAATAACATCACCTTCGGTAATGCCGAACCGGTCAGAGATCAATCGGGAAAGAACCGAGTATTTAACAACAAGTCCCTTAAACCGGGAAATGTAAGATAATGAACATGGAAAGCCGGCCCTAATTATTAAATAATTTTTGAAAAAAGCCCTTCTTCTCCTTATCCTTCTCAACAGGCGGCGGGAGGGATCTACATTTTCTCAAGACGACAATATCCTGCATATTCATGGCCCCGTCGCCAATATATTCCAGTACGGTAAAATATTCGCCGTATACGCGCCGCGTATACTCTTCAGTCTGGAAGGTTCCCCTATAGTAGTCTTTCGGAGCCACGCCGTCGAGGATGCCATCTTTCAACTCGTCATTAATGCCCTTTTTCACGCAATCCCTGAGCGCCTCGGGCGAAAGGAGGCGGTCCATGGCGAATTCGCCGTGAAGAGTGGCGATAAAGATACCGCCGGGAGCCATGATACGGTTAACCTCCCTCATCCAGTCAAGCTGTAGCTCCTTGGTCAGGTGAGTAAGCACGGAGAAACCGAAGACCAGGTCAAAACTGCCATCCGGATAAGGTGTGGGAGGGTATGGCGAAATACAGTCAAAGCTCTCATCGGGAAAGTGCTCCTTACACCACTTGATAGCCTCCTTATCGATATCGCAACCGTAGATACCTGGGATCATGCCAATACCCTTTATAAGGGGCATGAGCCTGCCGCACCCGCAGCCCCAGTCCATCACGCTCTTTATTTGCGATGGCTCCTTATACCTGCGAGTAATCTTCCAGAAATCACAAAATGTTCTAAAAGCCAGGGCGCGGAAGAAGGAATTATCGCTCGCATGGGCCACGCGCTCCATCAAGTGCGTTGGGAACTCAACTTCATCAGCCATCTGTCGAACCTCGCATAAGTTATCTATTCTTTATTACATGGTCATGGCGAGAACCCATAAAGACCTATGAGCTCTAGCTTCTATAGTGCGTAGGTAAAACACGTTTGGCAAGGCGTAATATTCGACTAGCGACGGAGCGCCTTCTTATAGGCGTCTAGGTCTATGCGAAGTTTGTGAATATGTCTTTCGACTACCTCGACCATGACAATATCGGAAGCCCTGAGGTACTCTGCATACTCGGGCCTGTGGAGATCTACCTTATAAGACCACAAGACGTCGCTCTTAGTAAATGCGCTCTTCATATAGAGCAAAGGGTCAGTTAAAAATGAGTCCCTGTATATAAGCGCCCTCGGAAGGATAATATTTTCGGGGTAGTAGGTTGAAGCAAATTCGTAAGAAATATGGGAGCCCTTCGATTCCGGCAAAACTTTCGTCGTAACTTTCTCATGGTATGACTTTGGATCGAAAGTTGATACCGCTTGTTAAACCGAGGTCTCCAATCATCCTCTCAAGGCCGCCCTTACGCTTACGTATAGGAAAATCATCCTCCAGCCTGAAAAAGTTTTCCCACGACTCCGGGGAGATACGCTGTAACAGCGCCTTGGACGCCAGCTCGGCCCCTCTAATATTCCAGTGTGTATCTGCCTTGAAATATATGGGCTCACCACTTGACTTCGCATCGAGGAGAAGGGTGTCGAGCCGCACAAAGCCCTTGATGGGGAAATATCTCAACGCCTCAAGAAAGAGGTCGTATTGTGACTTGCCGCAACGTGATAGAGGCAACGGCTTAGGGAAATACTCCGGATAGATAGTTGCCTTGTTCGGAGCTACAGTCAGCACTAACATCTTGCCGGCCCTCTCAAGCTCTCTCTCAAGCATCTGCAGGCGTTTTACAGTCGTAATGACGGCCCTGGCCCTTCTTTCACAACTCTGCGTATGGTAGTTAAGGATAGTGTAATTATAAAAGAGCCAACCGTCCTTTCCGATAAGAACCTTATTGGTAGGAGAGGTTCTGAAGATATGGAAGTCAATCCACTTTTTGGCACTGATCAAGGGGGCGCGAATAGAAAAATTATCATTAAAATAGCTCTCGAACTCCTGAATAAACTCTCCATTAAAGAGCCTGTCAACGGAAAAATCCGGCATGGAGGCCGATGCGCGATTCTCGGAGTCGTCACTGCCTACGCCGACGATAAGGCCCGTAGGGTGGACGGTGAAAAGAAGGAGAAATAATATTATGATAAAATTACGCATAAAAACCTAAAACTGAAAATATATAAAAGGGTTATAAGAGCCGCTTGCAAGCAGCGCAATCGAATAAATAACCATGACCATCAGACCACAAACCTTAAGGCGCCCCGCAGTGGTTGCGGTGGTATCGGTAAATAAGGCTGCGCCCGAGAAGGTCCGGGGCAGAAATATAACAGCGGCCGATATTATCAAAAAGGTCAGGTTGCGCGGGTTGAGCGCCATAAAGAGTTCAAACGGAAGCGGCTTTAACGAGGGTACGAACATGGCACTTAGATAGTCAATGGCGTATGCCATATCCGGACTCCTGAAAAAGACCCATGCGATTAAGACCAAAAGAAAGGTCACGCTGCGGCGAAGCGCTACGTAACTCGCCTCCCCGGTCTTACCGAGACCAGTCATGCGCTCGAATATGAGAATAAGGCCGTGGTAGAGCCCCCACACTATGAATGTCCAATTAGCGCCGTGCCAAAGACCGCAGAGAATAAATACGACACCCAGGTTGAAATATAAACGCGCCCTGCCCTGACGGTTCCCTCCTAGCGGTATGTAGAGGTAATCACGGAAAAAATTGGAGAGTGTGATATGCCATCTCCTCCAGAAATCGGTTATGCTTATAGCCGAATAGGGGCGTTTAAAGTTTTCCGGAAAGTGAAAGCCGAATATACGTCCTAGACCGATTGCCATATCCGAATATGCCGAGAAGTCGAAATATATCTGGAGCGTATAGGCCATGATGCCTAGCCAGGAGGAAAAGCTGTCGAGCTCCGACGGGCCCATACCAAATACGGTGTCCGCAACCATGCCACAGGTATTGGCCAAAACTACCTTCTTTACCAAGCCGAGCGAAAAACGCAAAAGCCCTTCGTAGAAACCGTCTAGCGTCTCCTTCCTGTCGTGAAGCTCCCTGCTTATCTCATTGTACCTAACGATCGGTCCGGCAATGAGCTGAGGAAACATCGCCACATAGAGAGCGAAGTCCACAAATTTCGTAAGGGCCTTTCTGACTCCCCTGTAGACATCGACCACATAAGTAATCTTTTGGAATGTAAAAAATGATATGCCTATGGGAAGCACGACGGCGGTCCATTGAATTAATTCGCCGCCCTCGCCACCAGCCAGAATGTCGTTAAACTCCGCCACAAAAAAGCTTGAATACTTGAAGTAGGCCAGTACCGCGAGATTCATCAATATCGAGATAAAGAGCCAAAACTTTCAATTGGAACCGACGCTTCTTGAGAGGAGCAGGGCGAGGATAAAGTTCCCAACCGTGGAGAGAAAAAGAATAAGCAAAAATGATCCGCTCCCCCAGAAGTAAAAGAGATAACTAGAGGCCAGAAGAAGCAGGTTGCGATACGGTCTCGGGGATAGAAAATATATACCCAGAACAACCGGTAAAAAGAGAAATAAAAAAAGTTAAGGTGCTAAAAACCATATAATACTATGTTTCTATGATTTGAGGAGCTAGCGCTAAACAAAGCGACTCCTTACTTAAAAGGCCATTCGCCCATGGAATATTTACCTGCAAGGAACGATAGTCTGTCGTTTATAGACTCACCCACTACCTTCTCGTTAAGTGTTCTCTTTATATAATCGCTCGCCTCTCGGCCGATGCGTTCGCCAAGAGCGCGGTCTTCATATACGAGGCGCATAGTCTCGGCCGCGTGGTCACGGTCGGCCTCGGCCCAGTGATTGCCTTTCTTATAAGGGCCGTAGTCCCTCTCAAGTTCCACCAGTTTATATCTTAGCGGAAAGCTATTATTGACATCCATAAAGTCCGTATTGCCCGAATAGGCAGTGGCGATGACCGGCTTACCAAGATACATACTCTCGGCAAGCGTAAGTCCGAAACCCTCGCTCCTATGCATTGAGACGTACGCGTCAGTTGCCTTAATAAGAGAGTACAACTCATCCCTGTCTAAATAGCGGTCCATCTGCACGACGTTAGCTCCCTTGGCGGCCTTGATGAGTTCATCTCTCGCGTCAGGGTTTTTTTCTGAATTTGTGCATTTAAGCAAGAGCATAACATCCTTGCTACTCCCAAAGGCCGCCTTAAAGCTCTCGACAAGAGCAATCGGATTTTTCCTCTCTATCACGCTATAAAAATCGAACATAAAGAAGAAAATAAAGACCCCTTCAGGCAATTTGAAGTGGCCCCTGTCGTATTCTCTTTCTATATTAATCTCAACCGAATGCGGCACTCTGAAGAGAGGCACGCTTGAATGTCTCGTAAAAGTCTCCACACAAAACCTGCTCGGGGTCCATATTTCCTTGAAAAATCTGTAACTCTCTTCCCATTCTTCAGGAAAGCGGTCGAGCTCCCATACCCAGAAGCCTATATTAAATCTCTTCTTGAAATATGCAAAACCCTTCTGCTCTACATTGTGTCGAACGGCGTCGGCATTAAGATGAACAAGGTTGAAACAGTAAGGGTTGCCCCCTGTAAACTTTGCAAAAGTCTTGTCGTCCTGCCTCGACGCATTTATAATATTTGAGAGTTCATAAGGGATACCCATGCGTTCTATCGGAAGTATCAGAGACCTTACAGCCTGCCCAATACCGCTCTCCGCCTGTATAGTTCCCATAATATTTGCGCCGGGTTTGCCTTCTATCACACCCTCTCCAATAGAGCTGAGAATATCACCGGCCTTATCTACCTGCTCCCTGTCAAGCTCGGCCCGGTCTTTGCCAGTCAGGATAGATATGATCTTTTTCATAATATTCAGGAGGCGTCTATTCATAAATATTCCTCATTTCACTCCGCCTCAAATTCATAAGGCGAAGGCGTTCTATCATTACCGCAAAACAAGAGTAGTCTCACGGCGGCTCCAAAGACCTTTTCGGGCCAAAGCATTTTTAAACATTTAAGATCCATATCGCACTCCGAGACCTTTGTCTTGTCACAGGGCGCGCATTGTAGCGCCATATTTACCACCAGGCTATTCTCTGAGTTAGGGCTTGCTGCCGACGGGCTCTTTCTACCTGAAAACACAGTAAGGGTTGGCACCGACAGTAGCGCCGCTACATATGCAGGCCAGTAGTTATTTCCAATAAAAATATCACATCGCGCAACTGCCTCTATATATTCACTTTCTTCGATACCGGAGTCAAACCACTCTACAACGGCCCCATAACGAGATGAGAACAGTTTGCTCAAGCGCTCAAAGTGTTCTTCAGGCCACTTGTCTATCTCGTCTGCGGCCTCGATAGATATACCGATACGAAGAGAGCCGTCACCACTAACCCTTTGCGCGTGCAAGTCCGGGCCCATCTCGCTAATCTCTTCGATGGAATACCTCCTCCCTACAGGGCCTAGTCTTTCTAGCTCTGCATCGCCCCCCTCGTAATAGGCCACTACCACGGGTCTCGTGTTAATGCCAAAATTATCCGAGTCGAGTGTCAGGTTAGGATTGTAGTAGTGATCGCCACTCTCTATCACAGCCCGCCAGCGATTATAATGAAATCTTGAATTATCGGTTATGTTAACTTCCCTGCTACTCCTTCGGCTTGCCGACTCCTTATGGAATATGATCGAGTAGGGTGTCCAGACGACAAGCAATCCCTCTTTGAGCGCTCTCAGGCAGAAGTCGATATCATTGCACTCAACCCTTAATTCTTCTTCGAGCCCTCCGAGCCTGAAAAATGTCTCTTTGGCTACCATCACATTTGCAAAAGTCACCGCAGAACAATTTCGCGTAAGATCCAGCAAGTTATGATAACTATAGCCATTGTCGGCCGAGAGGCGGAATGCGTGTCTCGTATAACCGCCGTAATCAACCAAGAAAACTCCACCGTGCTGAATGGTGCCATCTTCATAGAGCATCTTGGAGCCTACAACTCCCACACCCGAACGAGCCGCGTGCTCCATCATCGATTCAATCCAATCGGGATTTATGACCTCGGTATCGTCGTTTAAGAAGATTAAGTATTCTCCTGTAGCATCGCACGCGCCCATATTATTCATATATGAAAAATTAAATTTACCGTCATACTTTATAATACGTATCTCTACTCCCGGTACGAGCGCCCTCACCTCATCTGAAGGAAGCCTGCCACGGCTGTTATCAACAATAACCAGCTCATAGTTTTCATATGTGCTTTTTTCAGCAATGGAACGGACACATATCTTTATATTTTTTTCAGGGTTGGTATAGGCTGTAAGAATTATAATAGATACCTTACTTCGGTCCGCTATATCCCTCTTTACGCGATAGTGTCCTGGCAGTTTGAGGGGGATAACACTTCCCTCTATATTTCTGCGCTCAAGAGCGCGCTCCAGAACGGCGGCATGTCCAACAGGTTCAGGGTCATGCGAAGTTGATAGACTATAAAGAGTCTTTGGGATATGGCCTATACCCGCGCACTGCTCAACGGCCCTCAAGAGCAGGTCATATGTAGCGGTTTCATCCGGAAAATTCGTAAAGCCTCCGATCCTCAAATAAAGAGAGTTGGAGATGAAGAAGGCGCGCCCTATGTAGTTAACACTTAATAAGAGGTCGGGGGACCATCCGGGTTTATAAAAGGGCTCTGTAAGCTTCCCGTCTTCAATACGATCTTCATCTGTATAGATCAACTCCAATGAAGCATCAAGCGCAATCTTTAGCGCGACTTCAAAAAGTGTCGATGGTGAAATCATATCGCCTGCACGCATAAACAGAAGAAAATCTCCGTCTACTATAGTGCCGATATCTTTCAAAGAAGAGCAGTATCGAACGTCGCCTTCCTCTCCATAACTCTCCTCATTTTCAACGGCCTCTTTTGTAAAAACGGTAATATTAAAATCTCCATAGGCCTGATTACGCAAAGATTCAACGGTATCGGAAACTGCTTCTAATGCATCTGCCGTAGCGGTAATAATTACGCTTATTATGGGTCTTACGGCAAGAGACTCATACCTCTTTCGCATCCATGCGATCTCAACTTCTCCAGGTTTGACGATACTGTTATAGTTAGCATAAAGACTCACATATTCGATAGAGGACTTAAGAAGAAACTCTGCGCCGTCCGTTGCACGGGCCTTGAATGTTAACCTGTGAACGCCTGGAGAGGGCTTGAAATCAGGGGTCGCACATATAAAAAAACGCGCGTTCGAGCTTCCCTTCATCTCAGGGTAAATTACATTTAAGTCAGGGCTTGCAAGATCGCACTTTATATCAGTCAAAAACTTATCATCTAAATAGAGCGATAGGGTCTCTATGGAGCTTTCACAAAGAACCCAACCAGCGGCCTCAATGGAAGAGTCCATTAACTGGCGCGTATAGTCGCAGTTCATAAGGATTCCACTCTTAATCTGCTTTGACTTCTCAAAAAGTATCTCCGGATCCTTGCCAAGTATTTTAAAGGTTTCGGCGACCTTCTTTAAAGTCAGCATTCGTACAGTCATCACCGGATTCCTTATGGCGGCAACGACCAATCCACCAAAAGCTTTTAGTTTAACAAGGCCTGACATCTAAGCTGACCTTTCACGGGTCAATAAGAGCAACTCTACGACGGCTTCATAAACCTTCTCGGGCCACAGACGCGTCATACAGCGAACCTGAAACGGGCACTCGGTTGAGAGACTCTTATAACAAGGTGAACAGTGTATGGCAGTAGAAATAACCAGAGAGTCGGGTCCAAGTGGATGCCTGACGGAGGGTAAAACCACGCCTGAGAAAAGCCCAAGGGTTGAGTTTCCTGTTATCGATGCAAGGTGGAGCGGCCAAAAATCGTGACCGATAAATATATCGCAATGTGAAGCGGTAGCCACAAGGTCTTCATGGGAAAGATCACGCGACATAGTAAAGACCAACGCCTTTGATGAAATCATCTCAACAATCTCATCAATCATTCCCTTGTCTTCGGAACCTCCAAGCAATAAGACTCTCGCACTTCTACGTGATATAAGAAGGTCCGACAGGCGCGCTATATGCTCACGAGGCCACATCTCTATCTTTGAAGCGGCGCCGACATGAAACCCAACCACAAACTCAGTACCCGAAGGCAGCTCAACTATCGCGTCCGTTAAAATATCCAAAGGCATTTTCGGGGTGTGAAGATTAAGTCGCAGCTCGCCGTCTGTTTTAACGCCCGCGGTATAATCAACCAGGAATAATAATTCTCTCGAAATATGGGCTTTACACGCAAGCCCGGCTCTCTCATCAAACGGTTTTATAGCTACTAGGGCGCTTGAGAGCCACTCATTGCTTTTGTCGAAATAATAAGCCGAGTAATAACGCGCCTGCACAAGTCTCAAAAAGTCAACAGGCTCTGGCGAAGCTGAAAAGTCGAAAGCCAGATGGAATTCTCGACCTACGAGCGCCTCCTCTAAGGGCCTTACATCTTCGCACCCCGAAAGATAAGGGCCTTGTGGAAGAGTAGGTTCTTTGAAATTTACGCAGATAAATTCATCCGCTATTGCTATCTTCTTATGATAATCAATCAATAATGAAGTGGTTAGAAATGTAATACGGGCTCTTGGAAAACGAGCTTTAACTCTTCTGAGAGCCGGTATGCAGAGAATGGAATCGGCTGCACTAGAAAGGTTTACTATCAATATCTCTTTTACAGATAAAGGGTCCTTAATAGCAGAGCCATGGAAATGATATGAACTCTTTGATCCAGAATCAGGTTCTAGAGAAGAGAGCACCACAGGCCTTTGATTGAGAGTTAAATTATCAGAGTCGAGCGTCAAGTTAGAGTTATAAAGCGGGTCGCCGAACTCGATAAGCTCGCGCCAACGATTCCACTGGAAGGGTTGGTCATCCGTAATCTTCATTCCTGCCCTGCTGCCAAGTTCCTTATGGAATAATACGGCATGCGGCGTCCATACGACACGCAACCCGGCACGAGTGAGCCTAAGGCAAAAATCAACATCATTACACTCTACTCTAAGCTCCTCCTCAAGCCCTCCTACAAGCTCGAAATTCTTCTTGGAGACCATAACGCACGCAAATGTCACGGCCGAGACATTTCGCTCGGTAAATAAGAGACCGTGGCAAACGCCGCCTTCGTCTGGCGCAAACCTGAACGCGTGTCTGGAGTAACAGCCGTGGTCAACTAGAAATACGCCGGCGTGCTGTATGGTGCCGTCCTCATAGAGCAACTTGGCACCGACAATGCCTACATCAGGGCGCGCGACATGGACGAGCATAGACTCAATCCAGTCCTCGCTAATTACCTCCGTATCGTCGTTGAGAAAGAGAAGATAGTCGCCTAAAGCCTCTTTTGCGGCCATATTGTTCATATATGAAAAGTTAAACTCGCCATCGTACTCAATGCGCTTAAACAAAACTCTCTCTCCAAGGAGGGAACTTATCTCTTCAACCGGCATCTTGCCCTTGCTGTTATCGACGATCACTATCTCGATTGAGGCGTAAGAGCTCTTTTCCACGATGGACCTAATGCAGGACCTGAGATTTTTTTCGGGATTCATATAAGGCGTAAGTATTATTATACTTACAAGTGGCGCGCTACTACCGAGAGAGCGTTTGATACGATAGATCCCGCTCTCTTCGCCAAGAGATACGTTACCGGTAATATCCCTTCGAGAGAGGGCATCTTCAATGGCCTTTATACCGCCCTTGCCAGTGCCCCTCGACCCGGTAGCGTTTGAAAAGAGCACACCGGCGACTCTCCCTATGGAATCGCTCTGCTCCGCGGCGCGAAGCAGGAGATCATATAGCCAGCACGAACCGTCATCGATAGAGTCCGGGGCGGATTTTTTAAAAAGAGCGCGTTTCATATAAAAAGCACGTCCGATGTAGTTTATGGAAAGGAGCAGTTCCGGAGACCAGTCTGGCTTAAAGAATGGGGCGCATCTTACACCGTCCTTAAAGATATCGTCGTCGCTATAGACAAGCTCCAGCCTGGACTCAAGGTTGAACTTCATGGCCACGCGAAAAAAAGCGTCGGGCCTTAATAGGTCACCGGGGTGCATAAAGGAGAAAAGATCCCCTCTTACGCTGGAAAGACTCTTATCTCGTTCGGAAGCCGGATAGATGACAACACTCTTTTGATCGGTAAGAGGCTTTAGCTCCTGTATGAGCGAGTAGGAAAGTTCACCTGAGTGAAAGAGCAAAAGCCTCCATTTAACCCAGGTCTGTGCCTTTATAGAGTCCAGCGTTGCAAGAAGGGCAGTCTCCTCATCCGGGGCGAACGATATAGCAGGCCTGAAACACGGCGAATACGAGAGTGCGTCAGCCTTCTCCCTGTACCAAGATAACATGCCAGGACCTGGCTCCGTAGAGTTAATATGTTCCTTATATGGATCCTGAAAATCTATCCGTATTGCGACTTCTCGCGAATTTCCACGACCATCAACGGCTCGGACCTTGATGGTGTGCTGCCCGATATCAAGATCCGTATTAAGCGATGCGACAAGGAAAAAACCTGAGTTTCCAGAAACCTTGATATGGGGATAGAGCGCCTCTATATCGGTACGCCTATACTCCATCGATGCCTCTCCGACCGGGCGATCGTCTAAATAGACCTCAACACCGCTAAGACCGTGGCTGCTAATGGCCCAGCCTACCACCTCAATGGAGGAAGCGGTTACCATATGTGCATACTCACAGAACATTATCGGGCCGTCTACGTCGCTTATGAGACCGAGCTTCGCGTTAAGCCCTTCAAACTCAGACCTGCCAAGTTGTCCAAAAAAGGATTTTATGTTTTCGATCTTCATCAAACGTAAAGCGCCGAGCGGGTCCTTGGTTATCGTAAGTATGACCTTTAAAGAGATACGAAATAGCATCGTAAAGATAAAGTTAAATGTAGAAAACTTTCTTCGCAGGTTAAAGAGAATATCAAGCCCTGAGCGAAGCGGTCCGGTCAGCTTCCAGCTTACAGAGTCGGTAAGCTTCTTTATTTCAGTTTCACGGTCGGCGATAGTGTGCTTAAGAGATGCAAGCTCGCCAAAGAGGTCATCGGCCAGCACCGACTTTACGGCAAGTTTTCCGTCAAGCTCCGAGACGGCATCTTCCATGGCTATAGCGGTGCAACTTCCATAAATGGTAACACGCTTAATATCGCCGTGAATCGGCAGGTAGATAGATGGATAGGCGGTTCTGAATTCATAGGTAGAGTTCACCGTTGAAGCGGCGTTAGAGGTCAAAAGGGATGGCTCTAGCGAGCGCTCTATCCCCGAAGCGTCGATATAGGTCACGGCGTTGAGCATTATATCGCAAAAGAGCCTCTTAACCGGGTCCCATCTAACGGCCCTGACTGTATCATAAGAGGATAAGTCAAAACTTATGGAGAAATCCTCAAGGGTAATACGCGTCGTCTGCTTTTGCGTACTTCCCGTATCATAACCATTTCCATTATCAACTAAAAGACTAGTCTCGACCCACTCGGAACCGATATTCATGATATCGAACTCTCCGGCAAGCTTTATCAGGTCGCGGCTGGTAAAGCCGGTGGCGTCGGAGATCTTACGGGCTATATCGCCATCCTTAAAGATGTCATAAAAAGTCTCAATGGCGAACATCTTATGGGTCTTATGCGGCACTTTCCATGCTTCCATCGCAACTAGAAAGGGTATAAGGTCCTCATCTTTCACTTCCGTCCCCTCCGTGCGAGCGTCGGGGAATATCTTGTAAAACTCATCGAGACTAGCTATCTCAAGGTAATTCTTCAGTATCTCAAGCTTCTCGAAGAAATCTCGTAAGATGACTTCTTTCCTGCCCCCACTCGCATTCATATCCCCCGAGAGCACCCTGTAGCCGATGAGTCCTTCCTGTATAATATGTATATTGTACGTGAGACATATCTTTACCCATAGACATAGGTCGGCGAGCTGCGCCGTGTGCTCGGCATATAGGCCGAATTCATCATAACACTCGTAGCGGATCAGAAGAGAAGGATGGCACAAGCAGTTGCCCTTGTAAAAAAAATGGTTCAACCACTCGTGCCTGGTTCTGTTGGTGTGAGTAAAAAGATCATAAAAATAGTGGGAGCGATCAGTAAATTGATTGCCCTCTTCGTCTATAAGTAAAGCAGTACTGAGTACGGCGGGAACTTGCGGATTTTCTTCTAGATAGGCTAACTGCTTTTCAAGCTTACCGGGCATAAAGATGTCATCGGAGTGGAGGATGGCAATATACTCTCCGCGAGACTCAGAGATACATCTGTTGATTGCGACCGTTCCCCCGACATTTACTTGGGAAACAAATAAACGTATCCTCGGATCTGTATAGGCCCTTATCACCTCGACCGACCCGTCCGTGCTCTTATCGTCGACTATGACCAGTTCGAAATCTTCAAAAGACTGCGCAAGTACACTCTCTATGGCAGCGCCAATGAATCTTTCGTGGTTGTATGACGGCATTATTACCGATATTTTAGGTGCGTTACCCATATCAGGAACCTACACAACCCTATCGTTTGGCTTGATACTTTTTATGAACTTAAACGATTGAGGGCCGCAGTTAAAGATAATATCCAAGGTAGAGAGTCCTTTCTCAAACGGAGGGTATAGCTGCGGATACTCGGAGTACTCATACCCCTTCCACTCAAGCCCGATACCCGCCTTTTTAAACTTATCCACCTCGATATAATCCTTTGCCGCAGGGCCGACAAGGTAGCTATCGGCCCCAACTTTATCGATAATATCCAGTATCCTGTCGGTACGGCTCCCTTCGGATGCAATGTCGCGTGACATCTTGATCTCGGTCTTAATATCAAGCACCGACATCATCCATTTAATAAGTGCTATGTTGAGTTCACTCAACCTCTCGTGGCGCTCGTTGAGTATATTGAAAAACTGCTCGGCATAAGGTTCGTAAAAAGGCGCCTTAGAGTAAGAGAGGCTTATTGTTTTCGTATGCTTCCTGACCCAATCCTTTGAGTAGTCAATCTTGACGCTCTCTATCCTTGTATCAGTGTCGTTCCTACTGAAGAGCACCGGCACGGTTAGCCACAGAGGACCGTTCTGAGTTTTTATCTTATTGCGGTTTCTCCAATCCTTACGCGTGTACTGCACATCATCGTAAAAGATGAAGAGGTCCGAATCATCTATAAAATCCATATAACCAACCCATGGAAGGTAGTTGGACTGTATCATACCGAGCTTCACTTATTCTCCCCGGAGAAGACCTTCATCATATCGGAATAGGAACGCCCCTCGTCGGGCCACCTCATGGCAGACCAGTCCGGGCACTGCCCACAAAATTCATGAGAGGAGAAGTCATTATTAAGATGCGCCTCTCTAAGTTTATTCATAAATTCGCCCTGCCAAATTTCTTTTATTGTAAAGTCTTTGAGATTGGCTATCTTCGCCTTATATTCCCAGTCGGCCGGACAGAAGCCGATCTGCCCGGTAGGACTCAAGACCAGCCTCTCCCATGGGTAAAGGCACGGCTTTCTCTTTACACCCTCGTTATCGCGCTTCATGCGCTCGGCAACATCCTCAATAGCGCCTGAACAAGAGTGAATGCGCCTAATAACACAAAAATCAACGCCCGCCTCGTTCCAGAAACGCTCAAACTCATCGACTTCATGGGTATTTTCAGGCTGCTCTACGAAACTAACAACCACTTTGGTCTTATAAGAATTCTTTTTAACGAGATCTATCAGGCCTAATACATTGGCCCTGGTGACATTAAGGTCGCCCTTTGCCCTTACCTTTGCATATGTTTCCGCGGAAAAGGCGTCGATGCTGATATCGAATACGTCAACCCCAGCCTCGATGAGCAATATAGCCTTTTCGCGCGTCAGAAGCGTGCCGTTGGTCGTAACGTTAATCCTCGCGTCCGCATTCTTTGAGGCATATGCGATCATCTCGACCAGTTGCGGGTGAAGAAGCGTCTCGCCCTGAGCGGCGTACCTGAGATAGCGACAGATACCTTTTCCGTCTCTTCCTACCTCGTCTACCATCTTTTTATGGATCTCCGGGTCAAGGTGCCTGCCGGCAAATGCCTCGCCTTTTGTAAATAGCTGTTGCGGACAGTGGCGGCACGCTAGATTACAAAACTCGGTAATATCAATTATTATCTGAGATGGAAATTCCGAACTCAGATGTTTTTGAAAGCCGTAGATTATGGGTTGCTCGCTATCATTCTTCATCTTTTAAAATAAAACTCCTCTACGGCCGCGGAGACAGTCTCCACCTCGTCGTAAGTAAAGTTATTATAGATAGGCAACCTCAGTAGCCTCTCGCTCTCTTTAGTCGTATAGTCGTCGTTTCCGTTAAATCGACCATAGGCCATACCGGCTCTGCTAGAATGCAAAGGCAGGTAATGAAAGTATGCCTGTACGCCGCGCCCATTAAGAAACTCTATGAGGCGTGTTCTTTCATCCAAATCCGCAGCCTTAATATAAAAGATATGTCCGTTATGGATAGATCCGCGCGGAACGGCGGGCCGCTCTATCGCCCCGCTGTCTGCAAGCGGCTTAAGGCACTCGGCATAGCGCTCCCAAAGGGCGACCCTTGCGCTCGTTAAACGCAGGGCGTTTTCAAGCTGCGCATAGAGAAAAGCGGCATTGAGTTCACTCGGGAGGTAGGACGAACCGACAGCGTGCCAGCTGTACTTCGCCACCTCCCCTCTGAAGAAACTCGATCTATTGGTCCCCTTCTCGCGTATAATCTCCGCTCGTTCAATGTAGCCGGGGTCGTTTACAAGTATAGCGCCGCCCTCGCCGCACTGAAAGTTCTTCGACTCGTGAAAACTCAAGGTTCCAAGAGCGCCAAAGGTGCCTATGGCGCGGCCTTTATATGTTGACATAAGTCCTTGCGCCGCATCCTCAACAACCGGGATCTGCAATCTCCCGGAAAGCTCCATAATCGTATCCATCTCGGCCGATACCCCGGCGTAATGAACAGGCACTATCGCCTTTGTTTTCTCAGTTACGGCGGCCTCTATAAGTCTTTCGTCGATATTCATCGTCTCTGGCCTGATATCGACAAATACCGCCTTTGCGCCGCGAAGAATAAAAGCATTAGCCGTAGAGGAAAATGTAAAGGAGGGCATGATGACTTCGTCGCCCTCTTTTATGTCTAGAAGGAGAGCGGCCATCTCAAGGGCGTGCGTACAAGAAGTCGTAAGCATGGCGCTCGGCGCCCCGGTATTAGCACGAAGCCATGCGGCGCACTTTTTTGAAAATGCATGATCCCCGGAAAAAGCGCCGTCCGAGATCACCTGGGCGATATAGTCCTCCTCTTTTCCCGTTATGGTAGGTTTAAAGAACGGTATCAACTCAATACCTCCTTCACTTAGTTACCTCCATTACCAGCCACGACTCTTTTCTGGACTCAAGGTTATTTAATTCGGGATGTTTGCTCTTCCTAATCTTTCGCTTCTCTATCTTGGTAAAACCGACCTCTTTCAAGCGGCGGCGAAGCTCTACACCGTTATACATATGCTTGTGCCCCCAGTCTCTGAATGCCATATTTATCATCTCGGCTCTGTTTTGCAAGTAATCAAGATGATTGTCCTTGATCCACGACTGCTTCTTCCAGAAAAAGAAGTATCTGAACATAATGTAGTTAAGGCTCGGAACCGAAACCCTCATGACACCGCCGGGCTTTAACACCCTGCGGCACTCGGCAAGGAAGAAGAGCCCCTCTTCGATGGCCAGATGTTCAAGAAAGTGCTCGTGAAAGATGAAATCAACCATATTATCGTCAAAAGGCAGTGCTTCCCTGAGGTCGTGTTTCTTATCGACCTTCTCTGCATCAATATCTATATTATACCAGCCTTCGATATAGTTTACCCCACAGGCGAGGTGCAACTTCAACATATGCGCTCCCTGCCTACTTCAAGTTTCATAACCAAACCTCTCAAGTGTCCCGGCGGCCTCCTCGGTAAGGGCCTTGATGTCTATATCGGTCCTCTTCTTCCACGCCCCTATACTGCCCTTGAAGAAGACATCCTTCTTATCTCCTTCCCAACTGCTAAAAGTCTTTGACTTGTAACCGGGAATCTCTCCACGAAACATACTCATATAGTCAATAAGATTTTCCGGATCAAGCATAGAGGGCTCAAAGCCCGCGCCAAGGTGCGCCAGGACGCGCTTTATCTCCGCTTCGGGGTTCAGGATCAGGTCTTCGTAACGGATAACGATATAAGAGTTCGGATATCTTCGGCCAAAGTCCTCTATCGTATTCACTTCTTCTTCCCACCTCTTTATATTTTCCAAAAGATTATCGGACCACCACGGGGTACGCGCAAAAGAGATGGCCACGTCTCGCCCGTCGCGGCAAATATGAACGACCTTCATCTCCGGCAAGAAGGTCCGCAACGTATCGAGTCTCTGCCCATACCACGGCGTTTGCTCCAGAAAGATATCCTTGCCGTATGAGTGGCATATGTGGTCGAAAAGCTCACGGGCTATCACGGCGGGGTCCCTTTGCGGATATTTTAAAGATTCAAAATGGCCGCGAAAGTCAAAGAACTCGCCAAGCAGATAAGGGCAATTCACTTCAAGCAATTTCAGAAGGTCCCCTGCGTCGTAACGTGCAAGCTCACCCGAGAGGAACTTGTCGTATAGCCGGTCTCCGTTATCCACGCTCACCAGAAACTGAAGCTCGTGCGGCACGCATATACGTGAATGCGAATTCAGCACCTGCGCTAGTATAGTAGTGCCGCAGCGCCCCGTGCCTACTATGAAGCCGGTCATTTCGGCGCTGCCCGCATAAGCTGCCGGTTCATTTTTCTTGAGAAAGCCGAACATCCCCAAACCCTTCCGTAGTATCCATATTCTCAGAGGCACGCCTGATGCTGAGTTCGTTCTTGCAATATATCTTGGACCATACCTTGAGGGGCCTTCTCACAAGCACCTTGAAGACCCATGCGTTATCTATTAAATCAATTGTCTTATATTCTTCAAAAGCACCCGTAGGCATATTTACGCTGGCCGAGATACTGTAGGAACCGTCGCACATGGGAAAGCGGGTTTTAAACTCGGCAACGTAACCCTCTCCGGCATGACCTAAAAACATCTCGCCCTTCTCCAGGTAAACCGAGCCCATAAGGAGCTTTATGCCCATCTCGTCGCGCACATGGTAAGCGATATTAACCGTAGCGTCTACTTTAAAACAGAGCGACATCCTCACAGCGACTTCAGCGTCGTATTCAAGCTCGTTGACCGGCGCTCCGTCCTTATCGAGCAGTAGCAGGTCTGTTATGCGCACCTCCCCTGTGCCATACCGAAACTCTTCCATGCGTTTCATAAAGTCCGTATTAACGGAAAAAGTACCGGCCGGCTCACCATCGCTCCGGTCGGTGGATATCTCTTCCGGTTCGGCCACGGCGTCGCAGGTTTCTATATCGAGCTCTGTGTCGCCTTCTATCTTTACATTCATCTCATCCCTGAAGCCCTTTACATAAAGGTCAGTTATATCTGAGGCGCCGCCGTAAGCAGCCATCGTCCCGTCCTTTAAAAAGAGCGCGTTCTTGCAAAGGGATTTTACCGAATCCATGGAGTGAGTTACGAAGAGTATGGTGACGCCATCGTCCATCATGCGCCGTATTTTAGTCATGCACTTTGCCTGAAAAAAGATGTCGCCCACCGAAAGGGCCTCGTCCACGACCAGTATCTCCGGGCTTACATTTATGGCGGTCGCAAAGGCCAGACGTACATACATGCCGCTCGAATAGGTCTTAACAGGCTGATCAACAAAATCGCCGATATCGGCGAAAGCGAGTATATCGTCCAAACGCGCCTCTATCTCTTTACGCTTTAGGCCTATAATAGCGGCGTTCATAAATACGTTTTCTATGCCTGTAAATTCCGGATTAAAACCCGCGCCCAGCTCAAGGAGCGCCGCAATGCGCCCGTCTACCTCAATAAGGCCCTCGGTAGGGTTAAGCACGCCGCATATAAGCTGTAATAAGGTAGACTTACCGGAACCGTTCTTCCCTATGATAGCGAGTGATTCCCCGCGCTCTATCTCGACGGAAAGATCCTTCAAGGCCCAGAAGTCCCTATATAACTGCCTCCTGCCCCATAGAAAAGACTGTTTTAAACGATCCTGGGGTTTATCGTAAATGTGATAACATTTACCGAGCCCCTCCGCTCTTATGACTACATCAGAGGACATCAGCAAAACCCTTTCTCGTTGACTCGAACCATACGAGCCCTAACCACGCAATAACGATACTGAACAGCAGGTAAATAAAAAAGTAGGTCCAGTCTGGCATCATACCCCAGAGGACGACCTTTCGAGCCTGAACGATAATGAAAGTAAGGGGGTTTAAGTACTCTATCAGTGGGCGTAGTATAACGGGCACCGACTTCAGGGGGTAGAATATCGGACTCATGAACATCAAAACCGTCGTACCTATAGCGACAAGATGAGAGACATCGCGCACGTATACGCCAAGACTGGAGAGAAACCACGAGAATCCAAGTGTCAGGAATATGAGTGGCAATAAGACCAATGGTAAGAATATACAGGTCCACTGGACTGAGACGTTAACGATAAAATAAAAGACCAAAAGCACTACAAGGCTCATGGCGGCATGAAAAAGCGAGGTTCCAATATTGACCCAAGAGAGTATCTCCAGAGGAAATACAACTCGCTTAACGTAGTTGGAATTTGCAATAATAGTACCTGGTGCCTGGATTATGCACTCTGAAAAGATATTAAAAACGACCAGTCCGGTAAAGAGTATGAGGGCAAAGTCGGCCATCGAACCGGACGACTCGCTCCAACGCGCTTGAAAGATCACACCAAAAACGAATGTATAAACGGCAAGCATCAGCAGAGGGTTGAAAAAAGACCACAAAAGACCCATGAAAGATCCTCTATAGCGGCCCAAGATAGAGCGCTTGGTCATCTCCCAGGCGAGATCCCAGTTACCGGTAAGGCTCCTTACGACCATGTGAGGCCCGGTATGCGCCAGGCTTTTAATTATTTCTCTTAACATGATTAGTTCACACCCTACAAAGGTTCCGAAAGTTTCTGGAGCCAGCCCCCAGAGCCAATGTCACATATCTTCTCTTCAGAAACCCCGGATTCGACAAGCATCTCTATGAGCCTTTGCCCCTCATTGAAGCTGGTGAGCACTATCAGGTCGCAATCAACCGCCACCCCCTCACCAAGTGACAAGACCTTCTGATCAAGAAAAAATTGGCCTGCTCGACCATCGTCCATAACGGCCACAAGAGAGATATCGACCTCCTTCAGGGAGAGATAGGCAATCTCGGTCACCTCGTCAACACCGCAAAAAGAGACCTTTTTAATATCTGACTCCGAAAGCCTCCTGAAAAGAGCGCTAAAGTCCCTTCTCGCAACGCGGTAGAGACCTGTAAAGTTTTGAAGATGATGGTAGGCAAGCCTTGACTTTTCGATAAAACCCTTGCGGGTAAGATAGTATTTATAGCGATTTCTCGGTATCTCCGAAACGGTGATATAACCCTTGTTGACAAGGTTCTTAAGATACGAATTCGTGAGTCCCAGCGCTATGCCAAGCTTCGTTGAGAGGTCGCGTTGGGTAATAGTATCATTAGAAGCAATCTCTTCTAATAGCAAGTAAGACCTTAAATCTCCGGACTTTTTCTCATTATTGTTCATACTATGAACAATAACATCTAAATAAGTACTCTGTCAATAACTATGTTCACTATATGAACATAAATAATATTAGACGTCGCATAAACCGCCTGAGAGAGAATATATAAACCCTGACAGGACGACGCATGGATTGACACTATCTGCGATTAAGTTCTATTGTAAAGAAGAAAGAAAACTGATATCATTTATACTAAGGAGCAAGCGAATACTCTCAGATGAAACCTCTGTATTTAATAGGGCACATTATAAACTCTTCAACGTTAGACTGGTGCAGGCGCTCCGTGGATATCTTTAAGCAGTTCGTGCTTGACCCGGAAAAATCCGATATAATAGAAAAGTTCTCATCAGAACTCTTTACCACTGAAGAACTCTATGATTTTCGTCGTCAAGCCAACCTAAAGACCAGAACGCTATACGACCTGGACAGAAATCAAGGATGAGGGCTCCTCGTAAAAACAAGACACTTAAGCTCCTGCTCTTTCTAATCTTTCAACTTGTAGCCGTCATTTCGATAGCCGAATACTCTTTAAAATACTTCGGTCACAATATCCAGGGCTTGAACCTCCTTCTGTATAACTCCACTGTCAGCGTTCGGTACGACAACTACGACACTGTGGAAGAGCTCCTCTCAACTACCGTTACCGGCTTTACTCCAAATAAAACATGGAAACCGGGCATTAGGACGAACTCTCGCTCTTTTCGCACTAAGGAGTATACCGGACCGCGCGACCCCTCGCTATACAGAATAGTAACAGTCGGCGACTCTTTTAACTGGGGAGGTTCCGTAAATTATAATGATACCTGGTCAGTAGAGCTTGAAAGGAGACTTAACATGGCGGCAAAGAAGGCTGTGGAGGTCTTCGCTATCGGAATCTCCGGCACTGCGGCTCAGTTCTATCTAAGGCTCTGGGAACTGGAAAAGCCGCGCCTGCGCTCCGACATGGTAATAACCCTCTTCTTTGTAGGCAATGACTTTACTGAGGAAAGAGCCATAGCCATAAAGCCATTAAAGAAGGAGGGCCTTGCAAATATCTCTACTCTCTATCGCTTAATCCATAATCTTTATCGGCTTGCGTCATACAGATCGCTTGTCCAAGAAGCTGACGCCGACAAGACCGACACGCAAGCTCCACCAACCTCTGGTTTCATTCAAGATTATAGAGAAGTCACGGTTAACAGATTCACTCCGGACGACTACCTGAGGATAGAGGCCGCTCGCATAGCGATCATGCGCAAAGACAAACGCGCATGGCTTGCCGACTCGGCCTACAGAATTTCAGAAGTCTTTAAGCGCTTCAACGAAGAGGCTCAAATGGAGCAGAAGGATTTTCTGGTCGTTATCGTGCCGGACGAGTTTCAGGTAAATGAAACCCTCACGGCGAAGACACTTAAAAGGGCGGGTCTGACGAATAATGATATTGACCTTGATATTGCACAACAACTTCTAAAGGAGAACCTTGACAGGGTGGATGTAGGTTTTATTGATTTGCTCGATGAATTCAGGAACGAGAGCGCATCAAGGCGGCTCTATCTTGAACGCAATACCCATTGGAACGCGGATGGACACGCGCTTGCGGCAGAGATCGTAGCGCGTTATCTCCTGCAAGAGAGCAACACAGTCACAAAAGAACTTGCTACTTCGCCTTGACCTGCTTTCTCTGCACATCGAAAAGGTATTTTGTGATGTCTTGTCTCTCTTCGGCGTCGAGGTGCATAAATTTGAGACCTATATTGAATGATTTACCCTCGCCGTCGTTTGTCTCGTCGACGCGAGCAACTTCACCTAGCACATTAATATTGGTATAGGGTTTGGGCGGCAGACCGATGGTCAGGCTCAATACCTCACCTAGTTCAAAGCACTCTTTACTGGAAAAACTAAGGCCGCCTGCGCTAATATTAAGATCATGCAGCCTGGCGGCAGGAGCCGTCCCTTCAGAGCTACTCTCGAACTGGTTTATGATAAAGTTAAGTTTCTCATCGAGAACCTTAACGAGTAAGAGCATGTCGGTATCGACATTCTTGGCCTTCAGCCTTCTAAGGACCGGAATGATATCTATAAAAGGAGGACGATTCCCCTCGGACTTCTTCTTACCCAGTGGTGAAACGGTTATCGGGATAGTGTCGTCAACGCGGAAGTCTTCTCTCTTGTCAAAACCATCTTGCGATCCGTCAATTGTAAAGTCGTCGGCCATATTGCTCTCCTTTGAATTAAAAAACTATCTGGCAGAGTCAGACGTTATTGATAATAATTATTTCGAATCTTAACATAAGTACGGGGAAGTTGGTAGTATTTTTAGATTGACGAGCATTGCAGCGCTGGAAAAAATGACATTACTATCATCATCGCCACTTTCTCTTTTCCAGGAGTAGTATAGACCAACTGGAAAGACAAAGTTGGAATTCGGTAGCTTCTTAAAGATCAATATGTGTATTCAATGAAATAGAGAAAATTTATTCAAGTAAGTTGAAGAGTTTGGAAGAGAGACTTTTGCAGTATGTGGGAATACGGGCTCACCTGTAGCGTTAGATGAACTCTCGCTACTTTCAAAGTACGCAAAACGAGTGATACATATAGTCTACACGCCCCTCCTTCCAGTAAGAAAGCCCAGCATAACAGAGAGCCAAGACTATATGCATCAGATCATTTTTCGGTCTTTGTATCCTTGAATATGGTCACGGCACGGTTGTCGCTATTGGAGTAATCCTCAATAAGCGCAGTGAGTCGCTTGGAGATTCTAAGCATATCTTCAGACGGTATTTGCTTTATTACCTTGCGAGTCTCCGGGTCGATCACCTTAAAGACCATGCTTCCCGAGTCTTTATCGAGCTGAACCTGAAGATCTGAAAAACGTCCGAGCTGAGACCCTACATCCTTGGCCAACGCCCTTAGCTCTTCAAAGCTCTTATCAGACAGAGGCTCCTCTTGCTTGGCCTCGGTACGCGCCTTGGCTTCAGCCTTAAAGTCAAAGACCTTCTTTACATCAGTCTTCTCAACGCGTTCCTCTTCCTTTTTAGCAGCTATCTGATTAGGAGAGTCTTTGGTATTATCGACCTTATTCGTGCGATTCTGGTCGTGTTGAAGGGTAGTACGAGTACCTTTTAGAGTGGCATCGTGCTGCGCCTGGACCTTATCACTCTTAAAGAGACTCAAGTCTACCGGATTTTTTGTATTCCCTATTTCCATAATGTTCACCAAGTTATAAAAACGGGTTTAACACGAAGGCCCTATCCTTACTATAACATAAGGTGGGCCTCCGTGCATCCCCAATTTATATCCTATCGCGGCTATATTAACCGATCAGGATATTTCACTAACGAGGCTACGAGAGCAACGCCAGTGCCGACTGCGGCAGACTGTTAGCCTGTGCGAGAACCGATACACCGGACTGTACGAGTATCTGGTTCCTTGTGAAGCTGGCCGTCTCCTGTGCGAAGTCAGCATCACGGATTCTGGACTCAGCGGCCTGGAAGTTCGTGTAAGTAACCGACAGGTTGGCGACTGTAGCCTGGAGCCTGTTGGTGTTGGAACCGAACCTGGCACGCATGGTGTTGACCGAGGTGATAGCGGCCTTGAGTGTGTCAATCGTAGTCTGGGCCTTACCTGCGGTCGAAAGGTCGCTAGCGTTAAGGTTAAGACCGGCTGCGTTCGTTCTGACATTACCCATGGTCAAGGTAATCCTGTCGGATCCGGTGACATTTCTGAAGCCTATCTGGATATCGAGCATCGTAGTCGTGACGGCGCCATCGAGAATCTTCTTGCCGTCAAACTCCGTAACGGATGAAATTCGGCCTATCTCTGCACGAAGGTTTTTAAACTCTTCATTTAGATATCCTCTGGCTTCATCGTCGATAAGACCCGTGGAGGCAGAGACCGCAAGCTCATTCATACGAGTAAGTATTTCGCCGACCTTCTCGGCGCTCTTGTCGGCTATCTCAAGGGCGCTGATACCGTCGTTGGCATTACGCATCGCTGCCTGTATACCTCTGGAGTTGGCTCTAAGCTGATCGGATCTGGCGAGACCGGCGGCGTCGTCGGCCGCGCTGTTTATGCGGTAACCGGACGATAGCCTGGAAACATTAACTTTAAGTGCGTTGTTGTTGATCTGTAAATTACCCTGCGCCATTAATGACGCTACGTTTGTGTTGATTACTACTCCCATAGTAATTTCTCCTTCCATAGTTTAGGATTTGGCTTCCATACCAAATTAGTGCCATTGTGGTGATGGCACTGCTCTTTTCTCATTAGCATTAGTGGTGGTAATGCTAATGGTGCTCTCTAGCGGAAGAGTATCCTTATTAGGCACCTTATTTATGCCTGTATTCAGTTCTGCTTTTTCGTACTTTCCTCCTTTCAAGGCTGCGGAATCGGTCCTGCCGGTCCCAGGTGTTTCGTAAGTTTACTTGCCCGCAAATGCGTCTTCAGTCATTTTATCGGACGCAAGATAAAAAACTTTAGCTCTTTTTTGAAATTTTCTGAAAAAAGTTTTCATTGCCGTTCTTCTCTGCCTTTTGAGACTTAAAAGAAGATCTCGCTATTTTCAAGGTAATCGACTACCTCATCCTTAAGCTCCTCCATTAGGAACCTTCTCTTTTGCACACAGCCGTCGTCGATACCGGTAATGATCCAGGCCTGTTTTGTACCCAGCGCCCGGTCGCCTTCTGTGGCGTACGGTCTGCTAGCGGCGCTTCGGGCTCTATCGAGTATGAAGATACCTTTTGCCATCATAGCTCTTTCTTCGGTCAGTTCACGACGTTGATCCTTTATAGTAGGCCGCGATTGCCGGTTTAGATTTCATTCGCTTATGCAACTTTTCGGAAATCTCGTTCTGTCTATCGGTCATAATAAGCGTTAATCTCTTATCGTTATCGAGTATCTTGGAGATTAACTCCGCGGACTCTTCGTCGTCCGGTCCCGGCCTGAGGCCGGCTCTACTCATCTTTTCCGCAAGCGTCTCCCTCTCCTCCTGGAGAGAGAGGGCTTCAGTCATACGCCCCTCCTGAAGACTTTCACCCTGCTTAATCGAGAGTTCGAGAAGTCTCTCAAGCGATCTTTTGATCTCTATCTTTTCCAAACATTCTCCTGCACAGGTGGTCCGAAGCGCTTATTAAAAGTGCCTTAACCAGCCTTTAATTACAGCCGTGTAGAGATAAATGTAGCCTCTGAGTTCCTGGTCGCAGGCGCCTCTTCACCGCTATTACGAATGCCCTGCCAGCCCTGTCTGAGTTCAGAAACCAGACCGTTTACGGCATCTAGCGAAGACTTGTCGTTATTCATATTAGCGCGCGTAAGCTCTTCCATCATAAAGGTATATAATCTGGTGAGATTTTCAGATATTACTCCGCCGCGTTCCATGTCGAGCGCATTATCGAGTTCGCTTACAATGGCGAGCGATTTATTGACATACATATTTCTCGACTCGACATTGCCGTCGTCCATGGCAGCTTTTGCTCTGTTGTTAAAGTTCGTAATTCCATCGTAAAGAAGGATTATTACGCCAATTCCGTCTGATGTCATTACATCGTTCTTTTGGTATTCCTTTGCTAAATGCATCTTAACCCCCCCTTTATCCTTGTAGGCCACTTAAAAACGTTGATTGAGACTTAAACCCGACCAGCATTGCCTCAAGAGAGGCAAACTGTAGGCGCAAACCCTCCTCATAGAGAGCCAGGTTGAAATCCTGTTCCTGTATGTCTTGTGTCAAATCCTTGATACCCGTGCTTAGACTCTTGGTCTTGATTGTCATCCGACCGTCCACAAAATCAGTCAACCCATCGATTTTGTCAGAAAGAAGGTTTGCAAAACCGTCCGTGCCCGAATCATCGGTAAAGAGATCGATAATAGCATCCGGGTTGAGGGCAAGCGCTTCCTTAAACTTAGTGGCATCAATGGTGAGAGTGCCCTCCTTTGTCTCGATACCGGCCTGAATAAGGTATTGCATTGATTCGGGCCGTCCCGCAATAGGCGCGGTAAACATCCTTCTAACCTCGTCGAGCGTCGATCTTGCTATGGACTCTCCAAAGAAGGGTTGCGCTATCTTGGTCTCTGTATCGTAGCGATTATTGGCTTTGATATAGTCGGACATGCTGTTGTAGCTGCTAACAAAGAGCTGGAGATTAGAAAGAATCGCGCTTTCGTCCCTGCTCACATCGAGAGTAACGGTCTTTGCAGGGTCAGCCGATTCAAGGTTGAAGGTAACGCCGCTTATAACGTCCGTTACGGTATTGGAGGCTCTTGTTATGACGAGGTTATCTACCTTAAAAGAGGCGTCCAACGCCGCCTGCAGAGTTGTATTGAATGCGAGCGTCGTATCGTTTTGCGTTATGGTAACGGCGCTTGACGCGCCTGTATCGTCGCTTGTCAGTATTAACCTGACCGGGTCTACCGCCGAACCGTCGTTTACAAGTGTCGCCTTTGCTCCGCCGTCCAGCGCGTTAATTCCGTTACGAAGGTCGTCGAGCGTGGCCCCTGCGGCGAGTGTCACCGTCTGTTCGGGGCCTGTACCTATCTGAAACTTAAAGGAGCCGCCGGCGGCGGAGACCACAGTGGTCTCCGCCGCTACACCGTCGGCTGCTATTTTATGCGCCTGCGCAAGGTTATCTACTACTATGGAGTATGATCCGTTCGATGCGCTGCTATTGCTTGAAGCGGTTATCAGCGATTCATCCGAACTGGTTGCCGCAAACTCCTGAAACGATGTCGCAGTTTTGAGCTTGTCAGCCGCGCTCTTCATGGTTTCAAGCCTTGCAGTAAGTGTCTCATAAGCTGACATCTTGTCTTCCAGCTCGTAGACCCTCCTATTCATCGCATTGATAGGCTCTCGCTTTATCGAGACAAGCTGTTTAATGAGCCCTGAATAGTCAATACCACTGCTTACTCCTGAAGAGGCGGCTATACTCATGATGTCACCATTGAATCCTCAAGAAGTGTTAACCCTTCAATCGCTTCGCCGCTGTAGGATTCAAAATCCAGAAGGGACTGAACCTTCTTGCCTACGTCGGCGAGGCTATCTTCGGGAAACTTCTTGATTACTTCGTTTGTGTCGGGGTCTATTACCTTGACGACCATCTGCTTTGTCCTGGAGTCGACCTCGACCTTTAGATTTATATTCATGCGGCTAAAGACCTTCTTTAATCCGCCTGCTACTTTAGTTGCCTTGTTTGAAGTCGATTCGTTGCTAGTTGCTGCTTCTACCGACTTTACTTCCTGGCCTGAATTGGCCTTGGCTTCCGTGCCCTTCTCTATGCGAAGAGCTCTTTGCAAGCCCTGACTTTCAGACACACCGGAGGCAACTTGAGCGTTCAGATTAGCCTGTGCTTGCGCTATTGAACTATTGCTTACCATTTTGCTTACCTCATATCTTTCGTTTAGTGTCCTGTTTGTCTGTCGGCGTCCACCATCCTGGTTTCAGCCATAAAATTTATTATATCATGCCGCCTCCATTGGCGGGCATATTATCGTTATCTTAGAAGCGTTAATGCCGCCTGTGGTAACGAGTTTGCCTGTGCAAGGACCGAGACACCCGACTGTACGAGTATCTGGTTCTTTGTGAAGCTGGCTGTTTCGTTGGCGAAATCAACGTCGCGAATCCTACTCTCGGCTGCCTGGAAGTTAGTAAAGGTAACCTGTAGGTTAGATACCGTAGCCTGAAGCCTGTTCGTATATGCACCGAAACGGGCCCTGGTATCGTTTATGGTCTTAATAGCATTTTTCACGAAGTCGATGGCATCCTGCGCTTTTGCCTGCGTACTGATGGCTACGAGTGATAAACTGCCTCCAATGGTCGTAAGCCCTTCCACACCCAGAGTTGATCCAAGCAGGTTGGCCATGCTCATCTGCAGCCTGTCGTTTGCCGCTACATTTCTAAAACCGATCTGGAGATCGATCTGCAGATTCGCATTTAAGAGCTTTTTACCGTCAAATTCCGTAACATTCGATATACGGTTGATCTCTTCCTGCAACTGCTTCCACTCAACGTCATAGTATCCTCTTTCTACCGTATCCAGGGTACCTTGAGCGGCCAGAATTGCGAGTTCGTTCATTCTGGTGAGTATCAGTGTGATCTGTTCGGCGCTCTTGTCTGCTATCTCAAGTGCGCTTACACCGTCATTGGAGTTACGTAGAGCCGCCTGGAGACCACGTGAATTGGCCCTGAGCTGATCTGCCCTGGCAAGCCCTGCTGCGTCATCCGATGCGCTATTTACGCGATATCCGGACGAAAGTCTTTGTACATTTAGTTTGAGTTGTGAATTAGATACATTCAGGTTCTGCTGTGCAACGAGTGAAGCTACGTTGGTGTTGATTATGAGTCCCATGTGAGTACCCTCCTTAGTATGTTGAGCGGCTTCCTTGCCTCGGCGTCCTTGCCTGTATTTCTCCGTTCCTGCTTTGCTTCTTTCTTTCTTCTTCTTTTTTGCTTATGAGGACATCACCACAATGCCTGCACTTGCCTTTCTTGTTAGTTTCGACTACGGCCTCCTTTCGTTCTTTTTTTACTTGGGAGTAGAGTATCTATTTTCATGCTCGACTCTTAACTAATTTATCGGAGTCGAGAGTAGTAAACTTTAGCCTTTTTTTAAAAAATCCATTTAAAAACCCCTCAACTAACTAGAGCGGCAACAAAAAGGAATAATTCACCCGATGCGCCGTCTACGCGATACGCGGACGAAAGTCTCTGTAGATTTAGTTTGAGTTGTGGATTAGATAGATTCAGGTTTTGCTGAGTTACGAGTGAAGCTACGTTGGCGTTGATTAAAAGTCCCATCTTGGCACCTTCCTTAGTATATTAAGCGGCTTCCTTGCCTTGGCTTCCTTGCCGGTATTACTTCGTCTCTAAAGGGCCCATTTCCCACCTTATATCTTGCCCTTATAGAGTCTATCGGAAGAAGATGGAAAAACCTTAAGTTTTTTTTGAGATCTCATTATCCTCTACCGGCAGTACTTAAAGAGGATAATAACGAATCAAGCTCCTTAACAAGAGGCAAAGCCTCATACTCCAATATATCGGCAACAAGCACAAAATCACCTGCGTCGCGTGCCTTATTGATACGGTCGATATTCGAGATAAGCATGGAGTAGCGTTCGACCTGCCCTTGATAAGAGATATCGAGCCCCGCTTTTGTTGCGGTAACATTTAGAAGATTAGTCGTCTCCACAAGGTCGCTTAACAGATTAAAGATAGTTGATACGCCACTAAAGGTCGCCTCAAAATCCTCATCCTGAATCGCGCTGAGCGAGTCTTCTACACCTTTATATATCTCACCTGTAAACTCACAGCAGGAGTCGATACCAAGTTTTACTACGTCAACCAATGAGGCCACCGAGAGCCTTACTTCGTTTATCGTGGATAGAGGTCTTGCAATTAGGTCGGACCTCCTCCAGTCATGCTCTTCAAGGCCGTCAAGGAAGAGTCCCACAATGATATTACCGCCTGGTCCAAGCTGAGATTCAATAGCCTCCAGGCACTGCCCGAAGGTGACCGACCGATCATCCGAGTCAAAATCTATCTCATTATCATTCACATAAAGCTTAGTCATACAAATCTCCGAGTGTGGGCAAAACAGGGCTAGAGATCGATGGAACGAGCCTCCAAAGCCTTTATGGCATCTTCCAGGGGTACTATGAAGTCCTTACAGTTGTCACCTACTATCTTATACATCTGACCCACCTGCTTGATATCCTTTAAAGACTGAGCCGTTACGTCTTCATCGACCTTCTCATGTTTTTGAATCTTATCGACCTGGTGAGAGAGTTCAAAGAGGGCGTCCCATATAAATATCGCATCTTCACTATGCTTAAATAGTTTCTTTTCATGATTTGCAAGTTTTTTTAATGCACCTTCCAGTTCTGGAGAAATTCCCTTGGCCTCGATCTTCTTCTCAAGCTCTTTGGCCAGAGTGGTAATTGATTTTGTTCTGGAAAGTACACCTCTAACAGCTGAAAGATTCGATAGAAGAGATTTCTTAAGCGCAGCGATATCAACAGGCTCTACACTGCTCTCGGCCTCTTCTATGGCCTTAAACGCAGGTTGAGAGTCGTCTGTCAGGTCGCAGTACTTCTCCAATACCTCTGAAAGAGGCATATGAACCATACCGTCTACATAAGCCCCCTGTTCGGAGGCATTGATAAATACTGCTTCCGGGTGTTCCTCCTTGGCGGTAGCTATGTAACTGACGAGCCAATCATGAATGGCTACCCATGACCTTGAGCTAGGTATGAGCTTGCCGTCCTTGTCTTTTATCATAACGACTTCATGACTTCTGCTATTTTCCTGCCCCTCAACAAGATGCTCTTTTATCAGAATATTTCCTTTGTCGAACTCAAGCTCTTGCTTTCCATACGGACTACCGTCCACATGGCTCTCGTTCTCGCCATATGCAAAGTCCTGACCGATAAATACGAGCGGGGAAGATCCTGCAAAGAGGGCGATATCATAAGCTGTAGTTGTAACATTTCCACCGCTAACAGGACGGTATTCGCTTCCCCACATAGACATATGCTGCGGGGCAAATGCATTATAATGATTAAAGAACGTATATGTCTTCAAAGTATTTCTCGGAAGATAAAAATCAGGGTGCGAGACATCGGCGAGCATCAACCTCACCTCGGCCGTCTCAGGCCTATCGGGAAAGAATGTCGGCAAAGCTACCTTCTCCGCAGCTATGACAAAGTCCGGTATCACACCAAACTTCAAGAGTGGGTGAAATGCCGAGAGAGCGGCAATAATCAAGACCTTGCCCTTAACCTTCTTTAGATGGTGTACATTCTTCTTAAGAGAAGGGCCTGCCCCGACGATTATGGCCGGAATCCCCTCAAACTTATCCTTCAAAATATCTAATGTAGGGCAATCCAGGAGCACTGGTATATTCTTCAGATAATTCTCAAGCCATACCTTGGATGAGAGCGTCATAGTATTAATAAGAAGCTTGCGGCGCGTAAAACTCTTATCTACCTCAAGTGCGAAATCTTTCACTTTCTCCAAGTAGGCGATCTTATATGGAATCGTCAAGAACTGGACTATCTCAAGCACTCCGTCAGATTTTTCCATAACCTCGTCCTTAATTTGCCCAAGGTCCGTGGTAAGTACGAAGGATTTATTGGATAAGAGTTCACTAAGGTCAAGCTGTTGCAGTATCGATTTCAGAAGGGCCACATCCGGCTCGTATACCGTTACGGAAGTTTTTTCCTCCTTAAGGATGAGCCTGGACAGATAACCAAAACCAAGTCCAAAGAGAAGGACCCAGTCGCGTTCCTGCACCAAAACCCTGGCGACACTGCGCTCGGCTTCAACATGTGGATAATAAGCGCTATGAAAATGTATACCCTTGTATTTAAAATATTTTTCTCCGCTCTTGGCAGTGCCCACTTCAATAGGCGCCTCCTTTGCCGCAACGACTTCATCGGCAAGTTCGGGGTTACGTTTGCGTAGGGCCTTTATATTGATTTTAAAGATATCGTTCATTATAGTTTCTCTCTTGCCACTATTTTAAATTTAATAGTATTCGTACCTCTCCAGACCCAGTAGGCCGTCTCGTCTATCTCGCCGATAGAGTGATAAAGCCTTAAGAAAGATCTCTCATCAACGGAAGTATAATGCAAGATCGGGGCCGAATATAACTCAGCCTTATCGGTTTCTATACGAATTATCTTATCTTTATCCCCTATTTCAACAAAACCTTCGGTCGCGCCCAGGCAGCTCGTGGCAGAGACCGTGGCGCTCACAGGCTCGTCGTGACCGACCTCGTGGCCGTCGAGCATAAATCTCTCACCAACAAGCCCTCCGTTTACTGTTTCGTAGTAGAGAGATTCTCTCTCAAAAGCGTCAGGAAGTAGCGTAAATATTCCAAGTCGCAGACTCGACGCGTTAAGGCCGTCCACCTTCAGACTGTAGCTAATATCTATTCTGGACTCTTCATTGTATATATCGTAGCTCTTCTCAAGAGTTCCAATATCGAGCTTGATATCTGCAATAACCCTTATATAGTCAGTCTTTTTTATGATTTTGGGCTTTACGGAGGCAAGATCGGTAATCTTTGCGCCGTCCCGTGCGACATTTATAAGATGTCCGCTAAAGAAGTCGGCCCCATAGTGTATATCGTCGAAATAACCGTGCGGGAGGGTCCCGATAATGGGTTTTTCAACTATATCAGGGAACTTTAGAGACTTTATGGCAAGCCCTTTCTCCGTTAAAAGCTCGATATGAACGGCTCCGGTCTCTAGTCTCAAAAGATTTTCATTTAGAAATTCTTCAGGCACAAGCTCTTCGGCTCTATCGTCCACAAGGCCGCCGCCTGCCTCGCCAATGGCCTTTACAGGTCGGTTCAGGCCCTTCTCAAGTCTAAGTTTTTCAATCTCTACACGCAGGTAACCCATGCGATTTTGAAATCTCAATAACTTCTCATCGGTCGTATTGGTACGGAAATCACTACCGAAAAGAGTACAGAGCAGCTCCCTTAACTCGTCGTATTTTTCTATTTCTATATGGCCTTTGAGTTCTTTAAGTTCCGAATAGGCCTTAAAAGACTGCGTATTGATATGAACGCTATCGCGGCCCGTCACGGCCCAACGCGTGGGATTATACTTTTCTTGTTTCTTACATGGCAGGGGCGTCTCGGCCGAGGTAAGCCGTATCTTGTTGAATGAATTCAGTGATTGGGCTGACTTCGAATCTTTTACGATCTCAGACGGCAACGTTAAAGAGAGCCCTTCGGAATGAGCCAACCTCTCGTAGAGCTGCCTGATACGCTCCCACTCGGCCCCTCCCGTTTTACCGTCGCCGTCCCGGCGATCCACCCTGCCCTTGCCGGGCCTGTAGCCGAATATCTCCGCGTCATTGCCATATAAAGGAAAAGCCCTGAGTTTGACATTCGGGCCGCCCTTGTGATCCTCCAGGTAATCCAGGTAATCACCGAGCGTATCTTGACCGTATATATAACGCTGAAACTTCTGAAATGCGATGGAATGGGACCAGAGCACCGTTATCGCGCTCTCTTCATCATCGATAGAGACCGCGCTATTTTTAACGGCGGAGGAGGTCGTCTGAGGGCTGTAGAGATATTCGGCGGGATAACCGTTATACTGGCGTGAGTTATTCCAGTCCATTACGATCGTTTCATAACCGGCCTCAAGGTAAAGGTCAACAATACCGGCGGAAAATGTCTGCTCGTTTACAAGCGCGACCTTCGGAACCTTGCCAAGCAGCTCTTCGTAGCGCTTATTTCCTATCTCAAGATTCCAGCGATTAAGACCTGCGGGCGCGAGCGGCATTATTACCTGCGCAAGGCCCGAACCGATGAACTCGCACTTCCCATCGGCCCAGAGTGCGGCCAGCTCCTTAATAAAAGACGGTTCTATACGCTCTATCTCCATGAGTGTCGTAGCCGTAGCCTCAAGGGCCACCGGGAAACCGTCTGCCGCAAGCGCAAGCAGCGGGCGGTAACAGCTCTCTATTACAACAGGATAATCCTCTTCAGGTATAGAAGAGAAGGCGAGATTGAGATGAAAGATACTATAGAGTTCGAGACGTTTCAATCTATTCAACCTTAAAGGTTATGGAAGCTATGGCGGCCTCGGCCCTGCCGGCGGCCTCTTCACGGCTGCCTGCTTCGGTTATGACAAAGCCGCCTCTATCAAGCTGAGAGCGTATAGGGCCCTGCTTGTTTCCAGCTTTTATAAAGATCTCGCTCTTTACCACGCCCGGCATTGCGGCAAGGCCTTCGGCGGCGGAGGTTTCCATATCGGAGATAGCCCCCTCAGGAGGAAAGAAAAATCTTATTGAAGAGGCGCGCTCTATATTCGCCTTGAGCATGTCGCGCGATATCTCTTCTCCGACTGCCATTTTTATGGCGACCTTTATCAAGTCAATGCCGGTAGCGAGCGGTACCTGGTCGGTATTCAGGTAATTACCGGAAAGAGATGCGGAGAGATTTATTATATAAGGACCCTCTTCGCCTATTACAATATCGCCCTTTACGATAGCATTTTCTAAACCCATGGAGAGGGCGGCGCGCTCTATCAGTATATTAATCTCTACTCTCTCTACCTCACTGAGCCGTGATGGCATGTCGCCGCCGTTCTCCACAACATATGGCGCATAGTCTTCTAGCAATTCATAGTTACGATCCGAGAAGACAGGGGTAAGAGAGCTACCGTTCATCATCACGCTCTCGGTGCTGACCTGAGGCCCGGAGATATAACTCTCCACAAGCAACCTGTCAACGACGGAGTAAGAGACGCTCTCTTTAAAGGCCTCGCTTATATCGGTATCTTCATCGAGCAATAAAAGACCGCGTGAGTCGCGCCCATCGACCGGTTTCAAAATAAGGGGCCAGCCCCATTGATTCACAAGGTCGAGCAGCTCTCCAACACTACAGACCTCTTTATATGGCGGCACCAGCACACCGGCTGCATGGAGTATCTCTTTCATTAAAAAGTTATCGGCCAGGATCAGCGCGCTCTCGACGCTTATGGCCTTTAAACCGATATGCTCCGCAACCGTCGCTACAGTAACCGGCTGGTCACAGGCCATAGTCATCACACCCGCTATCGACTGTTCCGGGTGTTTCCTGAAAAAATTGAGAACGGAAACCAGAGTCTCTTCTTCATCGACAATAGAGGTAACTATAGCGTCGTCTGCAAACTTAAAGGCCGGGGCCTCTGGGTCGGGATCGACACCTACCACGCGAAGCCCCATATCGCGGGCTCTCTTATAGACTTCTAACTGCTCAAGGTCCGCGCCAATTATGATCAGAGTATCTGGCAACTAAAAAAACCTCTCTTGGGAAAATATAGGATTCTGTATTGTAAGAAACTTTTCTTATCGATTGGCACTCATTTACCTGGTTCCATAATCAATAAAATCATGAAGAAAAAGGCGTTTATCTTTCAACAATACTCTTTACGATAGTAGCGATACGGTCGGCGCCGAAACCGTCGGTCACCTTTGAACAGCGGTCCGATACTCCCGCCCACATCTTACCGTGTTCCACATACTTTGAGAGGCCCTCGCGTATGGCCCCCGGCTCGACACCCTCATGAAAACCAAGCACCTTGGCAAAACCGAACTTTCTGAGCGCTTCGAGATCCTCTGCGTCGCCCTCGTTAGCGGAGATAACGATCGGCGGCGTGCCCATAAAGGCCGCCTCAAAGAGTGTCTGCCCGACGGCTGTGAAACATACATGGGCATTTTGCATAAGCGGCGAGATATCGTTAACGCCCCTGACAAATACTATGCGCCGGTTGTCGGTACTTTCAAAATCCTTTAAAGTGCTCTCATCCATCACAGGGCCGACAACGACGGTCGTATCTATATTATCGACATTCCATATAGCGGCCAGTGTCTTTGCCGTAAGGCCCGCCGGGTCGGAGCCGCCGAATGTGACGAGCACCTTTAAGGGGGTTTTGTGTTCAAGCTTGAGGCCGCTTCGCCTCATATCGTGAAAGTTCTCGCCTATTACGAGATAATCGGCGCCAGAGTAAAAACCCTTCCTGCCGGGCATCCAGCCAAGCAGGGGCGACGGTATCACAACCGCATCGGCTTGCTTTGAGGCGGGTGTCATATTGTCGATCAAGATGACATGTTTTCCGGTCGCCTGCAGAGCGGCTACCCTATCCGATATGTCGCGCTTCGTATCGATAATAACCGTATTCTCCGGCGGCTCGGTCGAGAGCCTGCCGTTAAGATCGCATACTTTATACCCCACTCCCGTGCCTTCGAGACGTTGCTTTACCGCCGGATCGTCGTTTATATAGATTGTCGGCTGTACGCGCCTGAGCTTCAAGGCCCACGCTATATTGAGTGATCTTGTTATATGACCCATACCGAGCTTCCTGCCGCCCTCGGTCCAGATCGCTACTTTTAGATTCATCCGCTCTCCTTAATAGTAAAAATATTTTTAGAAAAAATAGTATAGCCTTTTTTAGTGACCCTTAACGAACTTATCTTCCTTAAGCGACTTTATATATCCCTCGCCTCTTATCCCGCCGCTATTGATCTCAAAGATATCGGGTCGCCTTTCTAAAAGCTCCACGACCTCTTTCATCGTAAATACCCGGTCCGAGCAGCCCATGGCTTCATATACCGCCAAAACGAAATCAAAGTCCTTCCGGTTATCGACCGTCCAGCGCATATGCGAACAATCGATATCGCAAGCGATCTTTCCAAGACGAAAGACGCTATCGTTCTTCCATATATAGGGTGTTACATGTTCGCGCTCGCTTGCTAGGGCCGCTTCGTTCCATGCCCGCGTTAATGTATCGAATGAAAAGACCTCGCAGTCGAGCCCGTGCGGAAACTCTTTATCTATACTAACATGGTCGAAAGATCCTTCCATATATTTTTTAATCGCCCGGTCAATCACCTCCGGGTCGATAAGCGGGCAGTCCGAACATACGCGAACGACCGTCTCTATGCCGTATTCGAGGGCCGCGCGATAGTATCTATCAAGCACATCGTCGCGCGAGCCTCTAAAGCACTTAATACCCCACTCCAGACACTTTTCTTCTATTATATCGTCTTCCGGTCGGTCCGAGGTGGCGACGATTATCTCATCCACCAAAGACGCCGGTTTGAGGCGGTTTATGACATGCCACAAGAGCGGTCTTTGGCAGATATCCATCATCACCTTCTTCGGAAGGCGCGTTGAACTCATGCGGGCCTGTATGATTACCCCTACAACCGGCCGTCCACTCACCCTATTATATCCTTCCATCTCACCAGCTCATTGGCCTCTATATCACGACCTGCCTTCAAGCCCACCATACATGGGAGCTTTGCCGGTTCCACTCCGTATCCGTGACGAACCGCCTTTAACATATCTTTCGTTAATACCTCGCCGGCCTTTATAGAGGTAGCGGCGTAGATGGAACGGCGCGCGCCGGTTCGTTCGCATTTCTCGTGCTCGGAGGGGCCTTTTATACCGCTGCCGAGCGCGACTTCGAGATTTCGTACCTCTCTGCACATAGATACGAATTCACCTGGCTCCAGCGCATACGGGTGGTCGGGACCGGGAAGGCTTTTATCGAGCGTAATATGTTTTTCTATAATAGAGGCTCCAAGCGTTACGGCTCCGAGCGGGATCGTATGGCCCGGCGTATGGTCGGAGTAACCGACAGGAATAGCGAATGCATCCTGTAATGTCTTAAGGACACGCAGATTGGCCTCGTCGAAACCGGGCGGGTAGAGCGAGACGCAGTGCAGTACCGCGACCTGTGTATTGCCCTCGCCTCGCATAATCTCAATGGCGCGTTCGACCTCTCCAAGCGTAGAGGCGCCGCTCGAAATAATAACGGGCTTGCCAAAGGCTGCGACCTGTCTGATAAGCGGCTCGTGCGTAATATCACCGGAGGCTATCTTAAAGGCCGCCACACCGATTGAATTAAGCAGATCGGCCCTGCCCGAATCGAAAGGAGCCGAAATAAATTCTATACCTATAGAATCGGCGTAGCTCTTTAGATCGGCGTGCCACTCGGCTGGAAGCGTCAGGTAATCTATTAACTCATATGCAGGGTGACTCTCCCATGTGGAAAAGTCGTTTATATCTTCTCCTTCGGCTGGCCGTTTGGGATTAAAGAGCCCCTCGGCGGTAAAGGACTGAAACTTAACCGCGTCTGCCCCGGCTGCTTTTGCGGCGGCGATATGCTCCATGGCGCGCTCCAGTTTGCCGTCGTGGTTGCTGCCTACTTCGGCTATTATATAGGCCGGTTCATTCGGGCCTACCTTCCGGCCTCCGATAGTTATAGAAGAATCCATATTATCTGCTCCTTACCGTCAGTTCGCGGTCTTTTAGAGGAAGGGTCACCCTCGCCCCGCCCGATTCACTCGATTTATGCACGGCAAGCGCCATCTCAAGGGCCGCCCTTCCGTCTGCCGGAGGGTTTTTATTTTCTCCCCCCTCCATCGCCTCCAATAGATTTGCCAAAGCCTCTATCCATATATTACCACGATCGAAGACTGGAGTCTGAACTTCGCGCAGGTCGATTATGGACTCGTATAGATCACTCGGCCCGGTCTTATATTTCTTCAATGGTTCATTATTTCCAATACGAAGCCTGCCGCTCTCAAAAAAGAGGTCAAACTCGAATAGGAAGTATTTCTTTGTCGAGGCCTCAATCTGCGCATAGACCCCGCCTTCGAAACCAATGGTAGCGCGGCCCCCGGCATCTTCTTTCAAGGCCCAGAGATGGTCGTCGGTCGGATTACGCTCTGTCTCTCCCTCGACCCAAAGAGCATCACCCGCAAAGAACCTGAGCATATCAAAGGCGTGGGTTCCGGTATGCAAGAGCGAACCGCTCCAGAAAACGCTAATGGACTTTAACGGGCCGAGTTCTCCGGAGTCGATTATGGCCTTGACCTCTCTGTATGAAGCGTCCCAACGTCTCATATGAGAGACGATGATCGGTATATTGGCGGAGGCCGCGGCCTCGACTATCCGGTCCGCCTCGTCTAACGAGGTCGCAAAGGCCTTTTCGCACCATATCCCTTTTACGCCGGCTTCTATCGAGGCCATTAACATCTCAAAACGCTCGGTCGCATATGCCGTTATACTGACTATATCGGGCCTGACGTCATCGAGCATCTTTCGGTAGTCGCTATAGAGGCCCGACACTCCGTACTTAAGACCAAAGGCCTTTAGGCGTTCCTCATCTATATCGACCCCGGCAACCACATCCACATCCGGCCTATTCAGGTACGCGCCCATATGGGTACAGGGTTTTTCGCGCAGGTGGTCATCTTCAAGCAGCTGGGCGACCCTGCCGAGCCCTATTATCGCTACCCGCTTATTTGACAAGGCTTGCTGCCACCGTCTCTGCAACGTACCTCAGGTCCTCCTCCGACAGGTCGGGGTATAAGGGTAAGGTCACCGCGCGTCGATAGTAGGCCTCGCTCGCGGGAAAGTCGCCCGGAGCTGTGGCGTACCGTTTCCGATAATAGGGCTGGAGGTGGACCGGTATATAATGGACCTGTAGCCCAATACCTTTATCGGCCATCTCCCTGAACCAGAGCCCCTTATCGATAGAAAGAGCCTCGAAATCAATCTCTATAACATATAGGTGGTGCGAGCTCTTAAATCCATCCATACGCGGCGGCCCCTTTATCTCAGGTATAGATTCAAAGAGATCGTCATATAAAGCGGCGAGCCGCCTTCGCTTATCTACAAAATCATCTAATCTCTTTAACTGGTTCAAGCCGAGGGCGGCCTGAATGTCGGTCATACGGTAATTAAAACCAAGCTCGGTCATCTCATGATACCACGGTTGCGCGGCTCCAAGCGAAGGGTCCATATTAGTAAAAGGACCGCCCTTATCAACGCCGTGCGAGACGAGCCTTTTTAAACTTTCATAGAGGGCCGGGTCGTTTGTCGTGACCGCGCCGCCCTCTCCCGTGGTAATGGACTTTAGCGGATGAAAACTAAAGACCGACATATCCGAGAAGGCGCAGTCTCCGACCCTGTGCCAGGTGCCTTCCGCGTCCAGGTACTCGGCCCCAAGTGCGTGGCAGGCGTCCTCTATGACCTTTAGTCCGTGACAATCGGATATCTCCCTGAGCAGTTCCATATCAACGGGAAGGCCCGCGAAATGAACCGGCAGTATGACCTTCGGCCTGACGCCCTCAGTATATAGATCTTCGATAGTCTGCTGGACCGCTTCAAGAGATATATTTCTTGTGTCAGGATCAATATCGGTAAAATAAGGTGTCGCGCCGGTATATATAACAGAATTTGGAGTTGCGAGAAATGTATTAGGCACGGTCAGGGCGGCCTTACCCGGACCTAAACCGGCGGCTAAAGAAGCGATATGAAGGGCCGCCGTGCCCGAGGAAGTTACTACGGCGAATTTTGCACCGCAGTAGGCGGCAAGCGCCTCTTCAAAGAGCCCTACGCGCGGCCCCTGAGTAAGAAAGTCTGACTCAAGAACACGAACGACAGAGTCGGTGTCTGACTCGTTAAGGGATTGTCGGCCGTAGGAGATCGTCTTCATTGGTCCTTGCGACCTTTGCTATCATCTCGGTCAACTCCGCAACCGTGAGCCACCATGAATTAGAATCGCTTGTAAAAGAAAAACCATCGGGAACCAACTCTCCGGCGTCGTTGGTTTCGTCGTGCGACCACCATGGAAAGTTGGGACGTATCACGTAATGATCATCATAAGCGTAGGTGGTGCGCCCTTCTTCTTCGCTTATGAGAGATTCGTGCAACTTCTCGCCCGGCCTTATGCCGACCGTCTCATAGGTCGCCTGCGGAGCGATGGCCTTAGCCATATCGAGCACCGTAGCTGTTGGGATCTTCGGAACAAAAATCTCTCCGCCGCGCATACTGTCGAGCGCGAGCATAACGAGAGAGACACTCTCGTCGAGCGATATCCAAAACCTCGTCATGCGTTCGTCCGTTATCGGCAGCATTCCCTTATCCTTCATCTGCATAAAGAAGGGGATGACGCTGCCGCGGCTTCCGGCGACATTGCCGTACCTGACAACGCTAAAGCGCGTATCGGACTCTCCCGCGTATGAGTTGCCGGAGATAAAGAGCTTATCGCTACAGAGCTTTGTCGCGCCGTAAAGATTTACCGGGTTACAGGCCTTATCGGTAGAGAGCGCTACAACGCGGCTCACGCCGACGTCGATAGCGGCGTCTATGATATTTTGCGCGCCTATTACATTTGTTTTGATAAATTCAAAAGGGTTATATTCGGCCGCGGGGACCTGCTTAAGGGCAGCGGCGTGTATGACGTAATCAACGCCGTCGAAGGCGCGGTAAAGGCGGTCCTTATCGCGGACATTGCCTATGAAAAAACGGAGTGATGGGTCGTCGAAGGCCTTTTGCATCTCAAACTGCTTGAGTTCGTCGCGGCTAAAGACTATGAGCCTTCTGGGTTTGTAGTTGTCCAGGACCGTGCGGATGAAGCGTTTTCCGAATGAGCCGGTGCCGCCGGTTACGAGAATGGTCTTGTCGTTTAGGTCTACCTGGCTACTGAACATCAATAGGCCTCGTTATCCCTGTACGGATGCGCTCGCAGAGTCGTCCTCTTGCTCGCTCAAGCTGGATACTTCCACTCTGAAGTCGCAGGGGTAGTTTTCACTGTCAATATCAACGATATACTGGATGGCCGACATCTTTTCAAGATTAAAGACTATCGGCCCTTTAAGATTAAGAGTAAAATATGTCTGATTATCGCTTGGGAAACATACCATAGTCATAATGACGGTATCCTCGCCCCCGGTGACATCTATGCTCGTCATGGGAAAGGCCTTCTTCGGCAAGACGTAGTCGGCCTTAAAGTAACCCGGCGCGGTAAGAAGAAAAGCGACCGCCGGGTCGGTCACGGATTGCAACCACTTGAAGAGGCCGCCCTCGTCGTGGTCCAGGAGCACGTATTCGTTTAGACCCTGAAAGCCCGGTATGGAGTTTGGAAAGTTTATGACCTTATCGGCCGCAACCTCTATCTCGCCAAAACGTGACGTAGTTATTTTAAGAGTATCGGTCATTTCTTCGGCCTCAGGTTTCCGAGTTTGAAGAGCACGTTATCCGGCACGGCAGCGGCGCTCATCCGGTTCTGCTCCTGGATCTTGCTATAGATCTCATCTCTGTGAATGGGTGTCTTTCTTGAGGCCTCGATACCGAGCCTTATGTGGCCCTCTTTGATATCGAGAACGACGACTCTTATGTCGTCGCCTATCCAGATCCCCTGTCCCGACTTCCTTGTCAATACAAGCACTGCGCCCTCCTGGCATAATGTTTGAGGTTTATCTTGCGTGGAACCTCATTTAATCATATTTATGAAAAATTATCTAATGAAATTAAAAATATTCATATTCGTGAATTTCGCCGTCGTCATCTGAAGCGCCTCAAGCGAGGTCTGCTGTCTTGTCAGATCCACGGCAACCTCGGTAAAGTCGGAATCCTCAAGATTTGACAGTAGCGTCCTGGTCTGGAGCTCAAACTCCTCGGTAGACCTTCGCTGAACCCCAAGGCTCGTAAGACGCGCGCCTATCTCGCTAACCGAATCCCCTACCTGGCGCATGGCGTCGTCGAGTGTGCCGACAGCCGTGCGCACTGCTTCGGCGTCGTCCGTCTGAAGAGCGGTAAGAAAATCGTCTACAACGGCAAAGATATCTGTGCCGCCGCTAATGCCCGCGCCGCTAAATACTCGGTCGCCAGGAAGTCCGTGCACAAACCTCGTGCCCGGAGCGACATTCAGGACCCTCTCGTTCGAGTCGGCCAGATAGTTGCCGGTCGCGTCAAATGGCTCTGTCCTCGTAAGAAAACCGGAGAAGATATATTTGTCGTTCACATTCGTATTAGCGGTACTTACAAGCTCGTCCCGAAGCAACTCCACCTCGTAAGAGGTATTTAACCGCCCGCTCTCCGAGACCGTATCGGATGCCGTGGCTATGGCAAGTTCCTTTAACCTCGTAAGGGTTTCGGTGACCTTGCTCATCGCGCTCTCGGCGTGTCCAAGTTGCTCCGTGGCATAATCGATATTTCTTACATACTGGGTAAGCCCCTTGATAACGTCCTTGTGCTCCATGACATTGCCCATGGTAACCGGGTCGTCTGAAGGACGGTTGACCTTCTTACCGGAACTGAGCATCTCCTGATTTCTCATCAGACGCTCGCTTACCGAGCCGATCCCGTCGGTCAGGGTCTTCATCATCATTGCATTGGTTACGCGCATAATTCTATCTCAACCTCAATATGGTCTCAAACATCTGGTCCACGGTGGAGACAACCCTCGCGGCCGCCTCGTATGCGTGTTGGAACTTGATCAGGTTAACGCCCTCTTCGTCCATCGATACCGAGGTGATCGAATCCCGGTATCCCTCCAGTTCGGAGAGAACGACCTCCTGGCTGCTTACGTTGATATTAGCTATATAGGTCTCTCCACCTACGTCGGAGACGAGCCCCTTAAAAAAGTCGCTGAAAGACGAGATGCCGTCGTCCAGGAATTTCGCGTCCTGAAGGTCAGTCATATTCAAGACATTGGAGTTATCACCCGGAAGGAATGCCGGATCGGATGCGGCGGCAAACTCTTTATTATCCGTTATGGCGACCCCGAAGAGGCGCGCCGCGTTGGTAGTAAGGCTTACGGTAAATGAATCTCCGCCCCTTGGAGAGGCGGTCGTATCGCTGACGACCATGCTTAGACCCTCGAAGTCGATAGAATCGCCGGAGGTATAGGCGTTACCTGTAGAGACGGTAGTGCCGTCGGTCGTATTGTAGATATTAAATGTCGTATCGGAAGAAAAACGTATCTCGTAATCGTCGAGAGTGACGGCAGAGAGATCGTTTATCGAGGAGCTTACAACGCCTCCGCCAGTATTGGCGCTTCCGATAGTGGTAAACGGCGTAAAGTCGTTAAATAGATCGCGCCCGGTCTCTCCGTCGAGGCCGTAACCCTCGCGGTGTAATATATTGAACTCTTTTGAGATCGTCGCGGCAAGCAGTTCGAGCTTGTCGGAAGTGGACTGATGTATGCCGGTCCTCATATCCATCAGGCCGCTGAGCCTGCCTGAGCTGATATTTTGCGTCACCACATAGTCGCCCAGAAGTATATCCTTTATGCCGTCCTTATTTAACTCGCGGCTTTCGGAGAGAGTAGTGCTCCTGGTGCCGGCAACGAGTGTCGAGCCGCGCGCCATCAGGATCTTTACCATGCCGGAGTCCTCTTCAAGCACATTTATATCGACCTCTTCGGCAAGCTCCTCTATCAACCTGTTGCGTTCGTCGCGCAGTTCGTTAGACTCTTGCGCGCCCTGTTCGGTCTGAAGTATCCTGTCGTTCAGCTCCGCTATACGGGACGAGAGGCTATTTATATCATCTACCGCTGCCGAGATGTGATCTTCAAGGTTTTCTATTTCGCTCCTGTTGCGGTCGTCCATTGAGTTGATCTTGTCAGAGAGCACATTTGCGCTGGCAATTAGGATGGAACGCGCGGAGTTGGACTGCGGGTCGTTGGTGACGTCCTCTAAAGAGCTAAAGAACTGCGCCAGCAACGAGTCGAGCCCCGAATCGTTCAGGTCGGTATAGACCGTTTCAAGACGCGCCATGGCCTCTTCTTTAGTCGAGTGCTCAGATAGCGTCTGTTTTGCGTTCATTATCTGGGTATTTAAAAAACGGTCGTATACGCGTTCGACATTAGCTACCGAGACCCCTCCGCTAAGAAAGGTCGCGCCGTCAAATACCGATGTCCCGGTCGTAATATTTACGCGCTGGCGAGAGTATCCGGGCGTATTTACATTCGAAATATTATTTGAAGTCGTATCGAGCGCGGTCTGGTTCATGGCCAGGGCCGTGCGTGCGCTATTTAGTATATTCCCTATAGACACTGTCTTAACCCCTATTTTTTAGACCGGTATAGATGTCGCCGTTCTCTTTGTAAGTATCGGCTGTCGATATCTCGGAAAGAAACTCAAAGGCGTCCTTGATATTACCTAGTCCCTTATCGATAACGAGGCTGTTCTCTTGGTTGAGCATCTCAATACCGTCTACGAGGGCCAGGAGCGAGGTCTGAAGCTCTTTGAGCTTTGTCCTGTCGGGGTCGTTCACATGTTCAATAATTTTAGAGAGATTTATATCTTTTTTTACGGTCTGCTTGATGCCGAATGTCTCGACAAGAGTATCGACTATCTCGTTTCGAAGGGTTTCGAGGCAGCGCCCTTTAAAGGCCGCGCTTTCCATCTTTCGGGCATGTTCGAGAAGGGTTTCACTTTCTCTTTTTCCAAGGATAATCTTTTCTTCCTGAAGTAGCGTCATTACCTCTTCGTAGAGGTCTGTTTCCTGTTCCAGTATATCAATAAGATTGTTCGTCATAACTTTTACTCGCCTTCTGGAACTTCCAGGGGCTACTCGCCTTTTAGAGCGCTCTCTACCAGGGCCTCTCGAATGACCTTGTCGGCGACCTTATTGCTGTCTACCTTGTAGGTTCCTTCGTCGACCTCTTTTTTGAGAGCCGTGACCTTCTCTTCCCTGATATCGGGATGGGAGTCGAGCACTTCTCTGAGACGTGCCGCCTTTCTGGATTCCGTTGATATCTGAACCGAATCTGTCTTACCCGGTTCGCCCGCGCCTTTTACACCAGCCTTTTTCTCTCCAACCTTTGAGCCGTTATTCTTCAGAGAGCCATTTAGCTCTGTTATCGGTTTACCGCTTCCGACCTTCATTTTGAATCACCTCCGGTTAATTTATTTTCTTGCTTTCCGACTCTATTATCTTCGTCTCGCACAGCCTTAATAATGTCAGCATACTATGGCTTTTGACGAGGGTCTACTACATAATAGATATATCGGTCATATCAGAGAAAACTTTAACCTAAATGCACCATATCCTGAGGGTTTACGGCATATCCCTCTACCTGGAGTTCAAAGTGAAGATGCGGCCCCGTGGCCCTGCCTGTTTCTCCTACTTCGCCTATCTTATCCTCGGTCGTAACAAGATCTCCGACCTTGGCTGTATTACTTGCATTATGCGCATATCTTGAGACATATCCGTTGGGGTGGCGTATCTCTATAAGATTTCCATATCCGCCCTTTTTACCGCTAAAGGTCACTACACCTTCCATCGTAGGATAGATGGGCGTGCCCTTGGGCGCGGCTATATCGGTGCCCTTATGGAACTTTTCGCGCCCCGTAAGCGGATCTTCGCGCAAACCGTAAAACGAACTAATACGTCCTTTTATCGGGGACTTATAGTCATCCACCGGGCCGGACGCGCCTGTCTCTTCAATGATATGGTTCTTAAAGGCCTCTATAGCCTCGCCGCGCGGTTTATGTTGGGCCGCGTCCATCATCTTGAGCATGGAGAGGCCGTCAGTATTATCGTTCTTTGCCGGCGTTATCAAGGCGAACTGCTTTAAGAGGCTCTCCTTCAGGCCAATGCCCTCGCCCGAACTCATTATGTTACTGTACTCCTGGTCGAGCATAGAGGTAAATGTCTCTTCTCCCTTGCTATCACCGAAAAGGCTTACCTTTGTCGAAGAATCACGCGAGGCCTTGAGTACCTGGTTAATAAATATAGCCTCAAAATCGCTGGCAGCCTTTTCAAGCTGCCTCATCTCATGGGTCTTACCGTCGTTTGAGGGCTTTTCTACACCCTGCGCAGACTTTACACCCTGGGCGGCCTTGAGTGACTTGGCGGCCTGGGACGCGTTGAGCGCATCGACCGCGTTAGTCACGCTGAGTTTTGAGAGTATATCCAGTTTCATATCAGTTCCAGCTCGGCCTGTAACGCTCCAGCGCTTCTTATTGCCTGTAATATCGCAATGAGATCGCGCGGCGTTACGCCAAGCGCGTTGAGCGCGCCGACGAGATCCCCAAGGTTGGTACCCTCGTCGAGTTGAATGAGTCTAGCGTCCTCTTCTTCCACATTGATCGAGGTCTCAGGCACAACGGCTGTCGTGCCGCCCCTTGAAAATGGCGAGGGCTGCGATACCTGATAGCTGGTCTGAATCTCTACCGTCAAATTACCGTGAGATACGGCGACTGTGGATAATTTTACATTCTGGCCTATTACGATAGTTCCGGTCCGCTCGTTAACGACGACCTTGGAGATCGTATCGACCGGTATATCAAGCGTTTCCACCATCGAAAGGAAGTCTACCTGATTGGTTCTGTAACCATCCGGTATGCGCACCCAAACCTTGGTGGCGTCAACAGAGTGCGCCGAACCCGGTCCGAAATTGGTATTTATCACACCTGCGATACGGCTTGAGGTGGTAAAGTCTGGATTTTTTAATAATATAGCGATATCGTTGCCGACGCTGAGCGGAATATCCCTCTCAACAAGCGCGCCGGCAGGGACCCTGCCCACAGTTAAAAAGTTCTTTTGTACCTTCGATTCGTCGCCGCCGCCAAGAAAGCCGCCGATGGAGACCGGCCCCTGGGCTACGGCATAAACCTCGCCGTCGGCGCCCGAAAGCGGAGTAAATAATAGAGTGCCGCCCTGCAGGCTCTTGGCGTCGCCGATAGAAGAAACGGTAACGTCTAACGAAGAGCCCGGTTTGGCAAGCGGCGAGAGGTCGGCGGTAACTACGACACTCGCAACATTCTTTACCGATATACTGTTTGCGTCTATTCTCACACCAAAGCGATTGAGCATATTGGCAAGGCTCTGCGTGGTGAAACCGGTGCCCGATTTATCGCCCTGCCCTTCAAGGCCAACGACCAGTCCGTAACCTATCAGATGGTTTCCTCTTATGCCTTCGTAGTTGGCAATCTCTTTTATGCGAGAGGCGTTCGCCTCTGGAGTAAAGAAAAAGAGAAAGACAAAAAGTACATATAAAACAAGCTGTAAGGCAATATTTCCAAGAAATAACTTCATCTATTTGACTCCTGTTATAGACTTAACCTAAAAGGGCCATGCGCCGTCGAGGATACCTGTGAGCCAACCCGGTTTCTGCTTATTCGATACTACGCCGTATCCTGAAAGCTCGACACGAAGATCGGCGATCTTATCGGAGCTGATCGTGTTGATAGAAGAGATATCCTCAGGCCTGACAATACCGGCGAGCGTAACGTAACGCTCTTCCCTGTTGACCTTGGTCTGTTTGCGCCCCTCTACATAGAGGTTGCCGTTAGAAAAGATCTTCATAACCCTGACCGATACGGTGGCGGTTATCTCACCCTTGCGTTCGGTTGATCCGGTGCCTTCGAATTCATTCTCGCGCGATCCCGCTATAGATGGGCTGAAGGGATTGCCCATCTTGGCCAGATTGGACATGCCTAAATTAAGCGGCAGGCCGAAGATATCGGTAAGCGCCGTCTCTTCGCTCGAAGAAGTGCCGGTCGAGGTCGTGGCCTCTTCCTTTGCAGTTGTCCGGTCGAGCACGGTTACCGTAATGATATCGCCTACATCCCTTGCCCTGAAGTCGGTAAAATATCTATTACGGGAGTTTTGACCCTGCCAGAGCGAACCCGGTGTCCTGGCCTCTAATAGAGGTTCGGGCATCGGTATCGCGCTCATATCGATCCTGGCTTCCGGTGTCACGGCACATCCGCTAAAGAGCGCCGCTCCGGCTATTATCATAGTTATAAAAAAAGTCTTTTTCATCTTATCCCTCTTTTTAACCTTCTCTATATATTAGAACTTCTTATCCTAAAATCTTGTCTATTAGAACCTAACAAGGGCCATGGAAGGTCCGACAATCTCCGCATTTATGACCTTACCGGAGTTGACGTTCTCTACCTTTATGACGGAACCGACAGCGCCGTCCTCCCTTGCCACTCCCTTTGCAGAGACCTTAAGACCGGCCTTCTGGGCAAGTAGTAAGATCTGCTCGCCCTTTGCAATAAGCGGGCGTACTTTTAATGACCTGAGCTTTACTATATTCATTTTGCCTATAGGACGTTTTACCTGAAGCCCAATAACGTCTTCAAGACTGGTCGCGGCATTATTATCCTTGCGTGTGGTCATGCTCATGCGTACGTCATTGGCTGTGATGATATGGCCCATGGACATGGACGCGGTTGCCACCACCACGGAGCGTTCTTCTGTATCTGCGGCCTCTGTGAAATCAGCCCAGATAGGAGTGACCAGTAGTAAGGTCATTATAAATATAAGTTTTTTCACCCTTATCTCCTCAAGTTAATAGCCATCGTAAGCATCTCGTCGGCTGTTTTGATCGATTTGGAGTTTATCTCATAGGCCCTTTGAGCGACGATCATATTGACCATCTCTTCAACGACTGAAACATTACTCATCTCTATAAACCCCTGTGAAACGCTTCCCATCGAACCCTCACCCGGTACACCCGTAACGGGTTCGCCCGAAGCGTCGGTTTGTACGAAGAGGTTGCTTCCTATGGCCTGAAGCCCCGCGGGATTAACAAAGCGCGAAAGTTCGAGGTTACCGACCTCGACTGGTATGGCTTCTCCGGCCTGAAGCACCGATACGATGCCGTCGGCGCTGATATTTATCTGGCTGACCTCGTCCGGGATAGTGATGCCGGGTTCGAGAAGAAAACCGTTAGAGTTAACGAGATTACCCTCACTATCGATCTTAAAAGTTCCGTCTCTTGTATATGCCAGGTCACCGTTGGGCTGTGTAATCTGAAAAAATCCGTCGCCCTCTATTGCGAGGTCGAGCGGGTTTTCGGTCTGTTGCAGGTTGCCCATGGCGAATTGCTTCTGCGTGGCTACCGGCCTGACGCCCTGCCCTATCTGAATGCCTGTAGGGGCCTGTGTGGTCGGGCTCGACGCGCTTCCCGGAACCTTTTTGTTCTGATATAGAAGATCCTCAAAATCGACGCGGTTCTTCTTAAAACCTGCCGTATTGACATTAGCGAGGTTATTGGCGATTACGTCCACATAGAGCTGCTGGCTTTCCATGCCTGTTGACGCTATCCATAGGGATTTAAACATTTGCTATTCCTCCTGGGCTACTTGGCGACCGAGATCGACATTTCGGTCATCTTATCGAAATTTTGAATCAACTTTACATTCGCCTCATAAGAACGCATGCCGCTGATCATGGCGACCATCTCTTGTATGGCGCTTGCGTTTGAAACTTCAAGATTAAACTGGTGTACCTCTGCATCCTCCGATTCTATCTCTTTCGCATTATCATTGGTGGATTCATAATAACCGGCACCAAGCTTAATAAAGGGGTATGGTTTTTCAAAGGTAACGACACGAATCCTATCGACGACCTGCCCGTCTTCTAAGATATCGCCGTTGGCGCCTACTAAAAAGTCGCGTCCTATTAGAGTGATATCACCGTCCTGCCCCTGAACGGCATTACCGTCCTGGGTAATAAGGCGTCCGGTTCCGTCCACCTTAAAGTCGCCCTTACGTGTGTAACGTGTGCCGTCCTTGGTATTAACGACAAAAAAGCCGTCGCCCTTAATAGCCATATCGTGAGGCTCTTTAGTGGCCTTTAACGCGCCCTGCGTAAAGTCGGTAAATACGATCGATGTCTTAACAAAGACCTGCGCCGGTATATTCATCTCCGGAGAGACACCCTGAAGCTGGGGCTTGCCCTCTTGAAAAATAAATACCTCGCGATCCTTCTTAAAACCGGGAACATTTATATTTGCGATATTATTAGACATCGAAGCCATTCTGTCCTGGCTATAAAGTCCGCCCGATGCCGCTACGTATATACCTCTATCCATCTCTAAACCTCCTGTCTTGCTAATATGCAATAGGTGTGCCAAGTAAAAGATCATCTATTAAAGAGGGCTAAAACGGAGAGAATGCCATAGAACCTTTAGCGAATAAAGGCAGTAAAACTGAAGAGTTAGGAGGAAAGAAAGGTCTTTTAGTTGAAAGAGGAAACTATTACCAGAAGAGTTTATTTATAAAAAGGCAGAGTCCTTTATCAGCTAATAGCGTCAAAGATTACCTCGTTAAAGGAATTATTTTCTCTACTTGTCTTTATAAGAAATGTCCGGAAATAGGACGAGTGAGAATAAAAAAAGGACGCGCCGTCTGAGAGGCGCGTCCTTTTAAGAATCCTTAAGCTATTACATCGAGCAGGTGATCTTTATCTTTTTTATGTTCCTGGCCTTGACCTTGTTGTGCTTCGCCTGACGTGGGATGATGAAGATTCCTCTGCTTTACATGCTCGTCATGATGACCAGACTTTTTATCAAGATCTTCTCGAAGGGCTTCGATGCCCACCTCGTCAGATTCGAGATAAGTATCTCTACCGTGCCTCCGATCCTGAGGCCTCGGAGTAACCTCGCGCACCTTCTTCACGGGAGTGATCTGAAAGAGCGGCGATTCAATTTTTGCAATATCATCGACCATAATATATTATATCGGTCGAAAAGCTCTTTTACTTAATCTACGTGCGGTGCGTGTCCCTCAAGGGCCTCCTGCTCATTGAGCGTAAGTACCTTGTCGAGATTAAGTAATATCAGGAGTCTGCTCTCAAGCTTTCCGACACCGTCGATATACTCGGAATCAACTCCGCCAACGATATCCGGCGGCGGTTCGATCGTTGAAGAAGGTATACGCAGTACCTCCGTCACAGAGTCCACGATGAGCCCTACGACCTTTCCGGCACAGTCAACGACGATAGTCCTGGCCTCGTTACCTCTCTCTACAAGAGCAAGTCCAAAACGTTTTCTAAGATCTATTACCGGAATAACACGTCCACGAAGATTAATAACACCTTCTACAAAATCCGGGCTCTTGGGGACCTTTGTGATCTCGCTCATCCTGATGATCTCCTGGACCTTCAGGATAGAGACAGAAAACTCCTCATCTCCGACCTTAAAAGTGACAATCTGCAAGTCGTCATCACTATGCTCTGCCATTCTGTCTCTAGCATGATCCGTTGATTCCGTCATGACGGGGGGCCTCCTTATAATGAACATTATTGAATATAAATACTATCTAACCAATTTGCCCACAACTCTATTTTAGCGCAAACCGGATTAGTTGGCAAGACGCGGCAAGATTTTCATAACCAGCCGCGCCTCGTAAAAGTTCAACTATTGTCAGGCGTTAAGCCCCCTCGGACTATTAACGTAACCTTGTGCGTCAGTTACGACCGAGTCAGCTTTTTGTTGAGCCCGTTCCTCTGAGGTCTTAAACATCGATACGGCGGCCTGGAGGCTCGAAGCAAGCTCGGCCATTTCTGTGCTTGCCTGCACTATCTGCTGAGAACCGGTATTGGTATCCTTTGTGATACGGGCCACAGACTCAATGTCGCCGCTTATCTGATCTGCCGCAGTGGATTGTTCTTCCGAGGCAGTGGCTATCTGCTCGATAACGCCGGTAACCATCTCTACCTGGTCCATGATCTCGCGTAGGGCAGTGCCGGCCTCTTCGGCGTAACCCACGCCCTCTTCTACGACCTGAACCTCTTTATCCATCGTGTGAATGGCTTTATCGGTCTCTTCCTGTATGGCCGTAATCATCTCGCCGATCTCCTTGGTGGCGCTGGAGGTACGTTCGGCAAGCTTTCTCACCTCGTCGGCGACAACGGCGAACCCTCGGCCCTGTTCACCGGCGCGGGCCGCTTCGATTGCGGCGTTTAACGCAAGCAGGTTGGTCTGGTCGGCTATGTCGTCGATGACCTTGATTATCTTTCCTATCTCCTGAGAACGAGAACCAAGTGTTGCGATAACGTCGCTCGACTCCCTGGCCGTCTCGGCTATTCCGTTCATCGATTCGATCGTCTTTGTGACGATGTCGCCGCCGCGATTGGCGGCTTCGTTGGCGTTCTTGGCGGCCTCGGCCGCGCCAGAGGCATTCTTTGCGACCTCTACGATAGTTGCGTTCATCTCCTGAGAGGCGGTGGCAACATGGTCGGCCCTCGACGACTGCTCCTCGGTGCCGTTGGCTATCTGCGTGGCAGAGGCGCTGAGCTCCTCGGATGCGGAAGCGAGATGGTCCGAGCTTGAGGCGATATCACGCGTAATATCATGGAACTTGTGGACCATCTTATTGAAAGCTGAGGCCATAGAACCGGCCTCGTCCTGGCTGTCAAGATTGACGCTCTTGGTAAGGTCTCCACTCTGTTCTATATATGTCATTACTTCGTTCAGGTTATACATGGGCGAGGTGATCTTGTACTTTACGATGATGAAGGAGATTATAGCCAGCACGACGGTCAGGAAAAGGAAGAATATGGCAAGCCCCATATTAAAGGCAGCGGAGGACTGGGCCTCATCTATCTCTTCTTTTACGACAGTACTAATCGCTGTCGAGACCTTAAGTATAGAGTTGATGCCCTCTGTGGCGTTACGTACCCACTCGCCGGCGCTCATCGGGTAGTCGCCTGTTTCCATCTCGGCATAGACAGATTGGCGCACCGACTCGAAGCTGCCTTCGAATACCTCGCTCACCTTGCCAAGCGTCACCAGAATACGCTCGTCGGTATCGGCATCATGCTCAAGCGTATGAATCCTGGCGAGATTAAGCTCGACGATGGCCCTTGCGGCCTTTAGCTTCTCTGAAACATCGGCCTTAACCGGCTTTCCCGAGCCTATGGTTCCGCCTATCATGGCGCGTTCGCGTCCGGCATATTCACTGGCGAGCCATACGGAGTTCTTGATCTCCGCATTCATCCTGAGCGGTCCGTGCAGCGACTCTGTATTACCGGGAGATGAAAGAGCATCGGTTCTCATGTCCGCACCGATTGCGATAAGGTCGCTAAGAACGGCGATAACCTCCGACGGGGTCATATCCTTAACTCTCTTTCCAAGCTCCGAGTCGGCCCTGTTTCTCATCTTCTCGAGCGATTTGTGCGCATCTTGATACTCGTCGATGGCCTCGATGAAGACCTCGTTAGAGGGGTCGAAGAGCGCAAGCTTCCTTGCCGTTCTTATGGCATTCTTGAAGGCCTCGTCACCCTTTGCCCTTAAGCCGCCTATCTTGGACTTAAGCTCGGAGGTCGCCTTCTTATTTGAAGCCATGGCCGATGCGGTAACGCCTCTTTCAACCGCCTCCTGGCTGGCGGCCAACAGTACAAAATCAACAAGCTCGTTGGCCATCCCCATTCGTTTGGCCTCGTGGTTCCTGGCCGACTGGTCACGGACATTAGTTATCGATAGATATAAGAGCACGATAATCAATATACCCACAACAAAGGTCAGGGAGCTTTTGATAGTAATTTTCTTGAAAAAATTCATAGTACCTACCTCCAGATGGCTTACAACCAGACAGGTGCAAATCGCTGAGTTTTGATGAAATCCAATAACGTTAAAAATGGCGGCCCTGGATACGCTAAATGCCCTAAGAGCAAGCCATTGTTAATCTTTTTCTATAAGACCAATTTAATCCTAATTATCTTTTATGTCAAGTCGTTTTTGTATATTAAAAGATATTTGTCTCCACATTCAGACATTCTATTAGGATACGCCGGTCCTGTCAATAAATATGTGGAGAAAAGAGGAGTAGAATTAATGCAAATGCTATAATTCGTAAAAAAGAGCAGCTATAAGAGCGAGGAGAGGCTACTTACCCCTGACGACCGGCTCTACAAGCTCCCCTTGCCTGTTTAGGATTACGATATCTACCCTGCGATTCTTCGCCCTGCCCTGCGGCGTGTCGTTAGTTGCAAAGGGGCGGTGTTCGGCAAATCCGGTAGCGCTCATCTTTACCGGGTCGAATCCATGTCTATCTACAAGGTACTCCAACATCGAGAGCGCCCTCTTGGAAGAAAGCTCCCAGTTGGAAGCGAACTCATCGCTTGAAATAGGGATATTGTCGGTATGACCTTCTATCTTGATCTGGTTATCCATATCCTTGAGCGACTCTGCGATATCGTCGAGAATAGCGTTTGAACTCGGCAATATATTTGCGCTGCCGGAACCGAAGACGACCTTATCGGCAAGGCTTATAACCACTCCTCGGTCTTCGATACTGACATCTATCATCTTTTCGGACTCCAGAGAGCTCAGGCCTGCATGTACGCGCCGGTAGTCCTCTGTGAAGACTTTCTTAAAAGCCTTTGTCTTAAAACTCTGGTCAGGGGCGTTCCTCAGAAAGGAATCCTGAACGATGAAGTCGGGCTGCTTGGTATAATCCTTTTGGAATGCCGTAGATAGAGAGCCGCTCATCTCCCTGAACTTAGACTCGGAGACCGACGACATGGCGTACATTACGGTGAAAAAAGCAAAGAGAAGAGTTATGAAATCGGCATACGAGATCACCCAGCGATTCTCATCCGTGGTGCTTCTGAGCCTCTTTCTTCTGGACTTCTTCATGGCTGAACTATTTTGTCTTTCCATCGGCCTTCACCAAAAAACCATTAAGCCTCTCTTGAATGAGGCGCGGACTCTCACCTGAAGCGAGCGAGAGCATACCCTCCAGTATCAATTCCTTTCTTATTGCCTCGTCCCTGGCGCGCTGCCTGATCTTGCCGGCAAAGGGCAACCAGAAGAGGTTTGCCGACGCCACGCCATAGACAGTAGCGACAAAGGCTACTGCTATGCCCTGCCCGAGGTTCGACGGGTCTGCGAGATTCTCCATGACCTGTATAAGGCCTAAGACAGCGCCAAGTATGCCAAGTGTCGGAGCATATCCTCCGGCAGACTCGAATACGCGAGATGCCGTAAGCCTACGCTCATCGTCATAGTCTATCTCTATTTCCAGTATTGATTTAAGTTCTTCGAGGCCGGAACCGTCGACAACTAGCTGAAGCGCCTTATTAAAGAAGGGATCGGCGATATGTTTGGCCTTGTTCTCAAGAGAAAGCAGGCCGTGCCTGTGAGCATGTCTGGCAAAACCGGTAATATCGGTGATTAACTCTTGAAGATTGTCTTTCGGGCTTACAAATGTCGACCCGACAAGGGCTACGGATCTAATAACCGTACCTATGGAGTATTGCACGAAGAGAGCTGCAAAGGTGCCGCCAAAGACGATAAGCACCGCAGTGGGCTGAAATATGGCCTCAAGAGAGCCGCCCTCCAATACCTGGCCGCCTACGACGACGGCCAAACCCAAAATAAGACCTATAACTGTAAGAATATCCAAGTTAAACCATATTTATTATCTCGCCAGCCAGCTGGTCGAGGCTAGCTATCTTGTCTTGTAAATTTGCGTCCACCACGGCCTTAGGCATGCCGTAGACCACGCAACTCGCCTCGTCTTGTACTAATGTTTTACCGCCTGTATTTTTGATATCTTTCATGCCGATAGCGCCGTCCGAACCCATGCCGGTCATAATAACACCAAGGGCGCGGCTCGGATAACACTCGGCTACGGTCTTAAAAGTAACGTCAACGCACGGCTTGTAGAGGGCCTCTTCAGGTTTGTTTTCGAGAAGAATCTTGACCTCCAGGGCGCCCCTCTTTACGAGCTTCATCTGAGTCCCGCCAGGAGCGATAAGCACTGTGCCGTTTTTAAGGATGTCGCCGTCCCTGGCCTCTTTAACCGTGAGCTTACAGAGCTGATTAAGGCGCTCGGCATAGGGACCGGTAAAGTTCCTGGGCATATGTTGCACAACTATAAAAGTGACAGGCAGATCGGCGGGCATCCTCTTAAGCACATCCTGAACCGCCTTGGGCCCTCCGGTGGAGGCTCCTATGGCGACAATGGCGACATGCCTGGATGAGAACTTCGCGCCACTGACCGTGCCGATAGTACGGTCGATTATCTTAACCGGCCTTGCGGTAGCGCCCTTCTGAACAACGCGCTTTCTGGCGACGGCCTTGATCTTGCCGGTCACCATCTTTTGTATCTTAAAAATATTAAATGAAAAATCATCGAGATGTTTCGGTATAAAGTCGAGAGCGCCTAGCTCAAAGGCCTCGAAGGTCGCCTTTGCGCCGTCAACGGTCAACGACGAGAGCATCAGTACCGGCGTCGGGCACTCTTCCATTATATGCTTCAGGGCCGTAATGCCGTCCATGACAGGCATCTCGACATCCATGGTAACGACATCGGGTTTTAGCCTTTTACACTTTTCAACGGCCTCTCGTCCGTCTCTCGCTACGTCGATAACGGTAAGCGCCGGATCGTCATCTATCATGCCGCGTATGGCGCGGCGCATGAAGGATGAATCGTCTACAACCAGAACCTTGATCTTGTCAAATGCCATTTAAACTATACACCTATTCCGGATACCTTACTCACAAGGCCTACTACATCTACTATAAGAACAACGCGACCGTCTCCTGTAATGGTTGCGCCGGATATACCTTTGATATTGGACAGGTAGTTACCCATCGACTTAATAACGACCTCTTCCTGTCCGATCAGGCGTTCGACAAGCAGACCGAAGGTTTTATCTCCGTGTGACATAAGCACTGCGTAAGAATATGACTTTTCATCCTCACCGCCTTCCTCAGGAGCGTCTTCTTCACCCTCGCCTAAATCGTCATGTGGCGCGTTTTGAGGGGAAAACTCTTCAGTCTCTTGCGAATAGTCCGCCGCCTCGTCCTCTGTCCCGGCCTCGGCTCCGGCAGTGACGGCGCCAGGAGCGTCGCGGCCAAAGATCTCGTCGTCTGCCTTATATGTGTCTACAGTTTCCACAACATCGGAGAGACGAAGCAAAGGATAGACCTTATCTCTAAAATATAGCGCCTCTTGCCCCTCGATAGTGGTGATTTCGTCCTCTGAAATCTTCAGGATCTCAACGACCGAGGAGAGCGGCACCGCATACTCTTCTTTATCGAAACCGATCATCAACGCGTGAATGATAGCGAGCGTCAGAGGCAGCTGAAGTGTCATCTTACTGCCCTTGCCAATCCCGGATTCTATATCTATACTACCGTTAAGCTTGTTAATATTGGTCTTTACGACATCCATGCCTACGCCACGCCCCGACGTATCGGTAATGACCGAGGCTGTAGAAAAGCCGGGAGCAAAGATGAGGTTAAAGGCCTCTGAATCGCTCATCTTATCGGCCTCGTCGAGCGTAATAAGATTCTTTTCAATGGCCTTTAACCTGAGTGACTCGGCATTGAGACCCTTGCCGTCGTCCTCAATACATACATGTATATTATTACCCTTATGAAAGGCCGAAAGCGTTACAGTGCCCTTCTTGTCCTTGCCCGCCTTTGCACGGACATCCGGCATCTCAATACCGTGATCAACGGCATTTCGCACCATATGGACCAGCGGGTCGCCGATCTCTTCGATGACGGTCTTATCAAGCTCCGTCTCCTGGCCGACAAGCAGAAGTTGTACCTCTTTGCCCTTGTCACGCGCCAGGTCCCTGACCATCCTCGGAAAGCGACCGAATACCTTGGCGACGGGTTGCATGCGTGTCTTCATGACGGCAAGCTGCAGGTCGGTAGTTATAAGATTTATATGTGCCGAGTTCTCGGCAAGGGCCTCAACAACTTCGTCGCCTTCGTATTTATCCTCAAGGCGTGACGAAAGGCGCAGCAACCTGTTACGTCCGAGGACCAACTCTCCAACCATATTCATTACACTGTCGAGACGCTCGGTATCGACACGTATCGTCTCTGTCTCTTCTCTGGCTGGTCGTTTCGAAGGCGCTGGCTTTGCAGCAGCGGCAGGCTTAGCCTGCGCGGGCGAGGGCGGCTCAGGAGCGGATGGAGCCATTGCTTCGGCTATGAGCCTGTCTTCATCTGAGATCTCTTCTAAATCCTCTTCGATTTCTTCTTCAGGGGCGTCTGCTTCTTCAGGCGCCGGTGGCTCTTCAACCACGACTGGCTCTTCTTCGACAGGCGCGGCAGGCTCTTCTATTATTGGAGGGGCTTCTTCAACAGGCGGAGCTTCTTCGGGCGGAGCCGCCTCTTCAGGCGACCCTGCAGAGGCAGTATCTTCAGCAGTGGTTTTCTCCGCCTCTCTCAAGCGCGCCAGTATCTCGGAGGTATCCTCGGACAGGCCGTCGTCCGCGCGGATGTGCTCGATAAGCAGTTTTAACATGTCGGCCGCCGCAAGCAGGGCGTCCATGCGTAAAGAGGTAACTACCAGTTCGTGGTTACGAAGCTTATCGAGAAGCTCTTCGCCCTTGTGGGCGACATCGACGACTACCGTAAGGCCCAGAAATCCTGATGCGCCCTTGATTGTATGAACAGAGCGGAAGATGGAATTGAGAATTTCGGTATTCTCGGGGTCCTCTTCAAGCTCAATGAGCTGCTGGTCTATGCTTTCAAGAAGTTCAGTTGTCTCCACAAGAAAATCGTGAAGAATCTCCTGCATCTCCTCGCTGCCGAACATATCATCCATCAAACAAAACCTCCGCCTTTACAGACCGAACTCTTTAAGTATATCGTCCACCATAGTCTGTTCAATCGGGCCGCTCGTCTCCTTGAGGGCGCTGAGCATCTCGTCCTGCTTTTCCGTCTTATCCGGGTTGGTGTATCCGAGGACCACCAATATCTGAAGTATCTTCGTCTCGACCTCGTTTATCAGGTCGTTAACCTTCATTATCTTCTGTCCGGCGAGATCCTGGAAGGAAAGTGCCGTAAAGAACTCCATCAATTCGCTCTTGGACTGCGAGTTTATCTTCGCAAGTTCCTCAACTACGCCCTTTGCGTCGCCGTTACCACCGTCAACCAGCCCACCGAGTTTCGCAATAAGTTCACTTGAACGGTCGTTGTCTGTTATGCCCTTTTCCGTAAGTTCGAAGAGACGGTCGGCGGCGTCGGAGAGTGTTTTGTTAATATCCCCAAGATGGCCAAAAGCGCTCGGATTCTCATCGCTTCCCTCGGTGAGGTTGGGCGTAACATCGTCTATGAGGCTCTTTCTTATGTCCTCAATCGAATGGGCGACATCGGCAAGCGCGCCCGAGAGACTCTTGCTAAGCACGGTAAAGTTCTCATCGGAGCCTATATCGCCTTCGGCGATAGTCTTTGTTATATCTGATAATTTATCAAGAATCGATTCTTGCTCGGACATTGAATCCTCCCGTTACCTAGTTGGACTACGAATTATTGAAAAGATATAAAGAAAAGATGAGCCTTTGAAAAAGCGCGGCCTCACAGTCGCAACCTACTCAATGCGCAAATCAGGACCCGAAAATCTTGTCTATTTTTTCTTTTAAGGTCGCCGACGTAAAAGGCTTAACAACATAGTTATTAACACCGGCCTGAAGGGCTTCGACGACATTCTCCTGCTTGGCCTCCGCCGTAACCATCAGGAACGGAGTCTCCTTCAGGTCGGCATCCCCACGAACGGCGCGAAGGAACTCGATGCCTGTCATGACCGGCATATTCCAGTCACTTATGACAAAGTCGAACTTACCGGCCTTGAGCTTGGCAAAAGCGGCCTGCCCGTTCTCGGCCTCGTCGATATTTATAAAACCGATATCTTTTAAAAGGTTTTTTATAATACGTCTCATCGTTGAGAAATCATCGACGAGCAATATATGCATATCCGGATCCACACCCATGGGCATTTCCTCCTTGAAGGTGATCTACGGGCCAGGTCGCCGGCCCCTGCAGAGTTTCTTAATCTATACTAATTTCATAATCTGATATGAGAGCCACTTGCTCGTCACCGGTTTGCTCATAAATATATCAACACCCGCGTCCTTGCCCTTTTCTTCTTTCAGCGCGTCGGCTTCGGTCGTAATCATGATGATAGGAATATGCTTCAGGTCCGGGTTTTCCCTCATTGACTCTACCAGCTCGAAACCGTCCATCTGAGGCATATTTAGATCCGTCACCACAAGCGATATTTCGTTCTGCGCCAGTTTCTCAAGGGCATCGAGGCCGTTGATAGCGCCGACAGGACTATGGCCCGCACCCTTCACCATATAAGTTAGAATCTTGCGAGTCGTATCGCAGTCATCAACAATAAGTATATTTTTACTCATTTTAAAAGGCCTCCTCCTCGATTAAACCTTCTCATAAACTATACAACGATTAATACCCTTGGCCTTAAATGCCCTGGTCAGGTTTATCAGAGTCTCGGAAAAGCCGAGCACAAGTACTCCGTCCTTGGTCAGGGCATCATAAAAGTGACCCATGACCTTTCTCTTAGAATCGTCATCAAAATATATTATAACATTACGACAGAAAATGATATCAATTTTTGAGGCATTTCTTGTCTCGTATGTATCAAAAAGATTGATGCTCATAAAGCGAACCATGCGCTTTACTTCGGGGTTGACATGGTAGCCGTCATTCTGTTTTGTAAAAAATCTCTTCAGGGCGACAGGGTTGGTATTCCTGATGGCATAATCGCCGTAAACGCCTTTTCTCGCGCTCTGCAGGACCCGGTCGCTAATGTCGCTGGCAATGATCTCAATACGCCAGCCCTTCATGGGCAGGTTCTCATCCAGAAACATCATGGCAAGCGTATATGGCTCCTCGCCGGTGGAACAACCGGCGCTCCATACGCGAAGGGTTTTGTCTCTCGGGTTTTTAGATTTTAAGACCATCGGCAGAACACCGGTCCTGAAGGCCGTTAGCTGCACCATATCGCGGTAAAAGCTGGTCTCGTTCGTCGTTATGGAATTGTAGAGACTCTTTAACTCGTTACGGCGGTTCGGGTCGTACTTAAGGTAATAGAGATACTCTTCGTAGGAGGACATATTCAGCTCGTCGAGCCTTTTGCTAAGCCTGTCCTCCAGGAGGTATATCTTATTCTCGGTAAAGGATATGCCGCATTTTTCGTAGATGAAATCCTTCACCTGCCGAAAAATATCGGTTGCCATCTTATGTTTTGCCATAAAAACCCCGATGATAATCATAACGGGCGTCTATAATAAAAACGCCCTGACCAAGTTGAAAAAAGAGACTATCCCTCGCACTCGCTTAGAGCGGTCGTTGCAGCCTCGCTGAGATTCGAGTCCTCATGATCCGTAAAACTTTTAAGCGTATCCACGGCATCTTTCGACCCTAGTTTTCCAAGCGCACGGGCCGCCGATATCTTTACCGGGACCTCGTCGTCTTTTAAAAGTTCTATAAGTTTCTCTTCGGCCTCGGTCGCGCCCTTGTCCGCAAGCAGGTTCACGGCCTTGAAACGAACCCACATATCGTCGTCCGAGAGCGCCTGTACTACATATTTAATACCGAGCGGATGTGAGCTGAGCACATCTAAAGCCGCAAGGCGGACTTCCTTTTCGCTATCGGAAAGAGCGCCGGCAATGGTTGTAGCCACGTCGTCATTGGTAAAGGTAGCAAGGCTCCGAACGGCGGCGCTCCGCACCTTTGCGTCTTCATCGTCAAAGGCCTTGCCCAGCGCATCCTTGGCGGCGTCGCTCTTATAACCCGAAAGGCCGCTCGCGCCGATGAGCCGGAGTTCCGCCTTATCGTTGCAAAGGAGTGAAACAAGAGCCGACTCGACCTCGTCGCCGGAGAAAGAAGCGATAGCCTCGCCCATTGCCTCCCTGACATCGTCGTAAGGCTCGTCGGCGAGCGCGTCAAGGATGGGCTTGACCGCGTGATCGTCGCCCATCTTCGCCAGTCCCCTTACGGCAAACTTTCTTGTTGTGCCGTCGCCGTCCGATACCGCCTCCAGCAATGTGTCAAAACTTTCCTTATCTCCTATATCGCCTATGGCCTCAACCAAGCAGCGATTGACCGTCCTGTCGTCGCTGGCCTTATAGATCTCACACATATCGGCGACCGAATCCGGGTCTTTTATCTCTCCAAGGGCTTCGGCAAAGACAAGCATCTTTGTCGGATACTCTTTTATAGCCTCTATAATCTTGTCGGTCTTGGCGCAGGAGATGATAGCGTCTTTCAGATACATGCGCATATCGTCCTCGTACTCCCTGGTCACGGCAAAGAGAAGAAGCGTATCCAGGGCGCTATTGTCTTCTAGCAGGCCGAGCCCCTTGATAATGTCCTGTTGCTCAAAAAAGTCGGCCTCATGAAGGCGCGGGGCGAGTATGTCGAGAAAGATATTTTTGTCCTCCTCGGACATGTGCCCCTGGAAGCGTTCTATAAACCTCACGACCGTATCGACAGAGAGAACGTGGGATACGCCGGGAGAGGCGATTACATGCATGACCTTTTCGCAGTCCTTCGGTTCGGCCAGCTGTGAAAGGGCGTCTATGGCCGCTATGCGCGATACGTCTATTGCGCGAAATACGTCCAGAAGCTTTTCCGTGACCTGTGCGCCTCCTATAGTGCCGAGCGCTTCAAGCACAGAGAATTTTACCCACTCGTCGTCGTCGTTAAGGGCCTCCAAAAGAGGTTCGATGGCCTCTGTGGCGTACATCTTGCCAAAGGCGACGGCAACGGCGGCGCGGATATTCGGATTTTTGTGTTTTAAGAGGGGTATTACCTTCGGGACCGGCTCGTGATTGCCTATGAGACCGATGATATCGATAACGAACTTAAGGACGTCTTCATCCTCTTCGCCCAGGCGCGCGCTGAGTTCGGGAAGGCATACCTCGCCTAACCTTGAGAGTATCTCCAGAGAAATATTCCTGATATATACCTCATGAGAATAGAGCAGCGGCACAACGGCCTTAACGACCTCTTCGTTCGCTATACGGGCCAGCGAGTTCACGGCTTCGTCTTTTATAAGAGGAGACGGGTCTTTAAGGAGCCCTACCAGTGTCTCCACGGCCTTTGCGTCTTCCAGGCCGCCGAGCTTCCAGGTGGCCTCGTGCCTGTCGGTGCTATCTTCCGATTCAAGCTGTTTTAGCAGTTCGTCTAATTCTTCCATGGTTGAGATAACTCCGATTCTAATTGAAAATAAGATTTCATAATCAGCAATAACCTGGTAAAGATACGGTTTTACTCGCACGTCGGGGACGGAAAAGTCCTCTAAAAAGCGCCGTTTTTATATTTATATTTTTTAAACTAGAGAATTTTAACACTAAAAATACTTTGAAATCAACAAATTAAAAGCGACTTCCCAAAAAAACCACAAAAGAGGATCGCCTTGGCCTTCTTAGTCCCATAATAGCAAAGACAATAGCACCTGTTGTAGCCATTACAGGGGGCTTATTTGAATATTCGGTGATAGAAAGTTGATATTTAAGTGGCAGGATCCAAGAAGATCTTAGATTTCGGTTCTACAGTTTTCTAAAGGACTTTTTTGAGCTTTCCCTTAAGCCTGATAACTGCCTGGCTGTGGAGCTGGCAGACACGGGACTCCGATACCCCGATGACCTTTCCAACCTCCTTAAGGTTAAGGTCGTCAAAATAGTAGAGCGAAAGGACTAATTGTTCTTTTTCAGAGAGCTCTTCTATGGCGTTTGATAGGAGGTGGCGGGTCTCCGCCAGATTAAGCTCCGCAACAGGGTCTTCGCAATTGGGGTCGGCGATGCACTCCATTATATTACGCTCGTCTTCGCCGCGCGTGTAACCCATATCCTCAAAACTCATTATGCTCGCGCCGCTGGCGTCGTGCAGCAGTTTATAATAGTCCTCCAGTTCCATTTCGAGAAATATAGCCATCTCCTCGTCAGACGGCGCATATCCGAGTTTCAGTTCGCACTCGACAAATTCCTCTTCGAGCTTTCTGGCCTTCTGGCGTACGGAGCGCGGCATCCAGTCCATCTTTCTTAACTCGTCGAGCATTGCCCCCTTAACACGAAAAGAGATAAAGGTCTCCACCTTTACCCCCTTGGTCGGGTCAAATCTATCGATGGCCTCTATCAGCCCCGCGATCCCCACATTGATAAGGTCGTCTATCTCAATGTGGGGCGGCAGGCGCATGGCGAGCCTCGTGGCTATGATCTTGACAAGAGGCGCAAACGACATGGTAATCTTGTCGCGTTCGTCCTTTGTCGCGCTTGCATAGCCCTCTATTGCGCGCTGGTTGTTCAATGCGGTTTCTGTTCCCCTATCAGCCCTTCCGTCTCTTCTTCGGTCGGGAATATATGCAGGTTGTCGTTAAAGTCCGATGGCGGAAAATTATTTACTACCCTGGCGAGCTTCATAAAGCTCTTGGCGGCTTCGCTCTCCGGGTAAAGCACGCTCACCGGCTTTTGGGCCCTAACCGAGAGCGGAATCTTCTTGTCTCTCGGCACGTAACCGAGATAATCTAGAGAAATATTTAGATACTTGTCGGCCACCGCCGTAAGATTCTTGTATACTTCAAGCCCCTCGCCTCCGTTCTCGGCCATATTGACGAGCAGGTTAAAGCGCTTCTCGCCGTACTTGAGATGAAGCACCTTCATGAGCGCGTAGGCATCGACTATCGAAGTCGGCTCCGGGCAGGCCACGATGATCTTGTCTCCGGCTACGAGGTTAAAGAAGAGGACATTATTAGATATCCCGGCCCCCGTGTCGATCAAGAGCATATCAATCCCGCCGTGCAGTGCCTCTACCTGTGTAAAGAGATTTACCTTTTGCGCAGCCGTGAGATTCGTAAGCTCCTGAATGCCCGAAGCCGCGGGTATTATCTTTATACCCATCGGGCCTTCGACGACGATATCCTCAAGGTCCATCTCGCCGCGAACGACATGGGCGAAATTATATTTCGGCGATAATCCGAGAATAACATCCAGATTACCCAGCCCTAAGTCCGCATCCAGTAGTATAACTCTTTTTCCCGTCTTTGCAAGAGATACCGCCAGATTCGCGCTGACATTGGTCTTGCCGACGCCGCCCTTGCCGCTTGATATGGTTATTACTTTTAGTGGCGCTTTCTTTGCCATTATTCACTGCCCCCTATATAAAAGCTTAAATGAAAGTTTCTATCTAAATAGAAGATTGCCAACCGCCTCGCTCGTCGCTATGCCGATATCGCCGTTTATCTTCTGACCGTTACAGAGGTAGGCTATCGGCTTCTTGAGATATACAGAGG
>JAJCZF010000083.1 GCA_029262535.1 Deltaproteobacteria bacterium
GATAGCCAGGCACCCTTGCGGCACATAGAAAGCACTACTACCGTTGCTTCCTTCCGGACCTGGCGGGGTTCGCGGTGCATCTATTGCGCAAGACCCGGCTATCAGTACCACCCCTGAAAATTGATCTTTTTTCCGATCTCTTCGTTGCGTCGCAAAATATAAAAGCTCACGTGAAAGACCACGCTTCACTTTTCTATTTCACGCCGCGCCTCGACCTCGAAAAAAATCTCTAATTTTCAGACGCACACTATATATAGTTGTAATGCATATGAGTGAATAAATCAAGCACTCAATTTGTCACTCTTCGCTACGCGCAGACTGACATTTTGGTGGGCACAGCCCACCCTGCGAAAAGTACAAAGCCCTGTCGTTTACACAGGTTTCTTCAGAGCTACCGGTTTTTAATATTCCGGTTCAAGGTACAACCTTGAACCGGCAGAAGAGACCATTCAAAACTATCAACGCGGACAAAAGACTAGCGACATCTTAAAAACTTTCTCCGCGACAAAAAAGCACACCTGTGTGCAATAATTAGAGATTTTTTCTTGAATCAAGGCGGGGCGATGATCAAAAAGCGGAGCGTGGTATTTCACGTGAGCATTTTTTATCGTCGTTCCAACGCAGAGTCAGGGAAAAAGATCAATTTTTAATGGCGGAGAGAGAGGGATTCGAACCCCCGGAGACACTCACGCGCCTCAACTGATTTCGAGTCAGCCCCATTCGTCCGCTCTGGCATCTCTCCCGGTAAAACTATTAAAGACAAGGCGGTGGGCAGTGCCCACCCTACGAAAACAGAGAAAAACGATCAATCTGTGGTAAAAATTAGAGATTTTCTTCAAGGTCGAGGCGGGACTGAAAATAGAAAAACGTAGCGTGGTCTTTCACGTGAGTTTTTATATTTTTAGTCCCAACGAAGAGATTGAAGAAAAGATCAATTTTCAAAATTAGAGATTTTTTCCTGAATCAAGGCGGGGCGATGATTAAAAAGCGGAGCGTGGTATTTCACGTGAGCATTTTTCATCATCGCTCCAACGCAGAGTCAGGGAAAAAGATCAATTTTTAGTGGCGGAGAGAGAGGGATTCGAACCCTCGGTGCTCGTTAAAGCACACACGCTTTCCAGGCGTGACCCTTCAGCCACTCGGGCATCTCTCCTTATAAAACTCTATTTTTTTTCGAACTACTAAAGCTAAGCGCTTAATCAGTCGGACGGTAGAAGCTCCAGCTTGTACCTGTCGTTCTTGTACGAGTTAAAGTCGGGAAGCGACTCAAATACCCAGCCGGAAGATACGGCATTGGCGCCATCGACTACCCTCACCTGGATGGCCGGGTTATTTGGCTCGTTCGAACGCGAGATAATGCCGGCCTCGTCTATGGCCCAGTCCGGGATGAATGCGTCAAGCTTGAGCGTATACTGCTCGTTAAGCTGTATGCCGGAACCGACGTCTATCGTCTTTACGACAGACTGGCCGGACTCGGAATCCAATATGAGTATCTTTGCGCTCTTCCACTTGGCCTTGACTTCATCAGAGAGCACGATAGACTTGTCACTCTTAAGTGTCGTATGGTCTGCCGGGCCGACCTTCTTGCCGGCCGCCATTCCTTCAGGAGCAGCCGTGGGGTGTCCCTCGGGCAGCTGCAGTCCGTCCTTTATGGCAGAGGCAGCCGGAGCAGGTGTCGCCTTCTTCGGCGCTTTGGGAGCGTCGCCGCCGCAGGCCGTAAGCGTAAGCGAAAGCGCCGCAACTACTGCAAAGAAGCCAAGCCCCTTAAATTTCTTCGATTTGATAAAAAGTCTCTTTATGCTCATACTATTATAAACCTCCGTTCTAACATGCCAGATACGACTTCGTCAGGAAGGCTTCTTTCTTCCTGAAAATATATAAGAAAATATTCTACCATTATGCAGAGAAAAATCAAATAAAATTATTTCACACAGGTGTGGTCTTATTTCGAAAGGTTATTTCCTGGCGACCTGAGGATTTTCTACCCGCGTTGAAAGTAAGGGGAGATGACATAAAATTAGGAATATCATATTATAGTCTTTAGTTGGTTGCCTTTCGGAAACGCGTTTAAGGTACTGTTGGGTTTCGTTCGGCTACGCCTCCTCTACCCAACCTACACGATTACAAAGGGGCTTTCTAATATTGTAGGTTGGGTAGAGCGCAGCCTCATCGCGCGAAACCCAACAACACCCTAAACGCCCTGTCAAAAGGCAAATAACCATAGACGCGGATATACCATTACCGGGCCGCCGAATACTCACTCCGCGACATAAAGAAGATTCCTGTCTACAGGATCAATTTTTAAAAATGATCTTCTTAAAGAAACGCTTGCCCACCTGAAGTAGCAGCTCGCCTGTCGCCTCTATCTGAGCCTTGGGGTCTGTCACGCGCTCGCCGTCTATCTTTACACCACCCTGCTCGACCTTGCGGCGTCCGTCGGAGGTGCTGGTGGCGAATCCGACCTCTTTTATTAAGGCAGCTATCCATATAGAATCGCCTTCGACAGAGAGCTTTAGCTCTTCGATATCGTCGGGAGTCTTCTTCTTATGAAATAACTCCTTAAAAGCAGCCTCCGCCTCTACCGCGCCATCTTTACCGTGAAAACGCGCGGTCAAGAGCGCGGAAAGCTCTTCTTTTGCGGCCTTGGGGTGGAGCTTTCCGCTCTTTATAGCCTCTTCCTTATCGGCGCTTATATCGGTAAGCAGTTCGTAATAGCGTATCATCAGGTCGTCGGAGATCGACATGACCTTGCCGAAGATCTCTTTTGCAGGCTCGGTGATGCCGATATAGTTGCCGAGAGATTTGCTCATCTTCTGCACGCCGTCGAGCCCTTCGAGTATCGGCATGGTCAGCACTACCTGCGGCCTTTGGCCGTACTCGCGCTGAAGGTCACGCCCGACGAGCAGGTTAAAGAGCTGGTCTGTGCCGCCAAGCTCGACGTCGGCCTTTAAAAAGACCGAATCGTAACCCTGTATCAAGGGGTATAGGAACTCGTGCACGGCGATCGGGCGGTGCTCTTTATATCTCTTGGAAAAGTCGTCGCGCTCAAGCATGCGGGCGACCGTATAACGCGAAGCAAGCGATATCATATCGGCAGAAGATAACTCGCCCATCCAATGGCTATTGTAGACGACTTCGGTGAGATCTTCGTCGAGTATCTTAAAGACCTGGTCACGGTATGTGGCGGCGTTGGCCTCAATAGCTTCCTTAGTGAGCGGCTTACGCATCTCGTTACGGCCCGTCGGGTCGCCGATAAGGGCTGTGAAGTCGCCTATAAGAAGGACTATCGTATGGCCAAGCTCCTGAAATACGCGAAGCTTCTGAATCAATACGGTATGACCGAGGTGCAGGTCGGGAGCGGTCGGGTCGAAACCGGCCTTTACGCGCAGCGGCGTACCGGACTCGACCGACTCTTCGAGCCTCTTTAACAGGGTCTCTTCGTCTATGAGGGACTCGGAGCCGCGCTTGATACGTCTTAGTTGTTCTTTTGGGTCTATCGTCATTATTATCTAAGCCTAGTTCAAAGGTTCTTTTATGCGTTCTATTGATAATGCCTTGCCGGAATCCGGGTCGATTGTCATAAATACCGCTTGGAGCTCCACGCCGCCCTTTGCCACCTCGAAGCGCGTTGGGCGCTGGGTTAGGAAACGTGTAAGCACACTGTCCGGCTTCATGCCGATGACAGAGTTGGTTGGGCCGGTCATGCCGACGTCGCTTATATAGGCCGTGCCTTTTGGAAATATCCGCTCGTCTGCGGTCTGCACATGCGTATGGGTCCCCAAGATCGCGCTAACGCGTCCGTCGAGATAATAGGCCATGGCGTACTTCTCGCTAGTAGTCTCGGCGTGCATATCAAGAAGAACGATATTTGTCTCGGCCCGAAGCCTTGCGACCTCTTCATCGGCTGCCACAAAGGGGCAATCGAGATTGGACATAAATACCCGACCCGCCAGATTCAGAACGCCTACCTTAAGGCCAGCAGGCGACTCGTATATATAGGAGCCATTACCGGGGCTGTCACCCGGATAGTTCAGCGGACGAATGAGGCGCGGCGTCTCGTCGAGATAGTCGTATATATCGCGCTGGTCCCATATATGGTTACCGGTCGTTATGACGTCCACGCCCATATCAAAGAGCGTCTCGCTGATCTCCGCCGTTATGCCAAAGCCCCCGGCCGAGTTCTCGCCGTTGGCGATCACCATATCGGGCGAGAGGCGGTTCGACAGGACCGGCAGAAGCCTTTGAACGGCATTCCGTCCGGGCTTGCCTACGAGGTCGCCTATGAATAGTATGCGTATTGGTTCTGCCATCTATCTCGTTGCTCTTATATGGTACTGTTGGGTTTTGCTACGTTATGCTTCGCTCTACCTAACCTGCATGATTATTTAAAGAAGAAAGCGGTGGGCAGTGCCCACCCTACGGCAGTATACTCGCCGGTTCAGGGTTGTACCCCCACAGCCCAGGAAATTAAAACTCTCCACCTGCAAAGCAACGTTATTTTAGCCGGTCTCCTAACGCCTACCGGTTTTAACGTTCCGGTTCAAGGTACAACCTTGAACCGACAAGGGCCTGTACCTCAAAACATATGAAGAAAAGGCCCACCAGTCCCCTCACCTCTATCCTCTCCCCACAGGGGAGAGGAGGTTATATTATGACCCATCCTACAAAACTACTTAAGTAGAGGTGAAAATTAGAGATCTTCACCGAGGTCGAGGCGATAAACGCAAAACGCGGACAAGAGACTACCGGCATCAAGAAACGTACACCGCGAAATAAGAGCACACCTGTGTGCTAAAAATTAGAGATTTTTTCCGAGGTCAACATACACTAAACTCAAAACGCGAACGAAAAGTTATGTCGCCTCTGGGAATTTCCTCCGCGAAATAAAACCACACCTGTGTGGCATTTTTTATTTGGCGTAGGAGACCGCCCTTGTCTCGCGTATCACCGTTATCCTAACCTGTCCTGGATAGGATAGTTCTGCCTCTATCTTCTTTGCTATGTCGTTTGAGAGCACCAGGGCGCCCTCGTCGTTTACCGAGTGGTTCGATACTATTACCCTGATCTCGCGTCCGGCCTGCATGGCATAGGACTTTTCAACACCTGAGAAGCTCGTAGCAATCTTCTCAAGATCTTCAAGACGTTTTACATAACTTTCGAGCATCTCGCGGCGAGCGCCCGGACGCGCGGCGCTTAGGGTGTCGGCGGCCTGAACGAGCACGCCGAGTATCGAATCGGGGTTGTCGTCGTGGTGCGAGGCCACGGCCGAGATGATCTTGTTGGACTCGCCGTATTTACGGGCAAGCTCTCCGCCTATGGTGGCGTGCGGCCCCTCTACCTCGTGGTCGACGGCCTTGCCTATGTCGTGAAGCAGGCCGGCCCTGCGGGCCTGCTTGGCGGATAGGCCAAGCTCTGACGCCATGACGCCGCATATAAAGGCGACCTCCATGGAGTGGGCGTAGACATTCTGCGCGTAACTGGTACGGAACTTGAGCCTGCCTATAAGTTTCTGTATCTCCGGATTTACGCCGTGTATGCCGGTATCGAATACGGCGCGCTTTCCGGCCTCCATAATACCGCGTTCGACCTCGGCCTCTACCTTAAGCACTATCTCTTCGATACGCGCCGGGTGAATCCTGCCGTCGGTTATCAGACGTTCTAGTGAAAGCTTTGCGACTTCGCGGCGAACCGGGTTGTGGCCCGATAGTATTACTGCCTCCGGCGTATCGTCGATGATGATATCTATGCCGGTCGCGGCCTCTATTGCGCGAATATTACGTCCCTCGCGCCCGATAATACGGCCTTTCATATCGTCGCTCGGCAGTTGTACGACCGAAACGGTCCTCTCTGCGACGTAATCGCCGGCGTAACGCTGTATGGCCGTGGCCATAATAGTCTTTGCGGTCTGCTCGGCTTCGGAGCGCGTCTCTTCTTCGATGCGCTTCAAGACCTTTCCGGCGTCGTGTTTCGCGTCGGCCTCCATCGCCTCCAAGAGGACATTTTTGGCCTCTTCCGCCGATAGTCCGCTTATCTCTTCGAGCTTTCTCTTTTCATCTTCAAGTACGTCCGTTACCTCGGTCTCCATCTCCTTGAGCCTTGCTTCCTGGCGTTGGAGTTCTTTATCCCTCTTGCCGAGATCGTCCTCTTTTCTATCGATATTGTCAAACTTGCGGTCAAGACTCTCTTCCTTTTTGAGAATGCGTTTTTCGAGTGAAAATAATTCTTTCTTGCGTTCTGAGGTCTCTTTTTCTACCTCCTGCTTTGCCTGATATACCGTCTCTTTTGCCTGTAACTGGGCCTCTTTAGTGATATTTTCAGCTTCTCTTGTAATATTTTCAGCTTTTTTTCTGGCCTCTGCTGCTATGGCCTCGGCATTCTTTTTACCACCCGCTATCGCCTTATCCATGGCGCTCTTCTTCATTGAAGAACCCACGAAGAAACCGACGATAAGGGTCACCGCTGCGGCTACTACCGTTATGATTATGTTGGAAGTTTCCATCTTATGAAAAACCCCTTTCTCTCTATCTATAACTATAAAGGCCCATTACCTGGCCGGTTATACCGGAGAGTTCAAATCCGTGTCATCTGCCAAAAAGACGGGAAAAAAACTATCCGGCGACTTATAAGACCTCCTCCGCAAAAAGGCCGTACCTCTGTGCCCTCTTCTAGAAGCGCACAATTGCGGATTCGGTGACCAACGCATCGACACTCACGTCATGCGCCTCCATGGGTATCTTTTGGTCTGTTACCTGACACCCGTAGGCAAGCGCCACTTTAAAAGCGGTCGCCCCCTCCAGAACCCTGTCGTAAAACCCCTTGCCGTAACCTATTCTCGACCCGAATCGATCAAAGGCCACGCCCGGCATTACCACAAGGTCCAAACTATCGACCGAAACCTCTTCCCCTTCTCCATAATGGGGCGGCTCGTCGATATCGTAGAGTCCCGGCCTTAGCTCGTCGGCCGCCAGAACCCTTATAAAGTGTAAATGTTTTCTCTCTTCATCCGCCCTTGGAAAATATACCTGCTTATTATGCAAAAGCGCCTCTTTGAAGATCAGGCCGGTTCGCACCTCGGAGTTAAAACTCGAATAGAGCGCAATCTTGTCAGCCGCGACAAACTCTGGAAGTTCCATAAGGCTCGCCTCTATTGAGAGGCTCAAGCGGGATATTTCAGAAGGGCTCAAGAGCGAGCGTTTCTTCAACGATTCCCGCCTTATAGCGAGCTTAAGCGTTCGATCTGACATGTGGAGTATTAGATCCCAAAGCGAATGTTTTGGGGAACTACATTAGGTAATAAGAGCTCTACCGTATTAATTAAACGGTAAAAACTAAAAAAGACCGGAATCCGGTATTATAAAAGGGCGCAAGTAACTTTAAGACTTAACGGACCGCCCCACCGGTTAAGAGGGGGAAGCGCCTGTAAGTCCTATTTTTAAAAGATATGGTCAACTTATTAATCTATATGCCCTTTTATTACTTAATACGGTCTCTTTATATATTTCTCTTATCTGGTATTCCTAAAAATAGTCTCAAAAACTTCGCTGGTTTGAGGTTCCCTAGTTATCCCCCGCCTGTGGCGTGTCGAATCTTATTTGAACCTGTCTGTGACAGGTGGGCGCCGGGATAGAGGCTTTCGAGGTCCTTTCCGAAGAGAGGCATGTCGTCCGCTTCAAGAGCCAGCTCCCTAGTTCAAAGTATTGGTTCAAAAATACCAACCCGATCACGCACACCGCAGGGAAACCCTGAAAATTGATCTTTTTTCCCGCCACACATGTGTGGTCTTATTCTCGCACAATCTTCGTCGCGGGTAAAGAAGTATACGGGCGACGAAGGTTAGCACCGCGAATAGAAAACCACACCTGTGTGGCTGCGTTGAGACTTAAAATAAAAATGCTCACGTACAGACGTACGCTCCGCTTTTTATTTTAAGCCCCGCCTTGATCCAGAAAAAAATCTCTAATTTTCAGCAGCATCATTGTATATCCCGGCACACAGCTCTGTGTAGCCTTAATGCATATACATTCATCTTGATGCCGCTTAAATAGGTATTAATGCGCCCTGGCGCACCTTTTAATGCTCTATTATTGCTCCAAACTCCTGTCGATCAACTGTATTAACGTCTCTGTGCGTTCATCCTGACTCTTAAGCTTCTCCTTTGTCTTCACAAGCTCTCCGGTTACGTTAAGCGCCGCTAGTAATGCCAGGTCGAGAGTCGAGACAGCCGTAGTGCTATCTTTTATCTCAAGGACCTTGCTATTCAGGTAGCTTTCGACAGCCCTGATATAACTCTCGTCCTCATCGCTCTTAACGGCAAGCTTCTGCCCCAGTATTTCAAGTTCCAGTATGCTCATCTTTACAAAAAAAGACCTCTTAATTTCTCTTATTCTCTGTGACCGTCATCGTGGATAAGCAAGCTTTAGATCTCTAAAAGCTCATCGAGAAATAAAAGCCGTCTGCATCTACTAACTTTCGGATATCTTCCTTCCCGATATCCGCCTGAGATTCTTCGCTTCACTCAGATTGACAATCGCGGATGACAAACTGTCGACTGACTAAAAACTCTCTGCGCGAAATTAAGAACACACTTGTGTGTCTATACGATATTTTCCAGGCGTTCGATCAGGTCGTCTACCTTGTCTTTGACCAGTCCTTTTTCGCTATCGAGCGCCTTTAGCCTTTCTTTAAGCCAGTCGTTCTCGGACTTCTTCACCTTGAGTAGAGAACCCAGCTTTCTATTCTCAGCCTTTAGCTCGTCATAGCTTTCCAGAAGCTTTTGCAAACGCTCGTCAAGCCCCTCGAAGTTATAAAGCCCCATTCTGAAATCCTCCATCTAGTTAAAAATTAACATGTTTTTGCCTATGAAGTCAAGTTGTTTCAGAGGGCGCACAATGCGTCCCCGTTACCTCACGGGCCAATCTTTAGATCATACTCGGAAGTAAGCGAAAAGAGAGTTCGCCTTCGCGGGTTTTTAACCTGGGATTAGAACTACCTATCACTTGGCCCAAGATTCCGAGGCTTCATGTTCTTTATTACCTATCTACATTAAATATCTATAATTATTTAGCAAAAATGTCAATAGAAAAGTTTATCAACAGAATGGAAATCGCTTTAGTTGAGAGAAATTTTTGAGAAAAAATCTTTTTGATGAGGGCGGTATCTGGCAGGTTAAATCTTATCGGGCTCAGCTGGATGGTTTCTTTTTTTAATAACTGTAGAAACCTAACCATTCGTACTTCTTGTCATTTCCTTCATAACGATTATCCATAGCTATTTCGGCAATGGGTTTGCCAAAGTACGGTTTCTTGATAAACTCAGAGATAGCCACCCTGTTATCCTTAAATAACGAGCCTTTAACACGCAGATGTGACTGGTCTTTATTGGCGATACCCATGTCGTTACCTGTAAACTTTGAATCGAAGACATAGATATTACTCATCTCGCCGACCGACATGCCCTTATCGGCCTGGCCGGTAAAGTCTGAGCGGGAAACCCTGACGAGCGAAAAAGAGGCGTCAAGGCCGTCGCCGCCGCTGCCGGAGATCGACAATTGATCAATATCGGTAAGCGAGAAGTCGAGATCGACCGCGTCCGAATAGGCTCCGACGACCGTCATCTTATCGATATCGGCTACCGAGCTGATAAGATTTACGGCATCCTCGCTTCCGGCATTGAGAAACTTTGCATTTTTAATAACAATATCGGCATGATAGAATGTAATGCCGCCATTTAACATCAGGTCTGAAACCCTTGTCTTGGGAAACGAGCCGTAGTCGGAGAATATCGCATTCTCAATAAGAACGCGCACCGGCTTCTCGTCCGTACCGGCCGCGTAAAGGCCGCCCCACGTCCCGCCTGCCTTCGCGCCTGCCTTCTCCGGTGACGAGGCGGAAAGAAATCTTACCGGTCTTTCGGGCGTTCCGCTTATTCGCAGGTCGCCCCTGACCTTTATTGAGACGCCCTCTGCAAGGCCAAGCTCCACCCCCTCATGGATAAAGAGCGCGGAGCCCTCGGGCAAGACGATATCGGACTCAACTCTCAGCTTCGTATTGGCAGGGATATGATAACCGTCAACCTTAAGGAGCAGCCCCTTAAAAGCTGGCCTGTCGCCTCCGATAACACCCTCTGGCCCACTCTCTGTCGCACTCTCTAGCCCGCCGGCGCGCGACCTGGCGGGAAGATACATCATGGGGGGCATCAGGGTATAACCCTGCTTCGGGGAGTTCATCGAATAGAAGGCCGCGCCCTTTCCAAGCTCCATTTCAAAGGCTAAAAGTCTCATCTTTTCACCAAGTAAGAAGTGATTAATAAGAATCTGCTTTAGGGTTACGCGACTCTCTTCCTTCGACGGGTAGAGTGTGAATAGTTTGTTGATAGAGGGCTTTACAATACGCAGCCCGTCGCGTAATTTAAGCGAATAGGTTTCGGCCCGCTCGGTCGCGTTACGAACCAGAAAGAGGATAAGGGCCGTATCGTCGTCGATATAGGTAGTCGAGAGATGCACTGCCACGTCGGATAGCTTTCTTTCATTTCCCCTGCCCGATGGCGGGAAGGCGATATCGTTCTTTACGGGGGGCAGACTTATGGACTCGTCACCGACTTCCTCTTCCACATAACTTGTCGGGCCGTCGTATAGACCCTCTTCTTTCAGTATCTCAAATACCTTCTTATCCAATAAAAAGGAGAGCCTGAACTGATTTTCAATCTCCTTCGGACGGATCTGATAACCCATGGGAGAGACAAAACTTGGCCTAAGCCCTTTTCTAAGTTTTTGCGAGGTTCGGTTATTCCAATAAAAACCCTTACCTTCGGTAGTTGTTGAAAACTCGATACCGTTATCGAATATATGATTCTTAATAAAATCGCCAAGGTGTCTAAATCCTGTCTTTGAGAAAGAACTCCACTGCCACCTTACCAGCGGGTCTTTATTGCCGCTCTCAAGTATGAGGGCTAGCGCATTAAGTACGCGGTAGTTAAGCATATTCTCAAGCGCTTTATTGCCTGAAATATAAGAGAGGTATTGATTGGTCAGCCCAAGACCCTCGGTCTCGTTAAGAAATGTCGAGAAGGCAAAGTGGATATCGGTGACTCCCGTAGCCGTCGGTTTGGTATAGATACCCTGAAAGAGATTCTCACTGCGGTTATAGCTATAACCGCCCGGCAAGAGCCTCTTTACAGGCCAAAGCGTATAGAGCGGTGCGTTTGGCGAGTATGGCATATGTGACAGGTAGGACCTGAAGTCGTCGGGCGAATTGCCGTTATAGAGCCACGCGCCGGGGTTCAGGTCGCGCGGAAGCGGCGTCATCAGATTGGTCGCCGGGTCCTTATAGAAACGGAGGTCGTCTACGCCAAGGCCGTGCACGGTAAGAAAGACGGATGAAAAAGCAATATATGCCGCTGACTTACGACGGTCTATATCCTTATTAAAATCCCTGGAAAGGAAGTATCGCGCGCTCTTCTTGCTTGCTCCATCGGTATTATGAAAATATCTGGCGTCGAGCGTTCCTCCGTACGGGTAGTCAAAGAACATCTTGTCGCCATCGACGCCCAGGATCGAACCCTCAAGCCTCTTTTGGCCCGTAAAGAGCGCGGTAGAGACAGTCTCCATCAGATAGTATAGGCCACGGTACTCGCCGTTTACCGATAACTTAACAACATCGTGCCTTGGTACGAAAAACCCCATATCTCTAAGGACCGAGAGGGTTACAAAGTCCATAACGCCGCTCTTGGTATCAAGGCGGTAGAGTTTAAAACTTGGCAGGCCGGCGTAGGACTTGCCCCCGCCGACCTTTACGTCTATAGATGGAAAGTCCTTCAGGTGCTCGCGGCTCCGCCCCGACAGGCCGACCTTTACATCAACGGAACGCGCGCCTTCTTCGCTTAAGAAGGTCGCATCGACCCTGCCGCCCGGCATCTTTACGATCTCTATCTTGGTAGAGCCCTCGGCCAGAGATACCAACCTCTGAAAGTCCTTCATCGCCCTCGGCCCAAACTCAAGATTGACCTCCCTGAGTTTTGTAGGCAAGGGCTGGGTCTCTTTTGCGCCACCAGCGAACGAACCATAATCTGAGGCGCGGTCGAAGTTCAGGGTAAAGCTATCGAGAGTTTTATCTGACAGTACCTGTACTAGATATATACCGGCGGGGATATCGACCTCCTCACCCGGAAGCGAGAGGCGAGAAGTGCTCAGAAATACCGGAGCGCCGTCGGCGCTTGAGACGGCAAGATTAAAGCGCTCGTCCCCTTTTGGTTTCGTTACGGAGATGGAAGCGTTAAAAGCGACCCTTACGCGCCACGCGTAGAGATAGAGGCCGCCCGGACTGCGCGGAACCTGCGCGGCCCACGGCATTGTCAGGGGCTGTGGCCCTTTGACATCATAGTCGAAGATTAAATTTGAAAGGTTGGTGCTGACGACAGGTTCGTAACCAACGAGAGGTTCGGCCTTCTTCACCTCGGCAAGCAGGTTGGCCCTCATCTCGGTATCGGTAACCTTCTCAATACCGCCGATATCGACAAGCCATGTGGCTACCAGGCTCACCACGGCAATGGCTGCCAGTAAAAGGATTAGGTATAGCGGCCCTTTTTTCTTGCCGTTTTTATTACCGGCCCTATTGGAAAAGTTTTTAGGCGACGCGACCATTAAAGACCTCGACGCGCTCAAGGCTCTCTATCTCGCCGAGTGCGCCAATGGCTGCGGCGACCGTGTTATCACCGAGGGTTTTTACATATATAGAGTACCTGAGGCTATAACCGTCGTCCTTCTGCACTACGTCGTTCAAGGTAAGGTCCTTTGCCTTAAGCCCCTTGATGCCCGCGACAAGCGCGCCGCGAACGTCCACATCGAGATCTTCGACACTCGACGAGGTAGTCGTCAAGAATGCCGTCAAATAAGAGCCGGTGCCGACAAAGGGCACGGCCTTCTCCAAAAAGACAGATTTAACGAAGATAACGACCGCGATAACGCCCAGGAGTATGCCTGCCGCATAGAAGCGAAATACGCTAGAAAGCAGCGAAAGCGCAATAACGAGCAGTATAAAACCTATATCTTCCGGTTTCTTTATAGGCGTGCGAAAACGAACGAAACTTAAGGCTCCGAGCAGGCCTAAGGAGAGAGGAAGCGAGAACTGGATGGCCCAGAATACCGCGCTTATCGACGGGGCGATGATGACAAAGCTCTTTGTGAGCGACTCATTCCTGTCGAAGGTATTATGAAAATAGAGCCTGTAGAGGAACATCACGATGATGCCTGCAACGAGACTGAAAACTATCGAGATAAAGAACTCGGTCAGGCCAAGCTCGCTTGACCCCGTCTTTAAAAGACTGGAAAGTTGATCCATATTAAAAAAAACCTCCTAATAAAACTCATCGGTAACGCCGCCCCATGCATCGATTCAACGAATATGGCAGCTACAAATAAAAACAAACGCGGAAAAAAAATTACCGATTCCTAAAAGACTCTATCCGCGAAATAAGAGCACACCTGTGTGCCCTGTGTGCTATGCAAATATATCCTTGCCCCAGACGAACTTTGAGAATGCCGCCGGCTCTATGCCGAAGTCTCTCAGATAGTGCGGCAACCCGAAGGGGCCTACACTGCTCTTTATCTCAAATATGTCGTGATCGAGATATATCCCTTCTTTAAGCCTGCGCTCGTGTTTATTGACCCTGTGTACAATGATATTGGTGTCGAGGTTATATCTCGCATCTTCGTAGGGATCGTCGAAACGATAACGCTCGTAATATATGATCGTATCCATAAAGAGTTCGCTTGCCGTAAGGCCCATCCTCATGCGCGAGAGAGAAAAACCGTTCTCGCGTTCAAAGGTATCGAGCAGGTCCCTGAAGGTCGTAAGGTGGTAATCCTTTGGCAACGGTTTATATATAAGCTTTCGTATCTTGCTCGTCTTGGTGTCGTTACGAAGTTTGACTTCTAGCGAATAACGCGCGCCGCCGACCGTATCGACATACTCCCTAAGGCGGTATTTTCGCTTATATACAAAGCCGTCGAGACTGTCGTTAAAAGCAGTATCCTCGATATCGTCAAAGTAGATAGTCTTTACCTTCGCCACTGGAAACTCTTTTGGAACTATCGTCTTATGTCCCATGGTCGAAAGGATCAAGTGCCTCATATGTTTCGGGAGGGTGAACTTGTGTTCAAATATCTCCTTTGGCTCCGATATGGGCGTATCCGGAAAAGTCTCTATATTTTCAGCGCTTTGTACGATTTTTAAAAACTCCACGAATGAACCGGGCCGCACAGGGGGCCGCTTTAGTCCGTATCTTAGATAACCTACTAATTATAAGCTTATCTTTGTCTATTTTTCAATTAAATAAAGAAGTACCGTTCTAAAGAGAAGTCGTCCCATGCCCGGACATAGGTCTCTGCCCCCTGCGCTCTCGTCACAACCGGTTGTGATTTATGGCGTAATGTTATATATTTTAGATGGCGCGTTTCGCTCCGGAAGTCACAATAGGACCATAAAGACCGGCCCGGCAAGTAAGCAGGAAAATGGTACGAGAGAGAGGGATTAGAGGCACGAGTGGTGAGCAGCGAGTCTAAAAACAGAATTTTATATATTGTAATACTCCTCGCCTTTCTCCTTGCGGTCTTCCTCTTCGGCGCCATAAGGGCCGGTCACGAACTCCGCTGGTCGGCCTGGGCCTTCGGCGACGCACAGGCCATATTCGCCGCCGAGCACTTTTTGACCGAAGGGCTCTTTAACAAGTACATGCTGCCGGCCTACGGCATAAATACCGACTACGAGAGGATACTCGGTAACGTATACACTCACTACCCGCAGCTCGTAAATATCCCCTTCATTACGCTCCTTAAGTTTACGGGCATAAACGACATACACCTTCTTAAGGCTATACACGTCTTTATATCTATGGTTTCGCTACTCTTCTGGTATATCTTCGCCAGGTCGGTCTCGAACGAAAGGGTTGCGCTCCTTAGCACGGTCTTTATCCTCTTTTCCGTCGTCTTTCTGGACTTTATGGACTCGCTCGTACACCCCTACGACGAACTATTGCGTTTCGGCTTTCTGGCCGCCTTCGTTGCGGCCCACAGGGCCGGGTCAAAAAAAACGGAACTCCGCCTGCTCCTGCTAGCCTGGTTCCTTGCCCTGCTTCAGAGCGGAAACTCTTATGAATATATATTTTTCATACAGTTCTTTATCTTCGGCTATTACATATTCATAAAAAGACGCTTCGCGCTCAAGAGGATCGTACTCTTCGCCACAGCTCCTTTAACAGGCCTTGCAATTCACTTCGCTCAGGTTATCGCGCTTCAGGGCTTCAGGGGGTTTATAGACGACTATTCCAAGATGTTCTTCTTCAGGACGGTCGATAACTTCCAGCTAAAGATTTCAGAGTACCTCGCAACGCTCTACGAAGGGATATCGCTTAGCTACGGCATCGGCATGCTGGCCTTTTTTCTCTGCCTTGCCGCATTCTGCCTGCTCGCCCTGTACTTTAGGAAGACGGGCGCCCTGAAGGTTGAGTCCGGGAGAGAGGTAGGGCTGCCGGGCGAGCTTAAGATAGTATTACTCTTATTTATCAGCGGCATAACATGGTATATCGTCTTCATGCAATCAACGAGCAACTTTATAATATATATGACCAGACATCTCTTCCCCTTCCTCGCCCTATCGATTGCCCTTATGACAGACTATACGGCCAGATGGGCCCTTGTTGGCCAAAAGTGGCATGAGCAGGGGCGCTGGATGGGACGCTTCACCTCGGGCGCCTTTCTCCTGGCCCTTATTATTACACTCTGGCTACCTTACATAGAAAATAGCTACGCCTATATCGCGGCCTATCCCAACAGACTCGGCTTCAAGGTCTACCCGCTAAGCACCCATCCGGGTCTGTGGACGCGCGATGTCGAGATATGTAAAACGATAAAAGCGAAAGAGAGCGCGGATGCCGAAGGTTTTATCATCAACAAGCGTGTCTTTGCCTCCTATACATCGCCCGGAAGGTTCCCAAGTGTCAATGCCGTAACGACCTACTACTGTGATATGAATATCATCTCGTTTACTCTTGCCGAGGACTTTCCCGGCCTGATTAACGAAATTACCGACAAGGTAACGAAGAAGTCTGAATTCTTCCTCCTGCTTGAGAATTCAGACCCTTTCGCGGTCTATCTGAACCAAAAACTTTCCGAAGGCGAAGAGGCGATAACAAAAGTACCTGTCACACCCGGATACAAGGTTTCGATCTTCCGCTTTCCACCCGATATCGTCGCCGGCTGGGAAGAGGCCCCTTGGCACGGAGCCTCTCGCTTAGAAGAGCCCGTGTCGCCCGAAGCAGCTCCATTATAAGAAGAACCCGCCTGGAATCGGCCTTCTCCCTTAATACAGACAACCACGACCGCAAGTGCGGCTATCATGAGTGGGCTTCTTGTTTATAAAGATCCTCCCTGCGCCCGACGAACCAGAGGAAGGCGCACAGGGCCGTGCCGGCGAGGAACGAGAAGAAACCAATGGTAAAGGACCGGGGCCTGTAGGAGAATGTGACCTCATGGCGTCCCTTGTCCATATAGACAGCCCTGAAGAGGCCATAGGCGCGCCTTATCTCAACCTCAGCGCCGTCCACATAGGCACGCCAGCCGGGATACCACGCATCTGTGAGCACCAGGAGGCCGGGCGCAGCACTCGTTGCGTCAATAACGACCCTGTCGGCCTCGTAAGAAGTAATCTCTACCTTTGAATACGTATCCCTGCCCTCACCACTACCGGAAAGGCCACCGCCGACCGGCGCGTCGCCCTCATACATGACCACCTTTAACGGGTCATACGAACGATCACCTATCGCCTCCCATATAACCTCGCGGTCCGTAAAACCGCGCGCCATATGCGCTATAAATGCGCGAGGTAAAACCGTAGTATTTTCATAGAGTTTCACCTCTTTATCATAAATTAGCCTTAAGGAGTCCGACTCAAGATCACGCCCCTTTGGGACGACGAGATACTTTACGCCCAGGAGTGAGTAGTAGGGGGTTAACCGCTCGAAGTCCTCTTCCGGCACGGTATCTTTCCACTCCTCGCCCTCCACGTGAAGCTCCGGCCTGCCGGTAAACCAGAGTGAGGACGAGCTGTCCGGCACCAGCTCGTCGAGGTGAAGATTTTGAACACGATAGGCCTGGTACGCCTCAATGGCAAGGGAATTGATGAGATGCACGTCGAAGAGACCCACGGCCGAGGCATAGTTTGGAAAGAGCGCGCCGTAAAGGCCCATCGTCCTGTAAAAGCCCTTCTCATTCTGTATAAAATCCACATATGGGGTCTTTTTAAAGGTATCGTGCCTTCCGGGTGCGCCATAATCGGCCGACGAGTCCATCCATGTGAATAATACTAAAAAGACGAGGGCCAGCACGGACGTAACCAGCCGGCTCCCGCGAGCGAGGAACCATATTCCGGCAAGGCCGACACAGAGCGCGGGCAGCTTGATATAGAGCCCGGACGCGTCATAGGAGCGTGGGATGCCGAACCATAACTCCAGCGCGGCAAGCCCTATGAGGGCGCTAAGCCCTCTGCCCGTACGTAGAAACCACATGACGGTAATAAAGGCAAGAATCAGCATTAAGACGGTAAAGGCCGGGCCTCCCTTCATGACCGGGTCGAAATAAGGCCCTATGACAGCGGCGCGTAAGTTTCCGGGTGTAGTGAATATTTCCACCAGTATAAAGAAGTAGGTAAGCAAAAGGATTCCGAGGGCAAGGATCGGCGCCGTGTAGAGGATTCCGCGCCTCTCGCTCGATAGCCGTACCTGTCGCCATAAGAGGCATATTAGGGCCACAAAGATATTCGCACTAATTACGGCAAGAGAGGCCGAAAGGGTCACTCCTGAGGCTTCCGGCCCCGTTCCGAAGATACCCGAAAACGACATTACGAAGACAAGGGCGCAGACGACTACGATAGTAAGAATTATGAGCGCTGCATACTGGCGTGCGCTCAACATGACATCCCGGACCTTGCCGCGCCTCATTATAACCACGAATAGCAACAGAAATACCACCATGGTCGGCAAGAGGAAGCTCGTCTGCGCAAAACGCTGCATGGATGGCAGCGGCTCGCCCATGATCAGGCCGTAGAGTGCGGAAAATGTGGGTATCGCCAGATGATAGGCCGTAAATATGATCACCCCATGCACCACCATGCCCTTTAGCAGGATAAGGGACGGCGCCGCCTCTGCTTGCTTCATCTCCGTTCGGCCGCTGGCGGCGTATCTCTTTATCGCCTCAAAGCCCAGGGCCCCGGATATGGCGAAGGAGAGCGTCCAGACCGGCCCGGCCCACCTCTGCGTCCATACCTGGTCGAAGAGTGGTAGTTTCCCTATCAGGAGAAAGGGCATAAGGCCGTGATTTTTAAGCACAATAAAGAGACCCGCAGCGAAGAAGAAGTATAAGGCCACTCGCAGGTCGTCGTTCGTCCCACCCGTGCCTCCGCCCCCCTTTCGACCCATAGCCACGAGAAAGCCCGCCAGAGAGCAAAAGAGTGCGACGATGCCGCTGTAGCCGCCGATATGGTCCCATACGCCGTTATTGGGGAATATCTTTGAATAGTGCGGCTCCCCCATGTGATTGACCGTCTCGCCCAGGGGGTGGTGGCTAAATACCGGGTCGAGCGGTGTCTCGTGAAAGGTCGGGGTGACGATATTTATGGCCCGCCCTATGGGGTTCGGGTCTCGCGTGCCCATATCGCCGCCCGTCGGGTGTATGTGATGCGCGTTATCCCATAACTCTATAAAGGGCACAATCACCGGCCCGGCAAGCATAAGCCCGATGAGATATGCCGGGGCGATACGCTTTAAGGCCCATATAAAGGACTCTTTTTTAAGACTATATATACGAAAGAAGAACCATAGAGCGCCTAAGAGCAGGACATACAACGCCACCTCGGGCTGACCGGCCAATAAGACCAGGCCAAAACTTATTGCCGAGATTGCGATATCCCTGTATAGACCGCGCCGGGCGAGCATATCCATCGAAAGAAGCAAGAGCGGTCCGACCATGGCGACATTCGCCATCTGCTCAAGATTCAAAAACCACGTAAAGGTACCGGAAAACATATAAAATATCCCGCCAAGCAGGGCAGAAGGAAAAGAAAGGCCCAGACCGACCAAAAAGAAATAGGTCAAAAGCCCTGCGATAAGGACCCTGCCCAAGAGAAAAAAGTCCCATGACCATACCGGGGCGATATTCTCAACTATCTGATAGGGAAAGAAGACACGCGTAGAATACTGCGCCGCAAGCGGCGTACCCGCGGCCTGATATGGATTCCATAGAGGCATCTTACCCGCGCGATATTGGTCGCCGACGAGCTTGTTTATCGGAAATTCGTAATAAGCCGGAGTCGCCATATCGATAGAGAGCGTCTCCTTGGGCACCCTGCCCTCATAGTCTCCGGGCCAGCTATCTACGACATTGTGCGGCAGGTAGTTTCCGGGCAAAAGCGTTTTGCCTCCAAAGATGGTTGGAGAGTGCATAAGGGCTATCAGAACCAGATAGAAGAGTAAGGCCTTCCACCCGTTCTTAGAGCTAAAATATGTCGGCATATCAATAGAATTCATAAGATATTTATCTGTATTTTAAAATAGTTATAAAGTATATCTAATACTTAGCTTTTACTTCTTAGGCGCAGGCCTATACATATAATCAGAGCTAGAGCAGAGAGCAAAATGCCAACTTTAAAGGGTCTCGGTTCATAGGTGAATATCACCTGGCTAAGACCCTTCTTTATTGGCAAAGAACGTAGGATATCGGTACTTCTCTTTATCTCCACAGGGCTGCCATTCACGGTCGCCTTCCAACCCGGATAGTAGATATCGGCAAGAATTAGCTTTGCGTCGGATGTCGCGTCGACCTCTATAACGAGGCGGTTTGGGCTATCCTCTTTTATCGTCGCTATGCCGGCCCTGCCCTTTTTACCATCCGTAAAGTCAAGGCGCGCCCTCTTTAAGGCGTTCGGGTTTTCATAGACCCGAACCTCTGCATTATATATCCGCTTCAGTGGCAATGGCAACGAGATACTTTTTGGAACAACTATATAACGAACCCCAAGAAGCGAATAGTGGGCAAGCGGCTCCCCCTTAAAGTCGTCCTCAATCGGGCGAAGGAATGAGCCGTAACCGACCCTGCCGTGCGCGCCCCTTCTAACCTCACACCGCTCGGCCATTCCCGTAAACCAGAGCGAGCTGACAGGCTCTTCCTCTATAACTGTGGCATGCAGATTCTTTGTGCGGAAATCATGAAACTCTTTTGAAATCAAAGAGTTCACATACCTGAGATCACGAAGCCCTACAGCCGAGGCGTAGTTTGGCATAAGCGCGCCACCCGCGCCGACTGTGCGGAAACCGGCCCCGGCCTCTTGACGCGCCTTTATAAAGGCCACATACGGGGCCTCTACAAAGGGATCGCTCCGCACAGGCCAACCGCGCGGGCTCTCTTCGTCCAGATACCAGAGAGAGGCGATAAAGAGAAGCACGATAATTCCGGCTGTAACGGTCCACTCTTTTCTCAAGAGCAGGACGATTAAAAAGCCCTCTGCAAAGAGAATCCACTTATAGTCAAGGAAATCGGGCGCATACCCCCTAGGCACAGCCCACCAGAGTTCAAGTGCCGCGATGGCTATAATAGCGCTAAAACCCTTATTTATAGTCACATATCTAAGCGTCAGGAATAGGATAATAATAAGGATAAGGATAAAAACGAGCGTCGCGCCGCCTATGGACGGCCTTGCATAGGGCGCGAGCGCCGGACTAAATATCTCGCCTGCGTTAAGCGGCAGGATTATCGTCGGCACGGCAAGAAAGGCCACATAAAAGATAGCGATAATCACAAAGGCCAGGACCGGGGCGATACGCGGGCCATTCTCAAGCGTCTTGCTAATCTTTAAAAAGAATGGGTGCGGGGCCATCACATCCTTGCCTACATTAAGCCGCGCCGCCGGTATGGAGCCAAGGCGCGCAGACATTATAGACTGCAAACCAAGGGCCGCGCCCACTGCAAGCGAGAATGTCCATACCGGCCCTGCCCAGCGAAGCGACCAGACCTGATCGAATAGAGGCAGGTTTCCGAGCCATAGGAAAGGCCTTATACCTGTGTTTTTTAAGATGATTATCAAAGCGACCGCTACGAAAAATAAGAGCGGCCCGCGCAGATGGCTGCGCGAAAGGCGAAGGAGTGAAATAAGCCCGGTAATTATCAAAAAGAGCGAGGCCACGCCGGTAAAACCGCCAAGAGCGTCCCATACGCCGTTTATAGGCAGGTAGCGAAACCAGCCGCCGCTCTGATAGGTAAGCTGGCAGATACCCTTTACAATCGACGGGTCCTGCATCATCTCCGCGCCGGTTGGAAAGAGCAGTGGCAAGAGCTTCATCCAGTGGCCTATGGTCTGTACGCCCATCTTACCGCCGACCGGGTGTATATGGTGAGCGTTCGCCCAAAGCTCCACAAAGGGCAAGAGCAGCGGAGCGGCTATCATCAGGCCTAAAACCCCGCTCAATACAAAAACGCCGCCCGCGCGGAGCCCTCCCCTGAAGCCGAATATCGTCAGCCTTCGCATGATATAATAAAGCGTCGCAAAGAAACCGATATAAAAGGCCACCTCCGGCTGGCCCGCCAAAAGCAGCATGCCTATGGCAAAAGCGGTATAGGCGATATCGCGCAATAGAGCGCGAACTGCCAAAAGCTCTACCGCGAGAAATAGGGCCGGTGCGACCATGGCGACATTTACGAGCTGTTCAAGACTTATAAACCACGTAAATGTGCCTGAAAAGATATATAAGAGCCCGCCAAGAAATGACGGCCCAAAAGACAACCCAATAACCCGAAGGAATAAAAAGGTAAAAAAACCGGCTATAAGCAGGCGGCCCAAAAGGAAAAAATCCCAATAAGCGACCGGCGAGATATTTTCAAGGATCTGATACGGGAAGAGCGCCCTGGTCGAATACTGCGCCAGGAGCGGCGTTCCGGCCGCCTGATAGGGGTTCCAGAGCGGCAGTTCGCCGCCTTTTATCATATCGCCGACCAGCTTGTTTATTGGGAACTCGTAGTAGGCTGGAGTGGCGATATCAACGGAAAAGCTATTGACCGGGGTCCGCGTATCTTTGCCGTATATGCCCTCTGCCGTCACTCCGCCGGGCTGATACGAGGTCGGAAGCAGTGTCTTGCCGCTCAAAAAGACCGGCGCGTAGAATATCAATATAAGAAGAGCGTAGAAAAAAAGGGCCTTCTTCTTCTCTCCCTTGACAGCGCTATGAGAAAAGTTGCCGACCGGGCTGGGCGGGCTGTGCGGACCGCCTTGCATCTCTTGACCAGGCAGCTCGGATTCGGAGGAGGAAGGCCCGTCTTTAAAAGAGACCTTCTTTACAGCAGGTATTACCTTGGGATGGATACTGGAGGTGGAGTCGTTATCGTCATATTTACTCATAAAGGCCCATTAATTAATGCTCTACGCTCAGAAAAACAAATGCTTGCAAGCAGTCTTGCGGCAACTCAAACCGTTCGAGAAGAAACCGGCCCCGCATCCTATGCGGCGCGAAATTGGCCCCGAGCACTGCCCGGTTTGAGGAAACGTTCAGCATTTCCATAACTTCCGCCGCGAATAAAAAATCTCCAGTAGCCCAAAACTAGCTCCGCGAAATTGGCTCCGGGCACTGCCCGACTAGGGTAGCCAGAGGTACATGAAGCTTACGCCTAGCCCTCTGAGTATCGAATTGGCGTCGATATTTATGATATCGATATCAACCTTTGGCGGGCCGGAGTAGAAGTTGGATGTATACGAAGCCGGGCGCGAATAGGTAACTAACCGCGCCTTATCGAGCCCGGCGGCCTTCTTTGCGGACTTAAATGAGTCTTCCATATAACCGAGGCCGTCTATGAGGCCGAGCCCCTTTGCCATGGGCGCGGTAAATACCCTGCCGTCCGATACGGTCATGAGGGCCGCCTCGCTCATATTGGGTCGCGCCTCTTTTACAAGTGAGAAGAAACGCGACTGCATCGAGTCTATTATCTCTTGCATTATGGCGCGTTCCTCGTCTGTGAGAGACCTTAAGGGGCTGCCGATATCCTTCTTGTCACCGCTCTTGATGGTATCGTCTTCTATGCCGATCTTCTTTAAAAGTCCTGTTATATCGGCCCGGTAAGCGATCACTCCGACGCTACCGGTGACAGATGTCGGGTGAGCGTATATCGTATCGGCGGCGAGCGCGATATAGAGCCCGCCCGAGGCCGCGACCTCCATCATATGGGCTATGACCGGAATGCCGGTGCGCTTTTTAAACTCTTCTATCTCGTGATGTATGATATCGCAGGGAGTAACCGAGCCGCCCGGCGAGTTGATGCGCAAGATTACGGCCTTGATATTCGAGTCCTCTTCGGCGCGCATCAGTTCTTCTTTAACCCTTGCGGTAAGGCGCGGCTCGGCCTTTACGCCAAGGATATTACGCACTTCCTTATTATGAATAACGCCGCTGATGTCGATCAAAAGGACCTTCGAAGTGCCCTCGCCCTCTAGGACCCGCTCCTCCAGCGGCTCGATACCGCCGGTCGGCAGGCCGACGCAGCCGGTGAAGACTAGTGTAATCATTAGGAAGAAGAGGGTTTTTACTAGGGTTTTGGGCTTCATGGGTTTTTGGGGCTCCTTATATTAATGTCGCAAGACTCGTTCACACATTATGGTACTGTTGGGTTGAAAGACGTAACCCAACCTACACGATTAGAGTTCAATAAATAACCCTCGTAGGTTGGGTTGCGTTCTTCAACCCAACAATCATCCTTCCTTATTCTCTACCAATCTCCGGCGGCAACTCTATATCACCCTTGCCACCCCAATCGAGCGGATAAATACCGTCTTTAACATACCGGTGAAAGCTCGAATAAGGCCAATCTTTAGGAGACTTCGCAAGGCCGTGCTTTACTGGATTATAATGTATATAATCCACATGGTTTTGGAAATCCTTTTCATTCTGAATCATGTGTTCCCAAAAACGGCGTTGCCAAACCGCCCTTTCGCCCTTCTTTACCCTTGACGGGTTATTGTATTCTCCATACCTGCCAAACCCTCTAGTAAAACGGCTCTTTATCAAACGCCATCTGGTTGAAAAATCAGCGTCGCCTTCAGGCATGGTCCAAATGCAGTGGATATGGTCAGGCATTATAATAGCAGCCTCGGTTGCGAATGGGCGCCGCTTTGCGACATGTGCAAAGGCCTCTCTGATTATGGCTACATTGTCATCGGTCGATAAAATCTTCTTTCTTTCAAAAGTAACCAGCGTAAAGAAGTAAGTAGAGCCTTTGGCTATCGACCTCCTGTATCGCATTAAGTTACCCTTATTTAGTTGGATGCAGCTTGCCAGTGTGTTTATGGTACTGTTGGGTTTCGTTCGGCTACGCCTCCTCTACCCAAGCAACACGATTAGAGTTCAATAAATAAAAACCTCGTAGGTTGGGTTACGTCCTTCAACCCAACAATTATCATTCCTTACAGTATCCGCCCCAGCTTATTCAAAAAGTCGCCGACCGCGACGCGCATTACGGCGCTTACGTCCCAGTTCTGGTTTAGCTGGGCCTTGTACTCAGCGGCTATCTTCTTTAACTCTTCGAGCTGATCCTCTTCGAGAGTTACCATGAGGTCCACGAAGGCCTCTTCGTGGTCGTGCTCTTCTTCGGAATGATCGTGGCCGTCGTTATGTTCTGGCATGGCTGCTCCCCTTATATATGATTACAGGAATGTTACTCCCTTTATATGTTGCTGATACCTTCGTTCTTCTATACGCGCCTCTTTTATCTTGCGTTCTTTCCACTTCTTATGGCGGTCCATTATCTTTACGACCTCAAGCGGGTCGTCCGTTACCTGTATAAGCTTCAGGTCCTTTTTGGAGATCGTCTTGTATTCAAGCATCTTTCCCTTCATAAAGTCGATAATCGGCTGCCAGTAGTCGGAGCCGAATAGTATGATGGGAAAGCGATATACCTTGTGGGTCTGCATCAGCGTCAGGGCTTCGAAAAATTCGTCCATAGTGCCGAAGCCGCCGGGCATTATGACGTAACCTATCGAGTATTTGACAAACATGACCTTGCGGGCGAAAAAGTACCTGAAATTAATAGAGATCGATTGATACTCGTTTGGAGCCTGTTCATGCGGCAGATTGATATTCAGGCCGACCGAGGTGCCTCCGGCCAGTGTCGCGCCCTTGTTGGCGGCCTCCATGATGCCGGGGCCGCCGCCGGTGATGATGGCGTAACCGTCTTCGGCAAGCAATTTTGATAACTTTACCGTGGCCTTGTAGTACTTATTGGACTTAGGGAAACGGGCCGAGCCGAATACAGTAATGGCAGGGCCGATATTGGAGAGTTCGTCAAAACCCTCTACAAATTCGCTCATTATACGAAACATTCGCCATGTTTCGGAGCCGTCTAGATCTTCTACCATATTATTCCCAGCCTATTCCCTGCTTATTCTCAGCCTATTCCCATTCAATTGTCGCAGGAGGTTTTGAGGATATATCATAAACAACGCGGTTTACTCCCCTGACCTCGTTTATTATCCTAGACGATATCTTCGCCAGCAGGTCGTAGTCGAGACGAACCCAGTCGGCGGTCATGCCGTCCCTGGACTCAACGGCGCGTATGGCTATGGTATTCTCATATGTGCGCTCGTCGCCCATGACGCCGACCGACTTAACCGGTAAAAGCACGGCGAATGTCTGCCATATCTTCGTATAGAGCCCCGCCTTCTTTATCTCTTCGAGCACTATGAAGTCGGCCTCGCGCAGTATGTCGCACCTCTTTCGCGTCACCTCGCCAAGCACGCGAATTGCAAGCCCCGGTCCGGGGAAGGGCTGGCGGTCGATGACCTCCTCGCTCATACCCATCTCGCGCCCAAGCTCTCGTACCTCGTCCTTGAAGAGCTCGCGCAGAGGCTCGACAAGGTCGAGCTTCATATGGTCCAATAGGCCGCCGACATTGTGATGGCTCTTGATAGTAGCCGAGGGGCCCTTGAAAGAGACAGACTCAATCACATCGGGATAGAGAGTACCCTGTGCGAGAAACTCTACATTTTTGATCTTTGAGGCGGCCTCTTCAAATACATAGATGAACTCGTTACCGATGATCTTACGCTTACGCTCCGGGTCAGTAATACCTTTTAATTTCTTTAAAAAACGAGTAGATGCGCTAACTTTCTTAAGATTCATCTTGAAGTTACGCCTAAGCATCTCTTCGACCTTTTCGCCCTCGTCCTTACGGAGCACGCCGTTATCGACAAATATACAGTAAAGCTGATTTCCGATGGCCTTATGGATCAGCACGGCGGCTACCGACGAGTCCACGCCGCCAGATATGCCGCAGACGACCTTGCGGTCGCCGACCTGCTCGCGTATCTCATTGATCGAGCTCTCTATAAAGGATTTCATAGTCCACTCGGACTTGAGGCCGCATATCTTATGAACAAAGTTCTGCAAGAGCTTTGCGCCCTTTGGCGTATGCACGACCTCCGGGTGAAACTGTACGCCATAGATCCTGCGCTCATGATCGGCGATCGAGGCGACCACCGAGTTAGAGAGCGCCGTCACCTCAAAACCGTCCGGGACCCTCTCCACGCGGTCTCCGTGAGACATCCAGACCTTCATAGGCGGCTTGAGCCCCGCAAATAGCCCTTCCATCTTGTCTATATTGATCGTTGCGGGACCGTACTCGCGTTCGCTCGACTTTTCAACATTGCCGCCGAGCAGCTTTGCCGTGAGCTGCATACCGTAACATATGCCCAAGACAGGTACGCCAAGCTCGTAAACCGACTTGGGTATCTTCGGCGACTTCTTATCGTGTACGCTTGCAGGGCCGCCCGAGAGGATGATGCCGTGCGCGCCGAAGGCCCTTATCTTTTTGATGCCTATATTATAGGGATGTATCTCGCAATAAACCTTGGCCTCACGCACGCGGCGGGCGATGAGCTGTGTATACTGGGAGCCGAAATCAAGTATCAGTATCTTCTCTTCATGTATGGTCATAAGTCAATATGCTTTCTTAAGTAATTCCTATAACTACTTATTATTAAAAAACTAATTATCCTGACTGTAATTAGGAGCTTCCTTGGTTATGGTTACGTCGTGTACGTGGCTCTCGCGGCGTCCGGCGCTTGTTATGCGGTGGAACTTGGCCTTCTTTTGCAACTCCGTTATATTCTTTGCGCCGGTATATCCCATGCCAGCCCTTATGCCTCCGACGAGCTGGTATATGGAGGAGGATATCGGCCCCTTGTACGGCACGCGCCCTTCTATGCCTTCGGGCACGAGCTTTAATTCGCTCTCGACATCGTCCTGGAAGTATCTGTCCTTACTGCCCTGCTTCATCGCCTCGATAGAGCCCATGCCGCGGTAGAGCTTAAAGGTCCGGCCCTGAAGCAAGACGGTCTCGCCGGGGCTCTCGTCGGTGCCTGCAAATAAGCCGCCTATCATTACCGAATCGGCTCCGACTGCGAGAGCCTTGGTAATATCTCCGGAAAACTTTATACCGCCGTCAGATATTACAGGTATGCCCTTCTTCCTTGCGGCGCTTACGGCGTCGAGCACGGCCGTTATCTGCGGCACGCCTATGCCGGTCACTATGCGTGTCGTACAGATCGAACCGGGTCCTACACCTACCTTAACCGCGTCCACCCCGGCCTTTATAAGGGCCTCGGCCCCCTCTTTGGTGGCGATATTGCCGGCTATGAGTTCGATCTTCTTAAAATTCTTTTTAAGGTTCTTTACGGCTTCGAGCACGCCCTTGCTATGGCCGTGCGCCGTATCGACAGATATGATATCGGCCCCGGCGTTCAGAAGGGCTTCTGTGCGCTCTTCCAGGTCGAACGATACCCCGACCGCGGCCCCGACCCGGAGGCTTCCGTGTCCGTCCTTGCAAGAGTTCGGAAAGCGTAGACGTTTTTCTATATCGGTAACGGTCATCAGCCCCTTTAGATGGCCGTTCTTGTCGACCACGGGAAGCTTTTCAATCCTGTTTTCATGCATCTTGGCCTTTGCCCTGGTTATCGAGATGCCTACCTTGCCCGTTACGACATTGGTCGTCATTATCTCGCATATCGGCCTGTTCAGGTCGTTTTCAAACCTGAGATCACGGTTCGTAAGTATGCCGACAAGGCGACAGCCGTTCTCAACGATAGGGAAGCCGGAGATATTTTCTTCCTTCATTATCTTTACCGCATCTGAGACCTTCTGATCGGGCGTGAGAGTTCTCGGCTCCTTTATTATGACCGACTCGTACTTCTTAACGCGGTCTACCATTGAGGCCTGCTCTTCTATCGACAGGTTTTTGTGTATAATACCGATTCCGCCCTCCTGAGCTATGGCGATGGCCATACGGTATTCGGTCACAGTATCCATGGCGGCGCTTAGAAGCGGAATATTCAGCCGTATATTGGATGTCAGACGGGTCGATAGGTCCACATCCCTCGGAAGCACGCTCGAAAGGGCCGGAACGAGCAATAGGTCATCAAAGGTCAAACCCTCTTTTATCTTTAAAGCCATGTAGTTACCTCCATTATTATAGGCTTATGACAAGTTATTGATCTTATCTATTATTATACCTTCGAGCAGGCCCGCGTCGGAGACTATAACGCTATCTATCTCCAAAAACCTCATGGCCTTAAGCGCGATAGCCGCGCCTGCGACTATCAGGTCTTCCCTGCCCTTTTCCAGAGAGAGAATCTTTGCCCGCTCTTTAATCGGCATGGCGAAGAGCTTGTGGTAGAGCGTTTCGACCTGCCAATAACTAAGCTCGTAATTATTGATCTTATCCCTGTCATAGACGGCAAGCTCCTGCGCCATGGCTGCGAGTGTCGTAAATGTCCCGGCAGTACCGATCAGGGCCGCGCCCTTTTGCTTCATATAGAGAGTTTCGTCTATGCGAGAGGCGAGCATCTTCTCCTCCAGCGGGATATAGAGCCAGTCGATGGCATCCTCCAACATGACCATATCGAGTTCCTTGGGCGGATCGTGCAAGAGATACCTCTCTGTAAGCGCTACGACACCCATATCGAGACTGTAAGCGCCGCGTACGTCGTTATTAACCGTAAAGGTAAACTCGGTCGAGCCGCCGCCGATATCCATGACAACCATACGCACGGCCTTGCAATCAAGCACGCTCCTTACACCTAAGAGGCCTAAGCGCGCCTCTTCCTTGCCCTCTATGATATCTATGTCGAGGTCGCACTCTTCCTTGGCCCTTGAGAGAAATTTATCGCTATTAACGGCCCGCCTGAGCGCGCTCGTCGCAACGGCGCGTATATGGTCCACGCCGTACTCGTCGATAGACTTCTTAAAATGGCAAAGCGCCTCAATCGTACGCTCGGCGCTTTCCGCGTCCAGACCGTGCTCTTCCGTAAAAGAGCCGCCAAGGCGTGTTATCACGCGGTCATACACGAGCGGCTTAAGAGCGCCGCTACCGTCAACCTCCGCCACCAAAAGGCGTAGAGTATTGGTCCCTATATCTATAGAAGCTATCTTCATATTAATATTTATCCTATTATTAAAGCTAATTAAATCCGCATATTAGCTTAAATTAGTTAAAGTTAGTTATTAATTCTTTCCGTCGCTATGGAGAGAGACCCTGCTCCTGCCTTTTTTGCTATATCGAGTACCTCTATTACCCGCCCGTGATCCGTATCCGTATCGGCGCGAAGTATTACGCTCTTTGCCGTTCCTTCTGCAAATCGGTCTTTCATAAGTTCAAAAAGCCCCTCTACCGCGACCGGGTTATTATCTATATATATCGTGCCGTCGGCGGTCATAGCCAACAGGATTCCGTCGCCTGTGCCGCTTGATGCGGTCTCCGCCTGGGGCAGTTTCAACTTAAAAGAGTCCATCATGATGAGCGGTGTCGTCACCATAAAGATCACCAGAAGGACGAGCATAACATCGGTAAGCGGCGTTATATTGATCTCGGCCATGAGAGAGTCCGAGTTATCGTTGAGATTCCACGCCACCGGCCTACTCCCTGCCCGTGCCTTCGCCCTTGGCGGCGGCCCTGGTTATCTCATCGGCAAGCTCGTGCGCCGCGGCCTCAAGATCGACCGCCAGCCGCTTAACGGCCCGAACAAAGTAGTTATATGCGATAACCGCCGGGATAGCGACGATAAGCCCCGCCGCGGTAGCGACCAATGCCTCGGCTATGCCACCGGTAACGGCCCCGACGCCTCCTTCAACGGTAAGCTCTCTAAATGCCTTCACTATACCGATAACCGTACCCAAAAGCCCGACAAAGGGAGCTGTCGAACCGACTGAGCCAAGTACGCCGAGATAACGCTCAAGCGCGGTTACAACGACCTTGGCGCGCGGCTCCATGGAGCTGAGTATATCAGATTTGCCTCCCTTTCGGCTCTTTAGACCGGCGAGGAATATCGACGAAAGCGGACCCTTATTGGCCTTGGCATGATCCAGCCCGCCCTTTAGCCCATTGGAGTCGAGTGCGGACTTAATAGCGCCAAGTTCAGCAAAAAGCCCCTTTCTAAAGGCGGAAAAGGCCGAAAACTTGCCTATGATAACGGCAAGCGAGGCGACGGAGAAGGCCAGAAGCACAGCCATGACAAGGCCGCCGCGAAGCATAGAGTCTAATATATTAAAGTCTTCAAACATCTTTCGAACCGCCTCTAACGTAGAAAAGCTTTATTTATCATGCACTAAAGACCCGTAGCGGGCAACAAAACCGCCACTTCCAATAATTTGATATTTTACCGCTTGGGCCAAAGACTTACAAGCACTAATTTGAACACAAGTGTTCTCTTATTTCGCGGTGGGGATCTAGTGGAGGACGGTAGATCTGTATCCGCGACGATAACGCGGAGAGGCACACACTAGAGCCGGTTCAGGTTTGTAACCTGAACCGCAACGTTAAGACCGGCATGGCGGCAACCAATGAGAGAAAGAATGCTGGCGGAATATCTGAGGGCAAAAGCGAGCCGTTTAAGAGACCGAACTTTTTAACGTTTCGGTTCAAGGTACAACCTTGAACCGGGCTCCCCTCTAAGCACATAATAAAACACACCTTTTGCATTTTTTTAAAAAATGCACTTTTTCCGTCTTTTAGCCTCTTTTAAACGATTCAAAAATATAAATAGTTAGGGGAAGTAATTACGACTCCTCCAAATCTAATAATACACGGAGGTATGGGGTGAAGAAACCTTATGAACGCATCAAGCTCATATTAGTGATTACTGAGATAATCAATAATATAGCAGAGATAGCCAACTATTTCATCTAGTAGAATCCCTCAACCGGTTAATTTGACCGGTTGGGGTACAACTTTAAGACTCCCTGTAATTATTGGAATATTCGATATAGTTCTTTGCGGATTGCAGATTATGGGCGCGCTCTTCCGGGGTGGTCTCTCTTTTGAACTTCGCGGGCATGCCCATTACGAGAGAGCCTGGCGGGACCTTCATGCCTTCGGTGACGAGCGCGCCGGCGGCGACTATCGAGTCGGCGCCTATCTCGGCGTTATCGAGTATGACCGCGCCCATGCCAATAAGGCAACGGTCGCCGACCGTACATCCGTGAAGCGTAACCGAGTGGCCGATCGTTACGTCGTCGCCGATATTAAGCGGGTAGGTGTCGTTTGTGACATGCAGAACCGAGTTGTCCTGTACATTGGTCCTTGCGCCGATCTTTATATAGTGAACGTCACCACGCGCCACGGCATTACACCAAAAGCTCGAAAACGACCCTATCTCAACATCGCCGTAAACGCAAGCCGTATCATCCAGATAGACCGTTTCGTCTATACGGGGTAACTTTCCTTTATAGGGCTTTATATTGGCCATAATTACACCTACTTACTACAGCTATTGCCTCTTGTCCCTAGCGGCGCGGACAACCATACAGGAGATCCAAGAACTTCCCCCGCGATATAAGAGCAGACCTGTCTGCCTTCTTCATCCGCGTACTACCAACATGCGCCCCCTGCAAGCACAACACCGCGAAATAAGAGCACACCTGTGTGCCTGTCTGCCTGTACGCTAAAAGAGTGCGTAAATAAAGGGCGCCAGAGCGCTGCCCTGCGTAAATACGATTAAAGATCCGAGAAGCACCAACGCCAGTACTATGGGCAAGAGCCACCACTTCTTCCGTACCTTTAAAAAGTCCCAGAACTCGCCTACAATCGATAACTTGGACATACCTACTCCATAAAAAAAGGAAATTTCATAAAAACTTTTCAGATACTTTTCATTTAAAAGAAGGGCGATACCCCTTCGGACTGTAAGGCCTTTCCTGACAAAGGAAAAAGACCGACCGTCTCTTCTTTATAACAAGCCTAGAACTGTTTTTCAAGATCCTCTTTATTGAATTCCTTCTCTTCCCAACGGTTCCAGTAGCTTGTGGCAGACTTATCAACGCCGCCGCCGAGCACCTTCTTTCCAACAAGGCGCAAAAGGAGGCCAATAACTGTAAAGACGACATAGTAGAGGATCGAAAGGATCAGACGGGTCATAAAGAAACCCATGACAACGGCAATACCCATCCAGACCTTTTGCAAAGGCGTAAGCACCTTTGGAAAAAGAATACCAAGGACGAAGAGGACTCCGCCGATACCTAGCAGATAGGGATGCGCGGGGCTGTCGTACCACCACAAGAGCGCGCCGAGCGCAAACAAGACGCCGCCTACCAAGAGGCCGAAGTTACGAAGGTCCTTTTTAGAGGACTTTATCTCTTTAAGTTCTTTTAAGATCATAACGACAGAAAGATGAGGAAAACTTTTTGTAAAAAGTCTTCCTCAAACTCCTTTCAAAAACTTTTAATTGGGCCACCACACAATACGGTGCCCCTTATTAATCGAGCTTAAATTCCTTACGCCAGTCGGTATCTTCCTTAAGCGGCGTCTGTTTTCTCTTATCCAATAAGAAATTGCCCAATACCAAATAGTCCATATCGGTCCGCATAAAACAACGAAAGGCGTCTTCAGGGCTATTTACTATCGGCTCGCCTCTAACATTGAAAGAGGTATTCACAACAACAGCAGAGCCGTAGGCCTTATCAAATGCCGCTATCGTATCGTAAAAACGCGGGTTGGTCTCCTTGTGTATCGTCTGAACCCGCGCCGAATAATCTACATGCGTAACAGCCGGTAGCGACGAGCGCACGATATTCAGTTTTTCTATGCCAAAAAGGGTCTCTTCTTCAGCGGTCATCTCACGGCGCAGCTCCTTTTTAATCGGAGCGACGAGCAACATATAGGGGCTCTTCGTATCTATCTCGAAATAATCCGAGACGCGCTCGGCAAGCACCGCCGGGGCGAAAGGCCTAAAAGACTCGCGGAACTTTATCTTGAGATTCATTATCTCCTGCATCTTCGAGCTTCGAGCGTCGCCTATTATAGAACGACCGCCAAGGGCGCGCGGACCGAACTCCATCCTGCCCTCGAACCACCCAAGGACCTTCTCTTCGGCTATGAGTTCGGCTATGCGCGGCGCGAACTCTTCATCAGAGAGTTTCTTATATGGATAACCGCCATCTTCAAGAAAAGCCTCTATCTCATTCTCCTTATATTCGGGGCCGAGATAGGAGCCGCTCTGAAGGTCGTTAATACCGTCAACCTTTCGCGGGCTGTCGTTATATTGATAGAGCCCCATCAGGGCCGCGCCTAGCGCGCCGCCGGCGTCTCCGGCTGCGGGTTGAATCCATATCTCGTCAAAGATACCTTCACGCAGAATCTTGCCGTTTACAACACAGTTGAGCGCCACGCCGCCGGCAAGGCAGAGCCGCTTTTGCCCGGTCTCTTTCCTTATATGACGGGCCGTACGGAAGATAACCTCCTCGGTCACCTCCTGTACCGACCTGGCTAGGTCCATCTCGCGCTGCGTTATCGTAGACTCGGCCTCTCTCGGCTCTGCGCCGAAGAGCTTGTGCATCTTATCGGTCGTCATGGTCAGACCGGCGCAGTAATTAAAGTAACTCATATCGAACCTGTAGGAGCCGTCCTCCTTCACGTCGATCAGATTATCCATTATGAGATCTTTATAAATGGGCTCGCCGTACGGAGCGAGCCCCATGACCTTGTACTCGCCCGAATTGACCTTGAAACCTGTATAAAAGGTAAAGGCCGAATATAAGAGCCCTATGGAGTGCGGGAAGGTGATATCGGCCATGATCTTTATACGGTTGCCGGAACCAACGCCCCAGCTCGTCGTCGTCCACTCCCCCACGCCGTCCATCGTGAGGAAGGCCGCCTCGTCGAAGGGAGAGGGAAAGAATGCCGAGGCGACATGCGACTCGTGATGAGAGGGAAATAGTATCTGCCCCTTAAAATCAAGATCGTCCTTTATCTGTTCCTTTATCCAGAGCTTTTGCTTTATCCAGACCGGCATGGCCTTTATAAACGATTTGATGCCGAGCGGCGCGTAGGCGAGATAGGTCTCCAGAATGCGCTCGAACTTCAGCAGCGGCTTATCGTAAAAGCATACCATGTCGATATCGGCGCGCGTAAGCCCCTGGCTCTTGAGACAATAGTCTATGGCGTTGGCCGGAAAGGCCGGGTCGTGCTTAATGCGCGTAAAACGCTCTTCCTGCGCCGCCGCGACGATAAGCCCGTCTTTCACAAGCGCCGCCGCGCTGTCGTGATAAAAAGCCGATATGCCCAGTATATTCATAAAGTCAACGCCTTAAGTTAGAGAAACTAGAAATTGTCTAATATGAAATGATACTGGTTTTCTTATGGAAAATCAATAGTAATACTATCAAGCACAGAACCTTGCGCACCTTAACAAATTACCAGCACCAACTGGACAACCCGCCCCTCACATGCTAAAATTTATCTATAAGTACAGAGACTTATCATTATTTTTTCTTATCTATACGGAGGGCGCAGTGCTTAGAGAAACTATTGTCGCAGGGCGTTTTTACCCTGGCGACCCGGATACGCTTTATAAAGAGATCGAAAGTTATATAAAAGGCCGCGCCGGGCGCGCCAATCAGGCAATAGAAAAACAGGACGCCATCGCAACCGTCGCCCCGCACGCCGGTTATATCTACTCGGGCAGTGTCGCCGGTTCGGTCTATTCGGCCATAAATATCCCGGACGAGATAATACTCATCGGCCCCAACCATACCGGGGCGGGCGCGGCCACATCTATCATGACGTCGGGCCAGTGGGAAACGCCTCTCGGAAACTTTTCAGTCAATACCGAACTCGCCGAAAAGATCATCGCCACCGGCGCGCCCTTTACCGAAGATATACGCGCTCACCTCGGAGAACACTCGCTCGAAGTGCAGTTACCCTTCATCCACTACTTCAACCCCGAGGCGCGCATCGTACCGATTACCGTCATGTTTAAGGACTATAACCGCTGCCGCAGACTCGGACTTGCCCTTGCAAAGGTTATTAAAGAGTACGATAAGAAGATACTGATCGCCGTAAGCTCAGACATGAACCATTACGAGCCTGACGAGCTAACACAAAAGAAGGACCATATGGCGATAGAGAAGATCCTCGACCTCGACCCCGAAGGGCTCTTAAAGGTAACATCGGAGAAAAATATCTCGATGTGCGGAGCCATCCCAACGGCCATAGCGCTCGTCGCCGCAATAGAGCTTGGCGCGACAGAGGCAGAGCTCTTAGACTACGCCACAAGCGGCAAGACTAGCGGCGACTTTAACGCCGTAGTCGGTTACGCCGGACTGCTTATAAAATAAGCCGACGCTTTTATTGAGAAAGACTTGCCACAACCTGCTTCCCGCGTTATAATCACCTGCTTGTATATTATTATTTAAGGAGAGATGAATGACTGAAATACGCACACGCTTTGCGCCCTCGCCCACCGGATACCTCCACATAGGAGGAGCAAGGACGGCGCTCTTTAGCTACCTATACGCCAAGCAACAGGGCGGAGAATTTATATTAAGGATAGAAGATACCGACCAGGCCCGTTCTAACGACGAGTCTGTCATAGCGATACTTGACGGCATGGAGTGGCTCGGCCTCAAGTGGGACGAGGGGCCGCACTTCCAGAGCGAGATGTTCGAAGGCTACCGCGAGTTCGCCGAGTGGTTATTCGGCAAGGGGCTCGCCTATAAGTGTTACTGCACCCCGGTTGAACTCGAACAGCGCAGAAAACACGCCATGGAAGAGGGGCGCTCGCCCATGTACGATCAAAAGTGCAGAACGCGTGAACGCGCGCGCCCCGGGTACGAACACCCGGCCATACGCTTTAAGATCGAGCCCGGCGAGACGACCTTTAACGACATGGTAAAGGGCCCTATCACCATAGACCATTCGGAGATCGAAGATTTCATCATACTACGCGGAGACCGCACGGCGACATATAACCTGACCGTCGTCGTTGACGACGCCGGAATGAAGGTCTCTCATATAATCAGGGGCGACGACCATATAAATAATACGCCGAAACAGATAATGCTCTACGATGCCCTCTCTCAAGGTATCCCCCAGTTCGCTCACCTGCCGATGATACTGGGGGCGGACAAGGCGCGGCTATCGAAACGCCACGGCGCTACAAGCGTCATGGCTTACCGTGATATGGGTTACCTGCCCGAGGCCCTTATAAACTACCTCGCGCGTCTCGGCTGGTCATGCGGCGACGAAGAAATATTTACGATGGACGAGCTGCTGGAGAAATTCTCCTTCGATAATGTCGGAAAGTCGTCCGGTGTCTTCAATCCGGAAAAGCTCTTATGGCTCAACCAACATTATATAAAAGAGGCCTCTAACGAAAAACTCGCCGAACTTCTAAAACGCCACCTTGCCGATCTCGACATAGATACCGAAGGTCTAGAGAATCTGCCGCAGATAGCCGGTACGCTAAAGGAACGCGCAAAGACACTGGTCGAAATGGCAGAAGGCGCAAAGTTCTACTTCATCGACGAATTCGAATATCAGGAAAAGGCCGCCAGAAAGTTCTTGAAAAAAGAAAAGGCGCCGCTCTTCGATAGCCTTATAGAGAAGCTCGAAGCGCTCGACCCCTTTACCGAAGAGGCGGTCGAAGGGGCCTTTAATACTCTAATGGAAGAGCTCGACCTGAAGCTAGGAAAGCTTGCACAACCGGTGCGCGTCGCCGTCACAGGCACCACGATGAGTCCGGGAATATTTGAGACACTGGCAGCATTAGGCAAGGAAAAGACGCTAACAAGGTTAAAAAGGGCCGCCGAGGTCGCCCGCAACGCAGCGGAGTAAAATAAGGCATAGGAGATATTTTATGAAAAAGAATATTATACTAATCATCATCGCCGGACTCATAGGGCTCGGCATCGGTTATTATAGCTGGGGCAAGGTCCATGTCAGAAAGACCGACGTAATGTCGCTCCTGGACGAGATGACCACGGAGATCAGAAATACGATCGAAGAGAGCGCGACACTAAAGACCGAAATCGAAGCGGCTAAGGGCGTACAGGCTGCATCGGATGCCGTAGCGGAAGAAAATCAACGGCTCACAGCAGAACTCGACGCGGCAAAGGCCGATAACGTTACCCTTAACGAATCCCTCTCTACCCTTCCCGAACTCGAATCGAGGGCCGCGGCCGGAGACGAGCTCGCCTCGTCCAATGCCGATCTGGAGATTCGCGTAGCCGAGCTTGAAGGAGAGCTTGAGGCCTTAAGCGAGAGCGCAAACAAGATCAGCAACCTCACAACAGAAAATCAAAGACTCGCCGACGAACTCAACGCGGCGCGTGAAAAGAATAACGAACTCGACAGCAAGATCTTCGACCTTAACGCAAAGGGACCCGCGCTGGAAGAGGCTGCAAAAAACAAGGCCGAAGCCGAGAGCCTTAGAGCGCGCGTAGCAGAACTCGAAGCCGCCAACGCAGAGCTGAGCACCACGCTAAAGGCCATAGGCAACCTAACAGGCGCCAAAGAAGAAGCGACGCCCGCCCCAACTCAGGTTGAAGAACCCGCACCGGCTCCGGCTCAGATTGAAGAGCCCGCGCCTGTTATAGAGACCGCGCCAGAAGCCGCCGCGCCGTCAGAGACCCCGCCCGTTTCGGGCGGGGTCTACATAGACAGCGCCGAAGAGGAGCATGCTGAGTAAGGCAGGGACTTTAAAACTAGCGCCGCTCGTCCATATAGGAACCGTGCCGCGCCTTCTTAGATGTAGCCAGTTGATATTCGATAATCCGGGTTATCTTCTCAAGGCTCATAAGGTCGTAATCGTACGATTTCACTTTAAGGTCGTCCGGTCTCTCTGTCAGAATATTTAAGAAGACCGACATGAGGTCTCGATCCCAGAAACCCTTCTGACTCTCCTCGGACAAGAGCTTGAGGAGCTTTCTTCTGTTGATTGCCCTCTTGTAGGCGCGGTCGCTTGAGAGAGAATCGTATAGATCCACTATCTGAAAGACCCTGGCAAGGAAAGGTATCGAAACGCCCCTGAGTCCGTCGGGGTAGCCCGAGCCGTCGTATCTTTCATGGTGGTGGCGTATGATCTCCGCGACATCTTCCCTTCCCTTCAGCACACAGCTTAGGAGAGATCCGGCCTCGGGATGTTTTTTGACTATATCCATCTCTTGTTTACTGAGCTTGACAGGCTTGTTGAGTATCGCGTCAGGCACGGCTAGCTTGCCGATATCGTGCAAAAAGCTTGCGTAGGTAAGTGTCTTGATATCTTCGAAGGAAAGGCCCAGTTCCGTTGCGAAGACCTTGCATCCGTGAGCGAGCCTGTCGCAGTGACCATTCGAAAAGTTATCCTTGGCCTCTACCATCCGCGCGGTCGCAAATAGCGCCAGCTCCTCCACTCTCAGCCCGTCAAAGAGCCTTTTCTGCTCAACGGCAATATTTACGCGGTGCATCATATGAAGGCTATTGTAGGGTTTAATAACGAGTTCGTCGGCACCCACATCCATAGATTTTTTAATGAACGACCAGCTTGAATCGGAGGTAACTAACAGGACGGGCAGGTATTGGAGGTGGAGCTTGTTGCGTATAATGGAGCAGACTTCAAAGGCATCCATCTTCTCTCTATTGACGTCCAGAAGGACGATATCATACCGGTCCGGGCTGGTCGTGAGCTTCTCTACAACCTCTTCTCCGGAGGAGACGACCGTGGTGTCGAAGCGCGGAGGCAAGAAGGCGCACTGCATGGACCTTCTCTGACTCTTCGAGTCGTCAAGTCCGAGAACCCTGTACGTGATGATCTCGTCAGACATTATTCCGTTCTTATTTTCTGTCATATCTCCACCAAGTAAAGATATTATACCATATAGGCCTGCTAAATCATTAAAGTTCTTTCTGTAAAAAGAAATAAGGACGAGAGCTATATCCGTAAATTTCCGACCACTTCAGCCTATAACCCCAGGTCGGTAAAACACCCTAAAACCCTCTGTCCTCATATCAATACGCGTAAAATTTGGATATCTCCGCTTCGCGTTTTTTTAGCTCTGCCTTGATCTTCTCATAGGCGCTATCGCTCAGGCAAAGCGACTGTAGTATCTCCTCGTGCATCTCGGATTCGATGATATCCATGGCGAACTTTTCTTTACCGCCGCTCACCATGCAGTCGCCGATATAGACGACCGGCGTAAGGTTCATCTCCTCTTCCGGGTTCTGGAGCCATCTTTCAGGGGTGTGATGAAAGCGTATCGCCTTTATAGTATCCTCGTGAAAATTATATGCCTCGCCGAACCACGCGCCGACACCCGGATGGGTAAAGCCGTATGCGTCGTACTCGCGCTCCTCCAGCCCGAAACTTCCCTTGATAGAGAGCGCGATATAGGCCGGACCGTAGGCCTGATATAATACGACCCGCCCGATGTCGTTTATGAGCCCTGCAAAGAAGGCGTCTTCTTTCTTGACTATGCCGGCCTCCTCGGCGATAAGGCTGGAGGCCAGGGCAACCTCAAAGGAGTGGTGCCATAAGGCGTTTAGAAATAAACGGTCTCGCTCGTTCTTCGCCGTAAATAGCGATACGCTAACCGCTATATTCCTTACCATCTCGTATCCGAGTATGACGGCGGCCCTCTTGATAGACAAGACCTTTCCCCTCAGGCCGTAAAAGGCCGAATTGGCCATGCCGACAACACGCGTTGCCAGGGCCTGGTCGCTTTCTATTACCTTTACGAGATCGTCAAGCGAGAAATGTTCCTTACTTATTACCTCGTTAACTCTCTTCAGAGTTACAGGTAAGGTCGATATATCGAGCAGGTGTTCAAGCTTCTTATAGGGCATCTTAGCCTCCTTGCGAGCCTTTATTCGCTTCGCTTAAAGCCCTCCATACTTCTATTTTATACCCATTTCCGAGACCGGACAACTTGAATAGAACTATAAAGTCGGAATCGCTTATTAAAAAAGAATTGACCACCTATATATCAGGTGCCATATTAAGTTCTAAATATTTTCTTTGATCAGAGCAAACCCGTCGAAAGGTGGGGACGCAGAGTCACGAGGCTACAGTGTGGTTACTATGCCCGTCGGACCGCCGAAGAGCAATTCTTCGGCGGTCTTTTTTTATCAGATATGGAGTTTTATAAAAAGATGAGATCTAAACGTTTACGCGCGCAGCGGCGCGGAGTGGAGCTTGTAAAAAAAGGGCACTATGAAGAGGCGAAAAGAGTTTTTAGCAATAAAGAGATAGAAAGAAGCACCCCGGTATCGATAGCGGCCTACGCCCTGACGATGGCCGCCCTGGGCAAGGATGTCGAGATTGCTATCGAGTTATGCCAAAAAGCAAAGAAACGCGACAGCAATAACCCGATAATAGGGCTCTGCCCCGGCAGGCTCTACATCTTATGCGGCGACAAGGGACGCGCATTCAAGACATTTATGGAAGGGCTGCACAGTAACGCCGGACACCGTGAGCTGACCGCGGAACTACGGGCCTTCAAAGAGAGAAGCCTTCCCCCTATCAGACTTCTAAATAGAAGCCACCCGCTTAACAGAGTGCTCGGCAAGAGCCGTACCCTCTTAAATAGCGACGTCAAAGAATTCCCCGATATGGCGCGCGCCGCCTACCTCTATGCAAGCCAAAAAGAGATTAAACTGCCGGGAAGAGCCTGCCTTGGTTAAAAGCCCGCCCCCCTTTCAAAAAGTAAAAGAGATTCTATTTATAAAATTAGAGTGCTATAATGGCGAAAAACAGGAGCGAGTTATACTCATCGACTTTTCAACTTTTCACCGACCGGAGCCGCGGCGTGCCAGATCTCGACAGAGACGAAATCAAAAAGATGATAGAAGAGGAGATATCATCGGTCGAGCGCGAGATTCCTATAATAAAGGAACAGACGCGACCCGTGGCGCCCGATAACGCCATCGGCAGGCTTACGCGCATCGAGGCCATCAACTCCAAATCGATCAACGAAGCGGCGCTTCGCTCCATGCAGGCGCGCCTGTCCGGCCTTAAACGCGCCCTTGCCAATATAGACGACCCCGACTTCGGCCTCTGTACCGAATGCGGAGAAGAGATACCGGTAAAAAGAATCAAATTAGTGCCCGAAAGCACTCGCTGCGTCACCTGCGCCAACGGGTAAGAGCCCCCTAACCCTCCAACCTTATCTTACAAAAAAGCCCTCTTCATCATACGGCTCCATATACGCGAAATACGAGATCAGGACAGAGCTATCCGATTCTAATTGTTTTCTAATCTTTGTGGGATTATAATAAAACCAATAGAGACCATGTCGGCCCTTATAGTCCGAATACTACAAGGATCATCATAAATATAGAGCTTGACCTATGAACGGGAGACAAAAATGACTATATTAGTTAATACTCTGCTCAGAGAGCAGCAGATCATATTAGATAGATTTGAAGAGCTGAAGAAGATACACGGAGAACTAACGCCTGGAACGAGGCTCAAGGTAAAGGCCCTTAACCTGAGACTAAAGACTTTTTTCAAGAAAGAGGATAAATACCTCTACTCACCGCTCTTTCATGCGGCAAAAGAGGACGCGAGATTAAAGAGCAACCTGCAGGCCATCACCAGGGAGCCCGAAGCCGAAAGCCGGGATCTGCAACAACAACTCGAAGCCTACGAAAGCGGCGGAGATTACAACATCTTCAGCAGTGACATCAGCAGGCTGCAATCTACCTTCAAGGATAGGGCCAAGCGCGGTAAAGGGCTTTTTTACAGAGAGTTTGACAGGGTCGTACCGATATATCTAAAGGCGGCTTAAGGACTTTTTCTAAAAAGCGGAGGGTGGCCGAAGAGTGCCGTCTCTATACGGAATAGATCTGGTTGCTCTCCGCTACCCGCCAAAGAGTCTTCTATATTAAGGAACGCTTTTACCGCTTTGGAAGGCGCCTAAAACCTTTCAGAGAGCTAAGAGTCAACCCATCGAAACCGGCGGCAAACTAATCGGCGGCGCTCTCCGTCTCTATATCCACCTCTATCGTTGGCTCATCCGCGGCCTTAGACTTTTTGGATGTAGTTTTTCGGCTCTTCATTACCGTAGTCGCGGTTTCATCTTTTTGGGTCTTTTTAGCGGGTTTTCTGGTCCTGCGCCTCTCGGCGGCCTTGGCCTTTATCTCTGCCGCCAGCTCGTTGGCCTTGTCGTACTTCCACCTGACTACCTGGAAGTAGGGTATGATATTTGGAAGTTCGTCGAGCGCTATGATGCCGTTCTCGACCTTATAGAGGGCGTCTTTTATCATCGGTATAAGACCGTGATTCGTTGCGCTATCGTATAGCTCGTCAAAGGGGGCGTTTTGTATGATCAGTTTCTTACTCTCCACATCGACCAGCCATAACTCGAATACCGCAATCCTTCCCTTATGACCCATGAAGTTGCACTTCTCACAGCCCATGCCCTTTTTGAACTCGACATGCGAGGGTACTCCGTTGGGGTAGAATGAATCGAGTAGTTCCTTAGAGGGTTTGTGCGGGGCAAGGCAGTGGGGACAGTTTCTCTTTGCAAGTCTCTGGGCCAGTATCGAGACCATCTCCGCCGCTATTGTGCCCGAGACGAGGTCGAGGTCCATCAACCTCTGGATTGTCTCGACCGTATTGCTGACATGAAGGGTCGAGAATACAAGGTGCCCGGTCTGACTGGCGCGAAGGGCCTCCATCGCCGTCTCGCGGTCCCTTATCTCACCTACCAGTATGACATCGGGGTCCTCTCGCAGGAAGGCCCTGATCGCATCAGGGAAGCCGAAACCTATCTCTTTCTTAACCTGCGACTGCTGAAGCCTCGTCACGGAATACTCAATCGGGTCCTCTATGGTCAGGACCTTCTTGGTTACGTCCTTACTGATAAGGCCGAGCGTCGAATAGAGGGTCGTCGTCTTTCCCGAACCGGTCGGGCCGACGATAAGGATCATGCCGGAAGGGTTTTGAATGACCTTACTGAAACGAGCCTCGATATCGGGCATGAAACCGAGCTTTTCGAGCAGCATGGTGTTGGCCGATTGCTTAAGCAACCTTATGACGACATTCTCTCCGTGCAGCGTAGGCTGGGTCTGAACGCGAAAGTCGAATGTCATGTCGCCCATTCTGCGCCGAAAACGCCCTGCCTGGGGCAGACGGCGCTCGGCGATATTAATATCGGAGCTAATCTTTATAACATTGACGACGCCGTTAATATTCTTTTTGGTTATGCGGATATCGTTATTATCATAGAGCGTGCCGTCGACGCGATATCTTATAAAAACATCTTTGTCGTATGTCTCAAGATGTATATCCGAGGCCCCGGCCTTTATGGCCTGCACAAGCAGGGCGTTGGTGATCTTTTGATACTTCTTGGTCGTAACCTCGATAGACTCGATCTCGCCTTCGAATCCTTCGGTGATGGCCACATCCTCAAGAAAGTCGTCTGCTCCTTCCTCATCTTCCTGATCTTCTTCATCATGTTGAAGGCCTGACGAGGCCTCGTCCACGAAGATATGCCTGAGTATCAGCGCTATATCTGAGTAAGTGGTGAGGTTGATATGCACGTGCGTGCAACCGAGCGCGGCCTTGAGGTCTTCGCTATCTATCGTCGGTTCGGCCGTTACGACGAAGATGGTGTCGCCCTCCCTCAAATAAGGCACGGTAGAGTTGTGTATACAAAAGGCCTTGGAGAGTTTTAGCGCAAGCTCTTTGTCGAGCATGGGCAGGAGGTCTTGTTGAGCGATAAGCGGGATGCGCCTCTGGGTGGAGAGCATCTTGAAGAAATCAACCTCGTTGACCTTGCCTGTCTCGATAAGGACCTTGCCGACCATACGCTGAGTCTTGCGACTCATGTAAAGGGCCTCTTCCATATCCTCATCGCTGACGTAACCGTCGCGGACGAGCACTTCTCCAATCCTCGCGCTTGAGACCCCCCTCTGCTGGAAGGTGGAATAACAGCGTTTTATTGAGGAATATACGTCCGGGTCTTCAAAGAGAAGGACATCTACCTTTCTCTTTACGAGCCCTGATAGCACTTCCAGCTCGTCGGGAGTAAGGTCGCTATTTGATGATACGAGCAGTATCTCGTCTCCAAGCGAGACGAGCGGCATAACAGCGTAACGCGTCGCAACCTCTTCGGTGATCCACGTAAGGACGCGCGGCTCGACCAGGTACTTGCCGGAGGGCAGGAAATCGACATTATCCTTCTGTTCGCAGAGTATGCGAACAAGCGTCATAGTCTCGACAAAACCGCGCTTTACGAGGATCTTACCGAGCAGCTCGCCGGGGTTTATACTATATTCCTTATCCCCGTAAGACTGTATCTCAAGGGCAATACGCAGGTGATCCCTTGAGATATGCCCTTTTCTTATTAGAATTTCACCTAGCCTTGGCTTGGCCATGACCTCAATAACTCCCGGTTGAACGGACCAAAACGGTCCGCTTATGATACATCTAAAGCTTTTATCACGAAATCACTTGCTAAATCAAGAACTTTTAAGAGATCAATAAAGGAGAATACGAAGGTTTGAGAAAGTCGGCTCTGCAACGTTGAATGGGCGAACTAAATACGGACGAGACGGCCTCCTGTAACTATCAACTCATCGGCGAATAGGGAGCGTTTATGCGTCGAGAGCGTCCATGCGGACATCCTGCATTATTAGATTTATTTTTAAAGAGAGGGGTAGTAAGAAATGTTTCTAAAAGCCTCTCAGCTTAGAAGAAAAACCGCTTCGCGTACTCTGGCCTTTCGCCCCAGACATAATTCCGTGCGCGAAATAAGAGCACACTTGTGTGCTTATTGGTTGATATTATAGCGTTCCATCCAGCTATAGATACAGCCGCAGTATTGCTGGCGGTAGAGTCCCATCTCTTTGCTCTCTTTTATTCCCTCCTGCCAGCCCTTTCTAAAGTCGCGGTAGAAGAACTCGACGTTGAACTCCGCGGCATATTTTTTGGCGAGAGCGCGCATCTGTTCGTGATCCTGGTATCTTGAATATAGTAGGGAGGAAGAGAACATATCAAAGCCGTTGTCGCGCGCGGCCTGGGCAACGGCGCGAAGGCGAATAGTATAACAGTGGCGGCAGCGGTCGTCCTTCGTGATCTCGCGTATGCGGTGACCGTCAGCGTCACGCACAAAAGCGGAGGCGTCGTAGTCGGGGCCGAAGATCACCTCGACATTCATCAGCTCCGATAATTTCTTTACCGAGGCGAGCCGCTTGTCATGCTCTGCGCGAGGCTGTATATTAGGATTCCAGAAGAAACCGGCGACCTCGTATTCTCCCTTAAGCGCCTCCTTGAGCGGATATATCGAACACGGGCCGCAACAGATATGTACCAGTATCTTTTTCATCTTTTATAAAGGTAGAGAAGTTGGAACGCGGACGAAAAACCATCAGGCCTACAAAAGCTCCTTGCGCGAAAGTAAGACCACACCTGTGTGGCACACAGGTGTGCACTTATTTTCGCGGAGAAAACTTTCAGATGGCTGGCAGTCTCCGGGCCGCGTCTTATGTACGTAGTAGTTTCCAAGATTTAAAAGAGCTTATCCTGATCGTCGCCCTCACCTCTCTTTACAAAGGTGCGTCCGAGGTGCTCGTAGGCAATACGTGTTGCGACGCGCCCGCGCGGGGTGCGATGCAGGAACCCTTCTTGTATCAGATAGGGCTCGTAAAGGTCTTCTATCGCGTCGCGCTCTTCGTGCAGGGCGGCGGCGAGAGATTCGACACCCACGGGACCGCCGGAGAATTTATCAATAATCGTCAAAAGTATTCGGCGGTCCATCTTGTCAAAACCTAAAGAGTCTATCTCTAACATATCGAGCGCCACGGCGGCTGTCTCTCCTGTGATGGTGCCGTCGCCCTTTACCTCGGCATAGTCTCTGACGCGTTTTACAAGGCGGTTACAGATGCGCGGCGTGCCGCGCGAGCGCGCGCCTATCTCGGATGCGCCGTCAGAGCTTATCTCTGTATTAAGGATAGAGGCAGTGCGGTTTACGATAGTCGTTATCTCGCTTGGGGAATAAAAATCGAGCCGCGCGATAAAACCGAAACGGTCGCGCAAGGGAGAGGTCAGGAGGCCAGCGCGGGTCGTCGCGCCTATTAGAGTAAAGCGCGGTATGTCGAGCCTGACCGAGCGGGCCGACGGCCCCTGCCCTATTATGATATCTATCTTAAAATCCTCCATCGCCGGATATAGTATCTCTTCTATCGGGTTGGAGAGACGGTGTATCTCGTCTATAAAGAGGATATCGCCCTCTTCGAGATTGGTCAGTATGGCGGCGAGGTCGCCCTGTTTTTCAATGGCCGGGCCGGAGGTGCACTTTATATTCGCGCTCATCTCAAGGGCTATTATATTAGAGAGCGTCGTTTTGCCAAGCCCGGGAGGGCCGTATAGCAACGTATGGTCGAGCGGTTCGCCGCGCCCCTTTGCCGCCTCGATAAAGATTTCGAGATTCTCTTTGGTCTTCTCCTGCCCGATATATTCCGGCAGGGAACGCGGACGAAGCGAGAGTTCAAAAGACTCGTCGCCAATCGCTTTTGCCGGCGTTATATTTTCATTCATGTCGGTCGTCATCTTATCTCTGCTTATCTCTAATCAGGCCTTACCCGATAAAATCTTTAGGGATTCTTTCAAAATGGTCTCAAAACCTGCGTCAGGATTATCCTTGGCAACCTTCCTGACCGCGTCGGTTGCGACATTCCTCTTGTAACCGAGATTCGATAAGGCGCTCAAGACGTCGTCGCAAAGCGCGTCGCCAAGGTTATCAGAGGAACTTCTGACCGCGCCCGATAGGGCGAGTTCGCCGACCTTTTCTTTCAATTCCAGAAGCAGCCTCTCGGCGGTCTTTTTACCGAGGCCGGGCACGCGCGTGAGCGTTGCGACATCACCATCGAGCACAGCCGCGGCAAAGTCCCCCACCGTAATGCCAGATAAGATGGAACAGCCAAGCTTCGGCCCTATTCCGGTGACGGTCGTAAGCAAGAGAAAGAGCCTCTTCTCGTCCACCGTATAAAAACCGTAGAGCTTAATGGAGTCTTCCTTTACCGCGGTATAGACCTTTAGAAAGACCTCCACGCCGGGCTCCGGCAGCGCATAAAAGGTCGAGAGCGGCACGATGAGTTCGTATCCCACTCCATGAACGTCAACAATAATAGTGTCGGCGTTCTTCTCGGTCAGTATTCCTTTTAGAGTAGCTATCATCAGAGTATAATATCCTGTTATCGCCGCCACACAGGTGTGGTTTTATTTCGCGGTAAAAACCTTTTAGGAAACGGATGCTTTCTTACCCGCGCCCTAAAGACTTGTCAAAAACAGCTTTTCTACAATCTTCTATCCGTACCGCCCGCTAAGGCCAGGCGGTAGCTGTGGAGGTGGCATATGGCGGCGGCCAGAGAATCGGCCTCGTCCGCTCCGGGGGCCTTTTCTAACTTTAGGAGGCTCTTTACCATCTGCTGGACCTGCGCCTTTTCAGCCGAACCGTAACCGGTGACAGACTGCTTGATCTCCTTGGGGCTATATTCGTATATTGAAAGACCGGCCTCGGCCCCCTTTAAGAGGACGACGCCGCGCACCTGGCTCATCACGACCATGCTCTTGACATTTTTGGAAAAAAATACGGACTCTATCGAGACGGCGTCGGGCCTGTGTGTTCTTATGACATCTTCGAGCGAGCGTGATATCTCAAGCAACTTTGACGAAAGACTGGCCTTTGCGCCGGGTTTTATCTCTCCGCTCGCTATGAGAGTAAGCCGCCCGCCGTCCTCATCGACAATACCATAACCTAAAACCCGCGAACCGGGGTCTATGCCGAGGACCTTCATCTATATAAAACGGTATCTTTTATTGTCATATACCTTGATTGAGTCACTATAGAAATAATTTAAAGATACTTGTTGGGTTTCGCTACGCTGCGCTTCACTCTACCCAACCTACACGATCATATAAAAGCACACTTGTGTGGTTAGAGCGCTTCCATATCTTCTTCGCTCATATCGAAGTTGGCGTAGACCGACTGTACGTCGTCGCAGTCTTCGAGCGCGTCTATGAGGCGCATGGTCTGGGCCGCGAGCTTGCCCTCTACCTTTATCGTATTTTTCGGTATCATCGTCGCCTCTGAGACATCGAGCGTAAAGCCGCCTTCGATCAGCGCGCTCTTTACGGCCATGTAGTCGCCGTACGCGCAGTAGATCTCAAAGATTCCGTCCTCGGGGCTCGCCACCACGTCGTCGGCTCCGGCCTCGATGGCGGCCTCCATCAGGGTATCCTCGTCGGTCGTATCCATGGGCACGGTAAAGAAACCCTTTGCCTCGAAGATCCAGCCTACCGATCCGTTCTCGCCGAGATTGCCGTTATTTTTGGCGAATGCGAAACGTACTTCGGAAGCGGTGCGGTTTTTATTGTCGGTCATATACGATACGAGCACGGCGACACCACCGGGGCCGTAACCCTCGTAGGTGCCTTCTTCATAATTTACGCCCTGCAACTCTCCCGCGCCTTTTTTAATGGCGCGTTCGATATTGTCGGCCGGAAGCGACATGCCCTTGGCCTTGTCAACGGAGGTGCGAAGGCGCGCGTTGGCCGACAGGTCGGGGCCGCCCATCTTGGCGGCGACCATGATCTCCTTTACGAGTTTACTAAAGAGCTTACCGCGTTTGGCGTCGGTACGGGCCTTTTTGTGTTTGATTGTAGACCACTTGGAATGTCCTGACATAGTGATTTAACCTCCTTAAAAACTCGAATAAAGAGTAAGGCCGTCGCAAAAAAACATATTTTGCAAAATTAAGAGAGACGACCGCCTGCTTTAATATATTTGATATTTGGCCCGGAATATAACATTTGAAAGTTAACATAAAAACGGCATTCATGCAAATGGAGATTAGGTGAAAAAGGATAAACTTAAGAGGCAACGCGACGGACAAGGCCGCCTCATTCGGCGTTATCCGGGCCGGTGGCTCCGCCGCCATCTTTAGGCGGGATAAGGGCGTGCTCTCTCATCTTATTAAGCAATGTATTTCTGTGTATCTTTAATTTATCGGCGGTGCGTTGCCTGTTCCAGCCGTGTTCTACAAGTGTTTTCTCTATGAAACCGCGTTCAAAGGCCTTAACCGATGCGTGAAAATCGTCGCTATTAAGAAGATTAAGATCGGTTTCTTTGCGGACCTTTGTCTCACCTGCCCGCCTGAATTCGGCTGGAATATCGGTTGTGCCTATGATCGAGTTATCCGGGATGGTCACGGCGAGACGTTCAATAAGGTTTTCAAGCTCTCGAATATTACCGGGCCATGAATAGTCCTTTAATATATCAAGGGTTCTCGAACTTACGCCACGAATATTTTTGCCGATTTCCTTACTATAACGCTCTATGAAATAAAAAACGAGAGGGCCTATATCCTCCACCCTCTCGCGTAGAGGCGGGATGCGAATGGGAACGACATTAAGCCGCCAATAGAGGTCGTCTCTGAAAGTGCCTTTATTTACCATCTCATAGAGATCGACATTCGTGGCGGCGATAACCCTGATATCCGATTCTATAGTTCTATTTCCTCCGACGCGTTGAAAGGACTGATCGTTCAGTACGCGAAGCAGTTTCACCTGAAGCTCCATTGAGAGTGTCGATATCTCATCAAGAAAGACCGTGCCGCCGTCGGCATATTCGAACTTACCGGCCTTCCTCTTCATTGCCCCGGTAAAGGCCCCCTTCTCGTGGCCGAAAAGCTCGCTCTCCATAAGGGCCGGGCTCACGGCGCCGCAGTTTATGGCGACAAAATGCTCTTTAGTTCTATTGCCACTTGCGTGAATGGCGCGGGCAACCAACTCCTTGCCGGTGCCGCTCTCTCCCGTGAGCAGGACACCGGCGCTCGTAACAGAGACCCTCTGAACCATTTCGAGCATGGCGGCCATAATACCGGACCTGTAGATAATACCTGCGAAGTGAGAGGAGAACAAGGGCTCCGCGGGAAGCGCCGGGGGCCGTTCTTTAAGAGCGGCTCCGCCCAGATACCTTTTAACTACCGTCAGGAGTTGTTCCTTGTCAAATGGAGCGGTTATATAGTCATAAGCGCCCATCTTCAGGGCCTTGACCGCATCTCGTGAACCGCCCGCGCCGGTGATGGCGATAATACCCATATCGGGTTCCTGCTCACGAATCTTCTCTATTGCCCCGAACCCGACACCGTCGTGGCCCGAGAGCTCCACAAGGGCAAGATCTACGGAGGCCCTGCGCAAAAGGTCGAGCGCCGAGCCGGCTCCATCGACAGAGACAACCCTAAACCCGCTGCTCTTTACAAGGTTGACGGAGTTTTTCAACGCCGCGCCTGGTGCGACTATCATTACCAAGGTTTCTTTCACGATTCACCGGTTATTATCAAAAAACGTTCTACAATAAAGGAATGACTATGTTATCATATTTACCATTCAGAGTTCAAAGACGATAGGTCTTCAACTATCAAGAGCGTGAGCTTGACACGGGGTTTTTGACTATAGTACAATAAAGTATTGTGAGCGCAGCATAACAACCTAACATAAAATAATCGGACAGGGCTAATGACAAACTATAAAAAACACCTCCTTCGGGCCGTAACGCTACTGGCAATCGTCGCTATTTTTTCTGGATGTACACCTGTAGAACAACCAAAGCGCGTATGGCCAAGTCCACCAGACATACCGAGAATCAAATACACTACACGTTATACGGGACCGGCCGACCTTGAGAAAACATCCCTTATCTCCGACGTAGTCCTGGGCGGCAGGCCGGTTACAACAATAGTAAAACCGATGGGGGTCCATGTTGACAACAATGACAAGTTATATATAGCCGACACGGCGCTTGCAACCGTCTTCGTGCTCGACCGCAAGAAGAAAAAGGCAGGAAAACTTGTCCGTTACGGAAGATCTCCATTTGGCAAACCTATGAATATTGTCACCGACGACTTCGGAAACGTCTATGTCACAGACCTGGCCGGTAGCGCCTTGCTTGTCTTTGACGCGGAAACCGGTCAATACAAGAGGCATGTAGCCGAAGGACAGAACATCTTTACTAAACCGGCAGGGCTCGCCATCGACAAGAAGAAGATGAGACTCTATGTATCTGACACCAAAAACCACCAGATATACGTCTTTGATATAAAGAGCGACAAGCTAATACAAACCATTGGAAGCCGCGGTCCCGGCGCCGGTCAGTTTAACTTTCCCGGTCATATTACATTCGACCAAGGTAGCAGCCGTCTCATAGTGAGCGACACAATGAACGGGCGCGTCCAGGTCTTCGATAGCAAGGGACGTTTCTTGCTCAAGTTCGGCAAGTTCGGTGACGGGCCTGGTGATTTTGCGAGACCCAAGGGTATTGCCGTGGACTCGGAACATAATATCTACGTAGCCGACGCCGCATTCAACAATATCCAGATTTTTAACGACGAGGGGCAGATACTTATGGCATTCGGAGGGTACGGCAGCAATGCCGGCGCATTGCTACTGCCCGCCGGGTTGTCCATTGACAAGGACGACTATATCTACGCATCAGACTCATGGAATGAAAGAATTAATGTCTATGAATTTCTCGGAGATCAACATAAAGACAGAAAGAGCAGAGGAATAATTCTGGAGAAATAAAGACAGATTAATTTAATTTAATTTTCTTCTTGACTTAAATTAATTATCGAGCTATAATGACCTTAATCATGCTGCACAGATGCAAGGCTCACGACGGGCACTCATCGGCATGACTATATAATTTTAAGGATCGGTTCTCATGTTGGGTATCGAATCCTGTGGCGAAGACGCCGCAATGTTATCTATGACAGATGACGTTGGAGGCTTTTTTTTATGCCTTCTACTAAGACCGATGGAGGTCTTATCACCTTAAGCCGCCGAATCATTTAGGACGGCGGACATTTTCTTGAGGTTCTTTTAACATTTGAAAGGAGCAGGTTAATGAAAAAGTTTTTAGCTTTAGCCCTCGGCCTTGGCCTCGTATTTGCAGTAGCCAACACCTCCGAAGCGACTAATCCCTCAGATCTAGGCGACAACGCCATCGCCGGCGGTATTGTTGGCTCACGTCACAACCTTGGCGCATGGGGCGTCCACTTTGTAGCGGATAACTCCGACTCCAACGGTGGAACTTCCGAAGTTTGTATCTGGTGTCACACCCCTCACCACGGCTCAACCACTGCGCCGTTGTGGAATAAGGGTACCCAGACCAACACTGGTGATTACATCGGTTATGGTACGACCATTGCCGGAACCAGCGCCGACACCACACCGGGCGCTGCTTCCCTCGCTTGCTTGAGCTGTCATGATGGTGTCAACACAATCGACACCCTCGTAAACGCTCCTGGTAAGGGTAACGACGGTTCCAACAACTCCACCAGAACCGACTTCAACTGGACATTCACCGAAGACGGTAACACCGTTAACGATAGCTTAGGTTCCACAAGATTGAACCTCGGTACTGATCTCAGCAATGATCACCCGATTTCGATCACCTACGTTGCCAACAACGCTTCCCTGAGGGCAACATCCGTAGTAATCTCCACACTCGACATGTCCACGACGTCCATGACAGCTGGCGACGGTAGCGACGACCATTCCTCGACTACGATCACCAACAGGTGGAGCGTAAAGGGTTACATCAACCCGGGCGCAACCATCTCCGATCTCCTCAGGAGCGGTAAGGTTGAGTGTTCTTCCTGTCACGATCCGCACTTCTCCAACAAGACTTGGGATGAGACCGAGTCTGCTTGGGGCGGCGAGTCTGATTCCGATGGTCTCTTCCTCAGAAGAGTCGGCGGAAACTCCCTCTCCGGTGTATGTCGTACCTGTCACGATAAGTAAGCGTGACACGACAGTGTTGAGGGTGTAAACCCAAGACCGAAGATCGAAAAGAGGCGGGCCAGCAATGGCCCGCCTCTTTTTTTTATTTCCACCTCCGCACCCTGCCTTTTAACACTATAAAAAAGAGAGAAATTATCATAGAACTCCTTTTTCATAGACCTCCATAACTGAAAGCGCCGCCATAACCCAATGGACGCTAAAAAGAGATCAAACAGATATAGACCCTCCCGCTTATTGATTAAGTTCGATTTAACTGTTATTATTTTTAAATATGAATAGAGATGAAAACAAGAGCTACCTCGCCGGGAAAGGGATTGAAAGCTTTTACCCGTTAATTCCTTTTATCGCTTCCTTTCTATTATATGCGAGAACGCTCGGACACGGCTTTGTATATGATGACGGGGAACAGGTACTTAATAACCCGTGGCTCTCTGGGCTAGAGTCGATACCAAAAATTTTCATCTCCGCCGCCTGGGACTTTTCGACATATATGGCAGGCTCTAATTACTACAGGCCGATTATGCATATCTCCTTTCTCCTTGAGAAGCTCGCATTCGGCCTTACGCCATGGGCATTTCACATGGTCAATATACTGCTCCATTCCGTAAACTCTCTTCTGGTCTTTATAACGGCAAGGCTTATCTTTAAGGCCTTGCTAGAAGAAAGCGACCAGGAGAATTTCCGCCACAAGACCGGTCTCTCGCCCGCCTACCCACTACTTGCGGCCCTCATCTTTGCCCTTCACCCTATAAACTCTGAGGTGGCGAGCTGGGTCTCGGCCCTGCCTGAGCTTACTTTTACATTATTTGGCCTGATAGCCTTCATCATACATATAAAAGCCGGTTCAGAGAGCAATATTCCACTTAGAATCCTCTCAGCGGCCTTCTTCCTACTGGCTCTCCTGTCAAAAGAGACGGGCGCGGCATTTTTTCTGATAATATTGGCATTCGATTACTCGTTAAGGGGGCGCTACATCCTCAGGCGCTGGTCGCACTACCTCCCCTATATTGCGGCATTTTCTATCTATTTGACACTTCGTTTCTACGCCCTCTCCGGCCTTGCCGGAAAGAAGATGATCGAGATCACCCCCTGGGAGTCGATCATAAATGTCGCCCCGTTGCTTACATCCTACCTATGGAAACTGCTCGTTCCTGTAAACCTTAGTGTAATATACCCTTTCGAGCCGGCCTCATATATAACGGAAGCTCGCACATTAGGCTCGCTCTTAGTGCTTGCTCTATTCATAGCTCTAATCATATATTTTAGGAAGAGACGCACTCTCTTCTTCACACTACTTTGGATTGTCATTCCACTACTGCCCATACTATACCTTCCCGTTGTATCTGTCGGCGGTTTTGCCGACAGATACCTATACCTCCCTTCCGCCGCCTTTGCGATTCTAATCTCATATATATCGATAGAGGCAGGTTCCAAAACCTCTTTGAGCCAGAGAAAACGGTTTTTACAGATATTCTTTCTCTGCCTTCTTACGCTCTACGCTCTCGGCTCGGTAAGTAGAGCCGGTGTCTGGAAAGATAACTTTACACTCTGGAGCGACACGGTAAAGAAGGCCCCGGAAAGCTCGCTGGTTCAAGCATCGCTCGCATCCGCCTACTATGACGCAGGCAAAACGGATCTCGCTTTAGTCCATTACACGAGGGCTATCGAGCTTGAACCAGGCAACTTCCGCGCACACTATAACCTCGCGTTAATATACGAGAAATCAAGTAGCCTTCCCCTGGCTGTAAAACATTACCGCCTCTCTGTATACTCTAATCCACTCTTTGAAATGGCGCACTTCAACCTTGCTATAGTCTACAACAAGAGCGGGCAGAGGGCCTTGGCCATTAACTCTTACAAAGAGGTTATTAAGGTAAATCCAGCCAACTATCGCGCTTACTCCAACCTTGCATGGCTCTTTATGGAAGAGGCTGATTACTCGCGCGCAGTCGCCTCTTTTAAAAATGTGCTAAGGTACGATCCGTCCAATTTACGCGCCACGGGCGGGCTCGCCATGGCCTATCACGGCCTTGGAGACTGGTCTCGCGCTACCCCGCTCTACAAGGCGACGATCCGGGCAAACCCGGACGATTTCGATGCCCGCTACAACCTTGCGACAATATACTCCGTAACCGGAAGAAATGGCGAGGCCATAGCCGAGCTTTCCGAATTACTTCGACTTTATCCCGCTCATTCAGAGGCGCGAATAAAGCTACGGCAACTCCAGCAGTGAAGCGCCTTGTAACCTACAGTTACCTTTTCTTAGTTTCTCTCATCTATGGCAGAGCTGACGTGCGACAAAGCGCTTTTAATCAAACCAGGGAGATTAAAAACTTTTAATTGCTCTCTAATCGCGTTTTTAATGGATAACGGTTAAAATAAGCTCTGATAATTAACATTGAATATTCTGAAGTTTTTTACGTTTCTCGATATACCGCCACCTTACCGGTCGGTAGATTGAGAAACGTCTAGCGGGAGGCATAAAATGAAGACTGTATTAACTACGATTCTATCGGCTTTCTTATTCATCTTTCTCACGATATTACCCGGCCCGGCCCACTCAGTCGAAGACGCCGACATAGGTCCAGACCCAAGGCTGAAGGTCGTTGTCAGCGTCGGAGATGTCGATATCACAGAAGAAAATCTTCAAATCCACATGCAAAGACTAATCCCAAAGTTGGCCTTCCACTCATCGGTATCCGAACGCCGCATGAAGATAATAAGAGAAAAGGCGATAGAAGAGCTTATCAGCGACATTGTCATTCTGCGCGAGGCCAAAGAGCTTAATGTCACGGTCAAAGAGTCCGACGTTAAAAGGGCGGTCAACCAGATCAAGAAGAGAACCCCCAGAGGGCAATCGTTTAAGGATATTCTCAAAAACAGCAATATGACCATCAAAGATTTCAAGGACGAGCTCCGTGACGGTTTTATAAAGAGCAAGTTAAAAACCAATAAAAAAGAAGAGTTTGCCGCTATCGCTACGGAGACGGTGAATAAGGCTTATCTCAAGGACTATTATGAGAAGAACCTGCCCAAGTTCGTAGAGCCCGCCAGGTTGCGCGTAAGTGAGATACTTATAAAGGCAGACCCGTCCGGCGGCAATAAGGCATGGTCCGCGTCCTACAAAAAAAGTAAGTCCATATATGATATATTAATGGCTGGCGGCGACTATGTAGAACTTGCCAAAGAACACTCCGAAGACCAGTTCGCCGAAAAAGGCGGAGATCTCGGCTGGGTACACGAAGGCAGCCTTACCCCGGAGGTAGACAAGGCCCTGAGCATGATTAAGAAAGGAGAGATAACAACGCCGATAAGAACACTCTACGGCTTCCATGTCTTTAAGATAGTCGACAGGCAGGAAGCGCACCAAAAAGCCTTTGAGCACCTAAACCACGCAAATCTTACTAAGGAGCTGCACAAGAAAGAATCTGAAAGGCTCTGGAATGAATGGTTTGCCGCTATAAGCAAGAAGGTCAAAATAGTCAGGCACGACAATGAAGATAAATAGAGGTTCCATAAAAAGAGCTCGATACTCGCTCGTATCGATAATAGCGTTCCTCTCTCTCTTTATTACCGCTGAGGCCGCCCTCTCGGCTGAGACCGGAAGACCCGCCGGCGACCCGGTAGCCGGAAAGCTGGTCTATGAAAAACATTGCCACTTCTGCCACGGCCGCACCGGGCGCGGAGACGGTCCGGTCGGAATCGCCGTCTCGCCCCACCCGGCAAACTTCGTCACAGATGCCAAAAGGATGAAAAAGAGCGACAAAGAGCTCTTCGACTCCCTCTCGGACGGCATAGTAAAAGAGCTCGGCGGCGACGAAATGGCCATGCCCGCATGGAGGGGCATACTTACGCCTCAGGAGCGCTGGGACGTAATCTCTTACATTCGCCTTCTATCCTTGGAAGGCAAAGAAAAAGACCGCAAAAAGCTTCCATAAAATGAGTCTCCGAAAAAATGGCTTAAATACCATATTTTGTTTGTCAAGTATTGACACTTATGGTATTGTTTCTAATGAACTTTCCTATATAAATTATTTTTCCATTTTTATGTCTCGGAAGATTAACGCTGAGAGAGGTGCATTATGGGACAAAGACTTTTTATAAAAGCTAATTTACTGGCAATTATTCTCTTCCTGATTATCATTCTACCCGTCCCTTCATGGGCGGACATAGACGACTACGACGCCGTCACAGGCGAGCCGAAATGCATGAAATGCCACACTCCCGACAGGCGTTTTTCCATCGACTATAGCAGGGACGAAACCTGCGCCGAATGTCACGGGCCAGCCCTAAGTGATGAATATCTAGAGATAAATTCACGCTTCCGTCAGGGCGAATCATTCTCCGGGACCCATCCCCCAATAGGGGCGCCAGGGCCCGTTATGGTGGCCGCTGCCACAAACGAAAAACTCAAACCCAAATCAAAGAGCACGGACGCGGCCCCGGACGGCATGGTTCTGGTCCCTGGTGGAGAGTATACCATGGGCTCCAACGACTGGTGGCCCAAGAGCCAGCCCGAACACCTGAGAACTCTAAACGACTTTTATATCGACAAGTACGAAGTAACAAACCTCCAGTACAAGGCCTTTGTCGAAGGGGCGGGTTACAAGAGACCCAAACACTGGAAGGGCGGTATTATACCCCAAGGCAAGGAGAGCCACCCGGTCGTCTTCGTAAACTGGTTCGACGCGGACAACTACTGTCGCTGGAAGGGGCTTCACCTGCCTAGCGAACCTGAATGGGAAAAGGCGACCCGTGGCACAGACAAGCGCACCTTCCCCTGGGGTGATAAGTTTGATAAGGCTAAGGGCAATACCCCGCAGTACGGCAACGAAGACACGATGGAGGTCGGCTCCTTCCCGCAGGGTGTGAGCCCTTACGGAATCCACGACCTGGCCGGAAATGTATTCGAGTGGACATCGGACTGGTTCACGCCCTATCCGGGCAACAATCACCCGGACGAAAACTATGGCGAACGATACAAGGTAGTACGCGGAGGATCGTGGTACGACTGCACATATTATAAGTGCGGCATAAGCGCGCCGGCATACAACCGGATATTCTTCAACCCCTATACCAAGAATAATAACTTCGGCTTCAGGTGCGCCGGGAGCAAATAACCATGGGTAGTGCCGGAGATTCACGCAGCTCTCTACAATCTTATTTGGTCTTTACAGTCTTTATCACCGGCGGCGTCATCATGGTGGTCGAGCTTCTAGGCTCGCGCGTAATCGGGCCGTCCTTCGGCGTTAGCCTCTTCGTATGGACTTCGCTCATCACTGTTACCCTCATCTCGCTATCGTTAGGTTACTGGCTCGGCGGACGACTTGCCGATATTAAAAATACTCCCGGAACCCTTTACGCCATTATCCTCGGGGCCGGCCTCTACCTGGTACTAATCCCCTACATCAAAGGGTTTGTGCTGGCCTGGGCCATCGGACTCGGCATACGCACGGGCGCGCTTGTTAGTTCTATAATTCTATTTGGCCCCCCCCTCTACCTTTTGGGAATGGTAACGCCCTTTATCGTAAAGCTCAAGCTTACCGGAGATGTAGGCGTAGGGGCTACGGTTGGCAGGTTGTACGCAATCAGCACGGCAGGAAGCGTAATTGGAACGATCATCACCGGTTTTATACTGATACCTGCTTTAGGAGTTGATAAGATTATATTTATCTCCTCCCTGGCGCTCATAATACTTACCGCTATTTACTGGATTATCTCGCGAACAAGAAGTATCGCCTTTGCTTCTATTGTCTTTTTGCCCGTTATACTCATGTCCACCGAAAGAGACGACATGAAGCCGATCGTCAGAGAGGACGGAACAAAGGTAACGATGGTCTCAAACCAGGAGAGTGTCTACGGGCAGGTTAAGGTCGTTGATTATACCTATGAAGGCATACACCTTCGTGAACTGCTTCTGGACAATATCATACAGGGCGGCGTGGACCTCAACAAGGGACTCTCGCTATTTAAATACCAGTACTACCTCGAACGCCTCGCGCATGCATATAACAAAGACGCGAAGAAGGCCCTTGTAATAGGGCTCGGTCCGGGCATAGTCCCGGCCAGACTATCCAAGTACTATGGCATGACGACCGACGTGGTCGAGATAGACCCGGTTGTGCTGGAAACGGCAAAAAACTACTTCAACTACGATCCGGGCCTTGGCAAGGTCTACCTGGAGGACGGGCGCTACTACCTGAGAAGGACCCCGACGACCTACGACGTAATGGTGCTAGACGCCTTCTCCGGCGACATAGCGCCGAGCCACCTTATGAGCATGGAGGCCTTTGAACTGATGGAAGGAAAACTCTCCGAGGACGGCGTGCTTCTGATAAACTTCCTTGGCAGTTTTGAAGAGACGAGCGCATTTGTGCTCTACTCCCTTAACAGGACGCTCAAAAACACCTTTGCTCATGTTGACGTCTACACATACGAAGGGCACAACAAGAAGAACACTAACCCGGCAAACTTTATCTTTGTAGCATATAACAAAGAGAGGTCGCTTGAACGCTCAATCGTAAAGGCTCCCGTTCACCCCCCGGTAAGCAAGGACGTAGACGGCTTGCTCGACAGGAAGATGAACTTTACACAGGAGACAATGCTCCTGACCGACGACTACAACCCGATAGACTATTACGACGTTCTCTTCAGGGAGAAGTTCAGACTCGATACCATACGGTCGACCGATAGGGCGATCATAATAAACTAAAGCACCGAATACATATTTTACGGAGGTCCTAAAGAGCTATGATTGGTTTAAACTTAAAAGAAAAAAAGATGCCGGCTATAATACTGGCCGCATTCATAACACTCTCCCTGTCGTCTTGCTCAAGCTCGCCGCCCGAGGGCACGGTAAAGGTCCCTGCCGGTGAGTTCACAATGGGTTCTAACGAGATGGACACGGAAGGCAAGGCCATCCAGTACGGAGCCAACATGCCGTGGTTCTTAAACGAGCACCCCGCTCACAAGGTCACGGTAGAAGAGTTCTATATCAGCAAGACCGAGATCACAAATAAAGAGTACGCTAAATTCATAAAGAAGACAGGACAGAGCGCGCCCGCACACTGGGAGGGAGGCTCCTATGAAGAGGAACTAGCCGACCACCCCGTGGTATATGTCTCATGGTTCGATGCCAAGGCTTACTGTGAAGACGCGGGAGCGGGCCTTCCTACGGAAGCCCAGTGGGAAAAGGCAGCCAGGGGGACAGACGGACGAAAGTTTCCATGGGGCAATGAATTCGACGATAAGAAACTAAATACATTCGGCGATTTCGGTTCGACGACACCGGTCGGTAAGTTCCCTGCCGGAGCGAGCCCTTACGGCGCGCTCGACATGTCAGGCAACGCTCAGGAATGGGTTCAGGATTCATATAAGGCTTATCCCGGCAACGACTATAAAGATAAAAACTTCGGGGACAGGTCGAAGGTCGTTCGCGGCGGCGGCTGGGGCGGACTGGGCCACTATGCATCGCAAGTATATGTACGCACTGCAAACAGGGTTTCGTCACCCCCTGGCGGCAAGTACGACGATGTCGGTTTCAGGTGTGTCTGGAAGCCTTGACACTAGATTGGGTTAACTGAGAAGGAAAATCTTTTTTTGTATGTATAAGGCGAAGACGAATAATAAAATCAAGAGTCCATTGTCCGCAATAGAACTCTTAGAAAGCAGGGTTGCGTCTATAACGGCGTTATGGGCCGTCTTGGTTCCGGCCATCCTCTTGCTCTCTACCCTCGCCCTGACATCGCAGGTAAATGCCGCGCTTCCCCCTATCGACTCAAGAGACGTATATATTCACAAAAGACTCTACCTGCGGCTTGATTATGAGACTGAAAATATAAAGAACACGTACGAGAATAATAATGATACCAATTCCTACACCTCGACCAACTTCACACAGACATACGATTTTAACTTTTCAGGCAACGCATGGGACCCGCGGTTTATTGTATACGATGCAAAAATTATATATAGAAACCGCAATTTCTCATACGACAATAATGATAGTGCCAATAATAGCTGGTTCTACTCCTTCAGGACGGTCTTGCTCAGGAAGTTCAGATACCCGCTAACACTGCTTGTGGAAAAGTCTATCGACAAAAACGAAAGTTCCACAAAGTCTACCGAGTATATAAGAAACCGGTACATGTTACGCTGGTTTCTTCGTTTCAGGACCCTGCCTGTCACCAAAATCACCATTCAGAGGGTCACAAATATATATGGCCCAAATACCGTTACAAGTATGACATACGACTTATATATGACAAAAGACTACGGACCCACAAAAAATAGTTTTTCCCTGTCGCATTCCACTGGAGAATCTAACAAGGCTACGACTGTTTCATTCACAAATGTGACTAAGATTTCACATAGAACCTCGTTCTCCATGAATGCGGTAAAATCATATAGCTTTAGAGGCTCAGAGAAAGATCATGATGGTACAGGTCTTTCTCTGGACCTGAATTCTAAACCCAGCAGATTTTTCGGTCAATCCCATTATTACAGTTTTTATAGAGCCGTTGATGAGTACGGTACTACTACAGGCAATAACTATAGCGGTTCCCTCTCTTATACACCGTCCGAGAGGTACACTCTATCCACTACACTGAACTATTTCGAGGACAGCACACGCTCATCCACAAACAACTCAGAAGACGAGAGGCTTTCATCAGGCACTTTCTTTAATTATACCATCTCGGAGGATCTGGTTTTTTTCCAAAACATCAACCTAAGCACCTCACAGTCAAGACAACTTCAATCTGCCAGCAATGAAAACAAGTTTACTTCTTTTAATACAGACAGCGGACTGAACTATCGAAAACGACTTGGTTGGGCAAGCTTTAGCTCTTCATACGGTATGGGCTACTTTTTCACAAAGTCCTCTCCCAGCGAACTTACATACTCAGGAATAAGTAACAGACTTAACCTCTCTCTCGGAGGGATAAACGCAAGGCTTTTTAATATTTCCACCGGGCTTGGGATGAGTCGCCAGGACAGCCTCTCCATTGCCGGATGGAGCCAAAACGTCAACGCTAATATAAGCGCCAATAGCCGCTTTCTCAGAAAATATCTTTCTCTTGGCACTGGCTACTCTACTTCAAGAACTTGGGATTTCAACCCGGCACGGGACAGTCATAGCCAAGGCTACAGCATCATATTGTCAACAAATATCATTAAAAGAGGCACTCTTTCATCATCATATAAACGGATCGATTCGTGGGACTTTATCAGTGGTGACAAGCGCAGTGAAAACTTTGCTGTCACTGCCAGCTACAATGCAGTAATACTACAAGGAAAACTCACTCTACGTGCCAGAATGCGAAACACTAAACACACATTCAAAGGCGGTAATACAGACTACCTTAATTACAATATAAACGCCAAGTACAGGCGCCCTCTTCCTCTCGGCCTGAAGTGGACTACCACAGCCGCATATGGTAAAGGAGAAGACCTCGTTAACTCATACTCAAACAGCAACGCCACGTTAACCAATAATCTTTACTACCAGCTTCGCGCATGGGGCCTCACCGCCGAACACCGCTATCGCTTACAGACGCTCACCAACGGGATAACACAGAGCGAAAGCAGGATAATGTTTAAGGCCACACGCACCATCTTTCGTCAATTCTACCGATAAGCACAGCTGACCATCGGCTTAAAAGGCCGTATAACCTACCCCCCCCCTTTTCCCCTAACGTATTTCGAGGCTTTGCAACAGATTTTTTGCGTCAGGATAACCGGGCAATATGACAAGAGCCTTATTCAGTTCACTTGCGGCGGCGGACCTGTCGCCTGCCTCTATATATACAAGCGCCAGATTATAATGCGTTTCAGCAATCATCGGGTCTGCGGCAATAGCGCTTAAGTATGCGGATATCGCTTCTTCGACCCTTCCGGTGGAGTGATATAACCATGCAAGATTAAAACTGTAATCGTGATTTTCCGGGGCGATCCTTGCAGCCTCGGCAAAGTGGCTTATAGCGCCTTCAACGTCACCGTTCTCATTATAGATCAAGGCCAACTTAGAGTGCGCAGGGGCATGGCCGGGGAAAGAGATTAAGAGCTTTTTATATTGAGCGATTGCCCTGGCGGTCTCGCCCGAGACCGCCAGAACCTGAGCAAGCGCGAAGCTGGCTTCGACATGATCCGGGTCGATACGAAGCGCCTCTTCAAAACCGGATATGGCCCGCCCGTAGTGCTTTAATTCAAAACTTAAAGAAGCGAGATTATAGGTTATCTCTAAACTACCGGGTTTTAATCTGACTGCCTCGGCAAGGTGTATGGAGGCCTTTTGAAGCTCACCGCTCTGCATGTAGATATTGGCCAGGTTGTTATGGGCCTCTGCCTTCTCCGGATTGAAAGATAGCGCCGCCATGTAATTCTCCATTGCCGCCCTTCTATCTCCGCCTATATAATATGCCCTGCCTAGATTAACATAAGCGGAGCTGTAGTTGGTTTTCAAGCTCAGGGCCTCTTTATAATGATCTATCGCCGCGTTGATATTTGCTTCCGCCTCATAGGCCAGGCCAAGATTATTATGGGCCTCGGCAAGGGCCGGCGACTTACGAGCCGTATCACTCCATAGGGCAAGCTCGGAGCTCCATATCTCGTTCCTTTTATAAGAAGATAGAGCCAACACAATAAGCACAGAGAAGAAAACGACCCATGCGAGACGCACTCTCTTCTCATTGCCAAGATAGACCACAAGCGCGCTAAAGGCGGCCCCGACCGCTATAAACGGGCCGACACTCGGCAGGTATAACCTGTGCTCGAATATCACATGCTTTATCGGTATGACCGAACTCTCCACCCCAAGGGTCACAAAGAACCAGAAGACTCCAAAGGCGACAAGCTGACCGTATGGTCCGTATAGCTCACGACTCACCCTTGAACGTATGAAAAGATATAACGCGCTTGCGGCAATAGAGAGAAGAAAGACGAGAGAGAGTAGCGGCCCCGCCGCGGCAAGCGACTTATAGTGCGGATAGTCGTAGAGCAGGTTCTGTCCGGACGGCCATACCAGCAGCCTTAGGTAAGTCACAATCACGCGAAACTGAGTAAAGAGATACTCGGAACTAGAGAGCGTAAGCAGCTCGTCCATCTGCGCCTTCTTTACGACAAGGGCCGCGCCGCTTATACCGGCTCCGGCCCCACTACCCGCCACCCCCGCTCCGCTTTCCGCCAATAGCGTAAGCGGTATTATCAGGAGAGATAATAGAAAAGGTATAACCCGGACCGCCGACCCTTTAAAACTTCCTTCGGCTCGAATAAAGGCGAACTCGATAAAGAGAATAAGTATTGGCAGGGTAAAGGCTATCTCCTTAGTCTTCTGTGCCAGTAGACAGCTTATAAGAGATAAAACGTAAAAAAACCACTCGCGGCCAGTGGACCGCGTAAGGCGAGCCTTCAAATATAGAACAATCGAGAGGAGGTAAAAGAAGGCCGCAAGGGAGGTAAAACGCTGCGTAATATAATTTACGGCCTGCGTCTCCACAGGGTGGGCTATAAAGAGCAACGCCACAACAAAGGCCGCGCCATGCCGGGTCCTCGTGGAGAGCTCTTGATTTTCTGCAAAGAGCGAAGTCCTGAAAAGGAGCAACACTAGAGAGTATATAAGGGCTGCGTTTAAGAGATGAATCGTTAGGTTAGTAAGCTTAAAGGCTAAAGGGTCGTAACCAAAGGCAGCATAGTTGAGCGCAAAGCTCAAGAGGCCCAGGTACCTTGTGCCCGAGATATCAATAAAGTTAGAAAGATCCCTAATGGGCGGGTTATCCAATATATAGAGGGTGTCGTCAAAGACAAAGGGGCCTCCCGTGGCCCCGGCGTATATGGCGATACCGAGCCCGAAGAGGATGAGCAGGTGAATATAGGAGGTTTTAGACATTACGAGATAATTATGCCTCTTTATCGGCTTTGAAAAAACCTTTATAGCCGGTGAGTTTTCATAAGAAGCGCAGGGTCAAAAGGGCGCGCCGTATAAGACTAAAATTTATCATAAAATTCCAAACCTGTCTGCATTCAATATGTGTTAGAGGCGTAAGTTACAGCTGTAGCTCACGGCTACAGACGAAAAAAGGCGGCCTTGCTCACGCCATTCACACTATAGAATCTTTTAGATCATCCACTGAGAGCAAGAAGCAGAGATTTAGGCGATTTTAAGAAAGCATCTTCTTGATTTATAATGCATTTTACTATAAGCTTATAAGATGCTCGATGGCTATGGAAAAGAAAGGCTCGCCCTCTTCGGCCCTCTTCTACGGAAGCGACCGCTGCTTCTAAGCGGTAACCCGTGGACGGTGGAGCCGGCAAAGTTTCGCTTTAAGCTCGGCGAGACATTTGCCGAACTAAAGGTCCCCTACCACCTTGGCAAAGAGGACGAGCAGTGTATCGAACGCGCCATACAGGGCCTATTAGGCCTTCTCAAGGAACGCCACGAAAAGGCCGTCGGCGCGTCCATGCTCGACCAGCAAGACGACCAGCAGCCAGACTTCCAGAAGAAGCCGACACTCTCCTTAAAAGGACCCGGCGCAAAGACCGAATCCGAAAACGAGCCGCTGCCGGAGCGCACCTATCGCACCAATATCTTTCCCGAAGGTTCCGCGGAGAAGTTGCTCGTTACGAAGATGATCACGACGACCCCGCTCATCGATACTTCCATACTTAAGATCTGGCTCGACCCTAACGGCTCCGGCAAGAAGTTCTTCGACTGGGTTTTGAAGCTGATGGAAAAGGCCCTTGTCGAAGAGGCCACACACGGCGAAGGAGAGATGACGGCCTATCTCGCGCTCATGGCCATACTGAACTCGATCAAGAAAAAGAAGGAGTGCATAAAGGGCTTTTGGATAAAGGGTGTTTCATACGAACGTCTTGACATATCAACCGGTTACGCCCTGCACCAGACCGTAAAGACAGCCATAGAGACCTTATTTACGCAGATCAAGGCGCAAAGCGGCATAAAGACCGCCCCGGCAACCGAGACCCTCTTAAAGTCAGCCATCGCGCCCCATGCCTTTCTCCTCATTCCATCCAACCTGCTATCGAGTTCGCTCAATCCATACTGGCTTAGAAACGATGTCTCCGAGATCCTCTCGCCCATTCTCGGAGAAGTAACAAGCTGGCCGGACGACCTCAAAGCCCTTAATAGAAAAGTTTCCGACGCGGTTAATTCGAATGCGGAGTTACGCGACAGACTCGAATCGATGTACTTCGCAAACGGACTGCGCGAACGCATAATAGAATACCTCATGGAGTTCGATGTAACGGGAGGGGCCGACTACACGACCTTCTACAACCTCTATAAAGAAGACCGCCAGAGACACCTCAAGGACGGACGCGCCATTACCTCGCTGATGGATCAGGTCAATACACTACTTAAGAGGTTCGAGCGCGACCCGAAGAGAACGGAGAAGCTCAAAGAGCTTCTATCCTTTATAAACTCTTTAAAGGGCTGCCTGGTAGAAAAAAAAGTAGATAGCAGTCGGTTTATAGAGGCATCTATTCCGCGAATCGTTGAGAGTTTCATAACCCTAAAGCTCGACGCTCATGTAGATCGTTTTGTAAACGCGTCGAGTGGTACTATGCTCGACCGCCGACTCAAGTACTCGGCCGACCTGCTCGTGGACGAGTTCAAAAACGGTCGCCTTTATCGCTTTGCCACCGACTCGCGTCCCATACTAAAGGCCCTTGCCATCGAAAAAGAGGGTCAGCTCATGGTGGACATGAAGGACTTTACAAAAAAGACTCTCAAGTTCAAAGAGATCGCAATGTCCGAGTTTATGAAGGACCATTACTACGACCCCATTCTCGTCGCCGCGAAAAAGTTCAGCGCCGCGGCCGGCCTGCACGGGGGCGGTCAGGGCATCACCTTAAAGAACCTGCCGGGCGACGCCGCCATATTCTCAGGCGGCACGACCAACCTCATTGAACTCGCAAAAGAGATTCGTCTCATCACGCGACGCTACCGTGAAGAGATCAAGAAAAAGTTCGTGCCCATGCTCGATAAACATATAGAGAACTTTCGCAAAAAATACCAGGTAGAAAAAGACCGCCAATCAAAAGACGCGCCCGACCTCGAAGAAAGTCTCATCGCGCTCTCGGACGAGGAGGATCTCATCACCTCGGTTTCGCGCGACGAGCTTGAGGCCGATATCACCGAAGACCTTGAGTGCGGCCTCTTTATCTCATACGGCACAAAGGCCGAGACGATGATCATCGACGCCAAGGAAGGTTTCTCAAACGATATTAAGGTCGCAATCGGAGAAAAAATTAATGAAGCCGCGCGCGGCACGGCGCGTAACGCGGCAATCTTCGCCAAGATCGAAAACCGTTACGAACGCGAACGCGCGGCACGAAGGACAAAGGAACTCAAATATCCCTTCGATGTATATATCGACAAGATCTATACCATAAAGATACCGCTAGGGCTTGAAGAGTCGGTTGAAGAAGAGATCGACGACCGCGCAAAGGCCGACCACTCAGACATAGTGCGCACCGTTAGCGAAGAATACCAGAACGACCTTGAGAAATTACGTCTCGGCATGCCGGTATCTTCTTTAAAGGTGCTCGACGTCACCACCGATATATACAACCGCGGCGAGGCCATAAGCCATGATGCCTTTAACGCATATATGATCGAGACCAAGGCCCGCAAGATCTATTTTAAGAAAAATATAATGGCCAAGGAACTGCACGAATCGATAAGAGAGAACTACTTCCTGCCGAGCGATACCATAGAGTTATGGATCGGAGCCGAACTAAAAGAAGGCTCGCGCCAGATAGAGATATTCCACCGCGCCGGCGAGATATCCTTCAAAGGCTTCGAGGCCTCCCCCCCGACCGTAGTATATGAGATACTGGACCCCGAAGGCGACTTCTTCAAAGACCTCATAAAACACCACTACACCGCGTGGATCGAAGACGCCAGGAGAGAGCAGGGGCACTAAGTTTTATTAGCACTCGCCCTGCGGCCTGACGGACATGCCACCATACCCTAAAGAATCAAAGCATCCTTGACCACCAAAAGAACGTTGGTCTCCCCTTCGACACCTTAATGTATTTTTTTCTTTTTCATTTTTAATATTATGAGTGTGTGCTACGCACACAACTTCCTTAATGTGGCCCTCTAAAATATTTTCCGACTACTTCCATATTCACGTTGTGCAGACATCTAGCTATTAACCGGGCTTCGCCGTAGTAAGGTTTTACAGATACGCCTGTTTTCTCTTGCCGTTTACCGGCGCTTTGTGAGGGGGTTACGCTCTCTGTTCCGTCGCAAAAGACCGCTCCTCCTTTTAAGGTCCGCTACACCCCCTCACGGGGTTGTTTTTTTCTGTAAGGATGAAGTCAATTATATAGAAGAAGATGCACGATGCATTGGCTCCGCCCTCCTCCCTCACGTCCCGCGCCATTCCCCAGCGGTCGCTGGTCTCTTAGCCGGACACTGGTTAATTAAGATATTAGTGACACTAAGCTTTGCGCCCCTAAAAAAGAAGCGCATAAAATCGGACCTGTCCGGCGCACCGCTCCTATTGAAACGGTCGGGATGCTCATAAACGCAAATGGCACGCAACGCGGCACACAGGTGTGCTTTTATTTCGCGCAGAAGTTATATCGTAGACGGCTGGTTAGGCGTAACGCGACGAAATATCCTCCTTCTTCCTCAAGGTAAAAAGCATTTTAAAAAAAAGCCGGTTCAAGGTTGTACCTTGAACCGGAACGTTAAAAGAGTATAGCGGTAAAGCATTTATTCTGAAGCATGGAGAAATTGGAAACAACCGTTGTCATTCTGAGCAAAGCGAAGAATCTCAGGCTTACGAGTAATGCTATAGCTTGACAACCTGAGACCCTTCGCTTCGCTCAGGGTGACAATTGTTAGGTTTCACTACGCTCTACCCAACCTACGAGGACTAGTTTTTCATTGAAGTTTCTCTCAGAACCCTGACATAGGAACGTTCTGCCCCTATATTTAAAGTATAATAATTAAGGAGAATGAAAATGCCATATAATTTAGAAATTGATTGCAAAAAGCCAGGTAAGAATGACTTACCCGGACCTACATAGACTCAAATCTTCTCAAAAACCTGGACATCAGGCGAAACAGATGGGAGGAGATACATAACCCCGGAGTGTGCATTTCTACCTGAATTTAAATATGAAATTAAACGCCTAAAAAAGGAGTTAGACGACATATTAAGCAAAGCAAAGAAGCTCTACTAACCGCAGTAGTTTCATATAATCCTACCTCTTCGACTGGCAGGATCAGTACATATTGACTTATCCTCCCCAATCCATTAGAATTTATCTAAGGGAGACTTATTATGACACGAAAGTATACCGCAGTTATTACTCAGGAAGATAGATGGTACGTAGCTCATTGCGTTGAGCTTGGGGTTGTTAGCCAGGGGCTAACACTCGAAAAGGCGCAGGCCAATCTTAAGGAAGCGGTTGAGCTATACATGGAAAGCTTCGACGTTGAAGACATGCCGGCTTCCACAGGCGAAGTACTCCTCTACCCGCTAGAGGTTGCCGCAGGTGGCTAGACTGCCCGTCCTCTCAGGGCAAAAGCTCGTAAAGGTTCTCATTAAAGAAGGTTTTGCAAAAGTTCGCCAGAAGGGCAGCCATGTCAGCCTCGAAAAAGGCCCTTTCAAAACGGTAGTCCCCTTACACGACGAACTAGCCAAAGGAACCCTGATCGCCATACTAAAACAATGCGGCCTTGATAAGGAAGAACTGGAGAGGCTGATTAATCGGTAGTCCTACAACACCTCATTCATAGCCCCCGACCTATACCCCTCAAGGTCCAAAGCAACATAAACAAAACCGCACTCTTTAACCCCTTTAACTACCGTCTCCCGCACCGTTTTATCCAGGAACTTCTCTATCTCCTCCGCACCGACCTCTATTCGTGCTATGTCTCCGTGAAAGCGGACGCGGAGGTCGCGGAAGCCTAGCTCTCTTAGTAGCTTTTCGGCGCGGGCGATCTTGTCTACTCTCTCTTCAGTGATGCGGGTTCCGTAGGGGAATCTGGATGAGAGGCAGGCCATCTGCGGTTTGTCCCATGTAGGCAGACCCATTGAGCGCGATAGCTCACGTATCTCGGCCTTGGTCAGTTCGGCTTCGATTAACGGGCTGCGCACGCCAAGCTCTTTTGCCGCGGCGCTACCGGGGCGGTAGTCCTTTGTGTCGTCTAGGTTCGAGCCGTCGAGCACGTAGGCCGCGCCAACCTTCGCGGCCTCTTTCAGGCAGAGGGTGAAAAGCTCTTCCTTGCAATAGAAGCAACGCTTGTCGCTATTTTCCGCAAAGTTCTCTATCAAGAGTTCGTTAGAATCTATTATGATATGGGAGACAGAAAGTGAGGCGGCGAGCGCCTTTGCGCCTTCGAGTTCGCTTTCGAGGTAGGTCGGGCTTGTGGCGGTCAGGGCCGTAGCGCGTTCGCCCAGAGTATCGGCGGCGACCTTTAATAAAAAGCTTGAATCGACGCCGCCCGAAAAGGCCACGAGCACACTGCCCATATCTGCGAGTATAGACTTAAGGCTTTCAAGTTTTTTCAGGATTTCCTCAGAGGGGGTCTCCGTTGCCGTGCCCTCGCCTTTAGCGGCCCCTAACACAGATTGTACTTCTTAAGCTCTTCTTCCGAGACGGTCTCGCTAACTGTAAAGTCGGCCTCGACGCCGTCGGTCGTGGAGCGGAGCGTGCCGCTCTCGCCGCCCTTTCCGGCTGAGTAACGCAAGAGAAGGCGACCTGCAAAGTCTGCGATGCCATTACCGGCGACATCATCATGTTGGCATACAATAGCCGACGGCCCGGTAAAGTCGAGCGGCTCGATAAGGCTATCGCCCGGCTGGATAAGTGTGCACAGGCGGTTGTTTTCAGTCTCGTCTCTGCCGACGACGACCTTTACGTCATTAAAACGGAAGTGGCGGCCCGTCTTTAAGAGCGCGAGATCCTTATTCGATACCTTTTCCTTATGCTCAAGCAGATCGCGGACCTTCTTTGAAAAGATCTTGTCGGTCAATAAACAACCGCCCGATGGACAGGGATAGTCGTTTAATTCCAGCTCTTCGGCGAGCGCGATCTGCGGCTTTCTGGAGCGGCCTTCTATGCTAAGCAGTTTCTCCCTGTCTACGAGCCCTTCTTTCTCGGCTATGGTCGGCTCAAGAATTTGTGCGCAGAGGGGACGAAGTATCAGCCCCTTGAGGCCGCTCTCTTCCTCTACGATGCGCATGGAGCGCGTGAGCTGGCTCATCGGCCTTTGCCCAAGCACCTCACCCGTTATAACGAATGACGCGCCGATCTCTTCCATATATTTCTTCGCCTCTTTGAACATAAATATACGGCAGTCCACGCAAGGGTTCATGCCCTTGCCGTGACCGAACTTCGGATTACGCACGAGGTCCATATATTCAGGCCCTTTTACGATCACCTTTATCGGGATGTCGTAATCCTCGGCAACGGCTGCCGCGGCGCCCTTACATCCCGCTCCGCCTTTATTCTTAGAACCGGCGTTACATGTACAAAAGGCCGAGGTGAAGTTAAGAGCTATCACCTCAATGCCCTGATCTATTATCATCTTTACGGCCAGTGTCGAGTCTAGCCCGCCCGACAGAAGCGCTACTGCCTTAGTCATCTACTCATTCCTCCAAAAATATTAGATTATCTAATTTATTATTATACTTCGTTCGATGCTATAAATCAATAAAGCAGAGCGGTTGACAGTACCGATTTGCTCGTTCAAGCCTTCCACCGTCGCCTGAGCTAAAGATTAAGAGTGATAGAAGCCCGCCTTTTCTGTATAATATAAAGATAGGTTTACCCATGACATATTAACCACCCGGAACGGACTTTCTTATGTACGAAGAAGATATTATAAATGAGCAAAAAACAAAGATGCTGCTTCCCCTCGTTCTCTTTATCCTTACGATAGGCACGACAATGGCCTCCGGCGCGCTCTTTGAGGGGGTGAACCCTCTTAAGAACCCGTATGGAATAGTAAAGGGCATACCATTTTCCGTTGCGCTGCTCTTGATACTCGGCCTGCACGAACTAGGCCACTACTTCGCCTCGCGCATTAACGGCGTGGCAACTACACTGCCCAACTTTATCCCCGGCCCCCCTCTACCGCCGATGGTCGGGACATTCGGCGCGATCATAAAGATAAAATCTCCGATAACGACCAAAAAAGCGCTTGTTCAGATAGGCGCGTCCGGCCCTCTGGCCGGTTTTATCGTCGCCCTGGCCGTAACGATCATCGGCCTCAGGCTTTCGTGGTATATACCGAACTTTCCGACATATACGACACTCGTTCCGGGCGACTCCATACTATTTAAAGTACTCAGAGAACTCTTTCTCGGCCCCCGCCCGGCCGGTCATATCCTCTTTGTGCACCCGGTGCTCTACGCCGGCTGGTTCGGGCTACTCTTAACATGTCTGAATCTCTTGCCGGTGGGACAGCTCGACGGCGGACATATCCTCTATGCTCTTAACAGCAGAAACCACCACATTGTATCTATATGCTGCGTTCTTTTTCTCTTTGTCATGGGTTTTTTTACATGGTACGGATGGATATTCTGGGCCGTTCTTGTATCTATAATAGGGCTTCGCCACCCGCCGACGATGGACGCCCATATACCGCTCGACAGGAGCGCGTCGCTTACGGCTCTGGCCTCGCTCGTGGTATTTATATTGACTTTTACCCCCACGCCGTTCTATATTAATTGATATTATGAAGACATTTAATGAAGACGAACTAAGAGAATTCGACGGCAGCGACCCGGAAAAGCCGGTCTATATCGCCTTTAACGGCAAGGTTTACGACGTGAGCGATCACCCGCTCTTCATAGACGGCCTGCACTTTGAGCACTCGGCCGGCATGGATCTTACCGAAGATATGGACGACGCTCCTCACACCGACGAGGTAATGGGCGAACTTACCGTGGTCGGGGACTACTCGGACTGACAATAGCTATGAGACTCACCTTCCTTGGCTGCGGCACTTCAACCGGTGTTCCGGTTATAGGATGTGACTGCCCTGTTTGTACCTCTACCGACCCTAAGAACGCGCGCACGCGCAGTTCCCTGCTCGTATCGATAGATTCTAAAGATCCCAGTCGTAATATCCCGCGTAATATTCTAATAGACACATCACCCGACTTTCGCACGCAGGCCATCAGAGAAGGGTTGCGCCGCGTGGATGCCGTCCTATATACCCACTATCACGCAGACCACGTGCACGGCATAGACGACCTGCGTAGCTTCAACCGTATTCAAAACGAAGAGCCTATACCGTGTTACGGCACGACCGAGACCATGGACTCCATCACCTCCGCATTCGCTTATATATTCAGCACACCCGGAGCGAGAAACCAACAACTCGGATGGAAACCCAACCTCACGGCAAATACCTTTGACTGCCCATTTGAGCTATTCGGTACGGATATAATCCCGGTTGAGATAAAACACGGACGCGCTACCGTCACGGGCTTTCGTATCGGTAATGGAGCATATCTCACCGACTGTAGCTCCATACCGGACGAATCTAAAGAGCTGCTTCACGGCCTCGACCTGCTCATACTAGGCGCCCTACGCAATAACCCGCACCCGGCCCACCTCTCCATACCCGAGGCCGTGGAGATCTCTGGGGAATTAAAGCCCAAACGAACTATACTTACCCACATCGGACACAGTGTGGACAGCGCCAATCAAAGCCCTGTGCTACCGGAGGGCGTAGAGTACGCTTACGACGGACTTTCAATCGAACTCTAACTAAGCGTTGATCCATTCGTGAAGTCAGAGCTTCCCTAACTAATCACTTGCCTATATTTTCATAGACTGATAAAATGCCTATAAATTAGGCAAAATATGAAAAAGGCCCACCCCACATATGAAGATATCATTGAGAACCTGACCGAGGGAGTGATTTCGATCTCACCTTCCATGACCATTACCGTCTTCAATCAGGCGGCGGAAAAGATCTTTGATATATCAAGACAGCAAGCGCTCGGCAGGAAACTCTCCGACCTCATAAAGAGGGACCCGTGGTTTGTCGCGCTCATGGAGACGGCGCTCGACCGTGGCAAGCTCTATAGCGACCACGAAGAAAGGCTGCACCGTTCCTTTTCAGGCGCGTTAGAGGTAGGTGTTTCGACCTACCGTGTCTTTGATAACGACGGCTTGCTTGCCGGAGCCTCTGCCCTTATAAGAGATCTTTCCGGTTTTAAGAAGATAGAACTTGAAGAAAAACGAAAAGACCGCCTCTCCTACATAGGAACCTTTGTCGCAAGCCTCGCTCACGAGGTCAGGAATCCGCTGGCCGGCATTCGCGGCGCGGCACAGCTCGCCGAGCGTAGAAGCGATAACGATAAGGTCAAGAAATGCACCGAAATAATAATAAAAGAATCGGACCGCCTGAACTCGCTGGTGACAGGCATACTCGACTTCAGCCGCCCAAGAGAATTATTAAAGATATCTATAAATATTCATAAACTGATGGACCGGGTCGGGTCGCTTGCAGGTGAAGATAAGAAGTCGCTGCTCATCAAAGAGTACGATCCAAGCCTGCCGCCTGTCCTTGGCGACGAGGGGCAGCTTACACAGGTATTTTTGAACCTCTTAAAGAACGCTCGCGAGGCCTCGGGTAAAGACGGTTTAATAAAAGTACGATCAAGGATAGTGACAGACTTTCATATGTCCTCAGGCGAGGAGGGGGGGCAGAGTAAGTTCGTAGCCATAGAGATAGTTGACAACGGACCGGGTATCGAACCGAAAGATCTTGAGAATATTTTCACGCCGTTCTTCACAACAAAGAGCAAGGGCAGCGGCCTCGGACTGCCCATTTCCTTTCAGATAGTAAAAGAGCACGGCGGATTTTTAAAGATCGACAACAGGCCGGATGAAGGAACGCAAGTGCTCGTATACCTGCCCACGGCGGAACCGGAAAGAGACAAAAATGAAGACTAAGATACTGATAGTTGACGACGATATTTCGATACTAACAGTCCTTGAAACACTGTTGGAGGACAAGGGTATTGAGATAACTACCGCGCAAGACGGAAAGAGCGCCCTGAAATACCTGCTAAGCGGAGAGTACTCCATTGCGCTGCTCGATATAAATGTCCCGAAGATGGATGGATTAACAGTGCTCAAAGAGGCGGTAGCGGCCGGTATCGAAACATCGATTGTCATAATGACCGCCGAGTCTACCATGACCAACACCCTTGAAGCGATGAAGAGCGGCGCCTACGACTACGTCTCAAAACCATTCGACCTCGAAGAGATCGAGATTCTGATCGAACGCGCCCTGACCAATCTCAAGATGAAACGCGAACTATCGTCCCTGAAAGAGAGGGTCAAGGAAGAACAGACGAAAGAGACGGCATTCATCGGCAGGAGCCGCCGCATCCAGTCTATATTTAAGGATGTAGGGCGCGTCGCTCCGCAGGATGTCACAGTCCTCATAACCGGCGAGAGCGGCACGGGCAAGGAGCTTTTGGCGCGTCTCATTCATAGCAATAGCCGAAGGAGCGAGGGGCCGTTCATAGCCGTAAATACCGCAGCAGTACCGGCAAACCTCATGGAGTCCGAACTATTCGGCCATGAAAAAGGCGCATTTACCGGCGCAGAGGGACGCGCCAAGGGCAAGTTCGAACTCGCAAGCGGCGGCACGCTCTTTCTTGATGAGATCGGCGACACTACGCTCGACCTGCAGGCCCGCCTGCTTCGCGCCCTGCAGGAAAGCGAGTTCTATCGCGTAGGCGGAAGAGAGCCTGTGCGCGTAGACGTGCGCATAGTGGCCGCCACCAACCAGGACCTTGAAAAGGCGGTCGAAGAAAAACGCTTCCGCGAAGATCTCTACTACCGCTTGAATGTCGTAAAGATGGCGCTGCCGCCCCTTCGAGAAAGAAAGGGCGATATAATATTACTCTCTGAATTCTTCCTGGAGAAATTCGCCGATGAGATGGGGCTTGAAAAAACACTCTCCAAGTCGGCCCGAAAAGATATGGAGGCCTACCACTGGCCCGGTAATATACGCGAACTGGAAAACCTCTTAAGGCGCGCCGTGCTTCTATCGTCAGGCGTGATGCTCGGCCCCGCCGAGCTGATGCTTCCGAAACGCAGGGGCGACAAGGGCCTTTCTCTATCCGATATTATTACGGAGCGCTTGACCGAGTTTGTCGAGAAGACCCCATCGACCGGCAAACAGGAGCTATACGATACCATCATGCCATTGATGGAAAGACCGCTCATCTCACTAGTACTCAAAAAGACGAACGGCAATCAAGTCCACGCCGCCGAGCTACTGGGCATAAACCGTAATACCCTGCGCAAAAAGGTTAAGGAGCTGAAGATCGATCTCTCGGAACTGAAGAACGGCGGTCTCTCCTGACTATGCAAAAAACCCCGGTAAGCGGACTCTACCCGATAATAGATACAAGTATCGTTCCTAAAGATAAAATAACTACGGTCGCTAAAGCGATCATCTCCGGAGGCGCGCGCATTCTGCAGCTTCGCGCTAAGGAGCTGCAGGTGCGCGACCTCATGGAGGTATCCCTCTGCGTCAAGGAGGTAACGCAGAGGGCCGCAGTAACTTTTATAATAAACGACCGGGTGGACGTGGCCCTCCTAACAGGGGCCGACGGAGTTCACCTCGGACAAGAGGACATACCCCTGAAGGACGCGCGTTCGCTGCTCGGGCCGGACGCCATAATCGGCGTCTCTACGCATAACCCTGAAGAAGCGATAGAGGCGGCTCTCGCAGGGGCCGACTATATCTCGCTTGGCCCTCTCTTTCCTACAAAGACAAAAGAAGATGCGCACCCTGTACGCGGACTCGCTATCTTACGCGCAGTGGCAAAGGCTGTAAAAGAGGCCGCACCTGGAAAAGATATCCCTATCGTAGCCATTGGAGGCATCACCGAAGAAACCGCTCCGGAAGCCATCGCCTCCGGAGCGGCGGCATGCGCCGTTATCTCCGATATACTAGAAGCCAACGATATTGGCGCAAAGGTCGCATCCCTGATAAAGAAGACCGCTTAGAAGAGGTTATAACCTCTCTCGCCGTGCTCCGATACGTCCAGTCCCATGACCTCTTCCTCTTCTGTAACGCGAAGCCCTACTACGGCCTTGACTATCATCAGTATCACAAAGGTCCCGACAGCGGCGAGCACGATGGTCGCAACTACACTTACTATCTGAATCCAGAGCTGACCTACATTACCGAAGAAGGCGCCCTCGGCCCCGACAGATGCGAATAGGCCGGTCGCTATCGCGCCCCACATGCCGCCAATGCCGTGTATGCCGAATACGTCGAGCGAGTCGTCGTAGCCAAGCTTGGGTTTAAGGTAACTTACGGCAAAGTAACATATTCCGCCGCCTATCAGGCCCATGATAAGAGCCGATACCGGGCCGACGAAACCGGCAGCCGGGGTGATCGTCACAAGACCCGCAACCGCGCCGGATAAGGCGCCAAGCAGTGTTGGTTTGCCCCTGTGTATCCACTCGATGAATGTCCATGAGAGACCTGCCGCCGCCGCAGCGGTATTGGTCGTTACGAATGCGAGCGCCGCCGTGCCGTCTGCTGCAAGTGCGCTGCCCGCGTTGAAGCCGAACCAGCCGAACCATAGAAGGGCCGTTCCGAGCAGAGTGAGCGTCAGGTTATGCGGCTGCATGGCGTCTTTCGGGTAACCCTTGCGCTTGCCTATAACGATACAGGCGACGAGCGCCGATACGCCTGAGCTGATATGAACGACCGTGCCGCCTGCGAAATCCAGCGCGCCCATAGCCCCGATCCAGCCGCCGCCCCATACCCAGTGGCAGAGCGGATCGTATACAACAGTAGCCCAGAGGACCGAGAAGATTACAAATGCCGAAAACTTAATCCTCTCCGCGAAGGCGCCTGTTATGAGCGCGACCGTTATGATTGCGAACATGCCCTGAAACATCATAAAGATATAATGCGGTATTGTGCCGCTTGCTTCCATGCCCACACCGGTAAGGCCCACAAACGACAGGTTGCCTACGATACCACCGCCCGCGTCAGGGCCGAAAGCGAGCGAATAACCCCAGAGGATCCACTGCACGCCGATTAGGCAGAGAATGAAAAAGCTATGCATCATCGTAGCCAGAACATTCTTACTCCTCGCCATGCCTGCGTAAAAGATACCGAGCCCCGGTATCATCAACATAACAAGGGCCGCGCAGATAAGGATAAATGCCGTATCGCCCGTATCTATGACCGCCTCTGCCTCAGCCGCCGACGCGATCCCAGTAAAGACAAATAATATAAGCGCAAAAAGCGCGCCGATAAATCCATATTTCTTCATAAGTAGTTCTCCTTTTATCAAAAGTCTTTTTGTATTTTTTATTTTTAAAAAAGCCTTCAATTCGGACTAAGAATTAGAGATTTTTTTCTAGTTCAAGGCGGGGCGGAAAATAGAAAGCGAGGCGTACGCATGTACGTTGAAGCTTTATATTTTTCGTCCCAACGCGGAAATAGGAAAAAAGATCAATTCTTAGAGGGCGTCGTCGCCGGTTTCGCCCGTTCGTATGCGTATCGCCTCTTCCACCGGAATGATAAAGATCTTTCCGTCGCCGATCTTCTCCGTCCGTGCCGCGTTTATAATAGCGTCCGCAACCCTCGGCGCAAGCTCGTCGGTCGTTACTATCTCGATCTTTAACTTCGGCAGGAAGTCGACCATATATTCCGCGCCGCGATATAGTTCGGTATGCCCCTTCTGCCGACCAAAGCCCTTTACCTCGCTCACGGTCATGCCCTCTATCTGCATGTCATTCAAGACCCCCTTCACCTCATCGAGCTTAAAGGGTTTTATTATCGCCACAATCTTCTTCATCGAAAAACCTCCCTATTACTTATCCAACAAAAAAAGGCGCCTCTCCACAGTGTGGAAAGGCGCCTTTGCCTTTACGTCTATATCAGGTCGGATACTCCGTTGTATCCTTTTATTCGGTTTTAAGTCTTGGCTAAAAGAGCTGGTAGCCGTTCTCTCCGTGTTGCGTGAGGTCGAGGCCGAGCACTTCGTCTTCTTCCGTCACTCTCAGTCCTACCAGAGCGTTTACTATCTTTAGTATTATATAGGTTCCAACCGCCGAAAAAACTATGGTCACGGCGACGGCTATGAACTGCTTCCATAGCTGTGACGGATCGCCGGTGAAGAGCCCCTTTGCGCCTATCGATGCAAAGAGCCCAATGGATAACGAGCCGATTATGCCGCCGATACCGTGTATGCCGAATACGTCGAGAGAGTCGTCATACTTGAGGTACGGTTTTAGGATCGTCACGGCGAAGTAACATACAAAGCCGCCGAGGAATCCTATTAGTATAGCCACGCCAGGCGTTACGAAACCGGATGCCGGGGTAATGGTTCCGAGCCCCGCGACCGCTCCCGATATCGCGCCGAGCACTGTCGGCTTGCCCCTGTGTTTCCACTCTATAAAGACCCAGGTAAGAGTGCCTACGGCAGCCGCGGTATTTGTCGTTACGAGCGCCATCGCCGCGTTTCCGTTCGCGCCGAGCGCGCTGCCCGCGTTAAAGCCGAACCACCCGAACCAGAGAAGCCCCATGCCTATTACGGTGAGGCCGAGGTTATGAGGCGGCATCGCAACCTTTGGAAATCCTCTTCTGCCTCCAACGACTATGGCCGCCACGAGGGCCGATACGCCGCATGAAATATGAACGACTATGCCGCCGGCAAAGTCTAAGGCGCCGAGCTTTCCGAGCCAGCCTCCTCCCCACACCCAGTGGCAGAGCGGGTCGTATATAAAAGTCGCCCAGAGAACGGCGAATATTACGACGGCTGAGAACTTAACCCTTTCGGCGATGGCCCCGGTAATGAGCGCTACCGTTATGATAGCGAACATACCCTGAAACATCATAAAGAGTATATGCGGTATGGTTCCGTACGGCTCTGTGCCCACGCCGCGAAGCCCTATGTAGTCGAGGCCTCCTATTATACCGCCGACATCCGAACCGAACGAAAGCGTATATCCGAAGAGTATCCACTGTACGCTTATGAGACATAATATAAAGAAGCTGTGCATCATGGTGCCGAGTACATTCTTTTTTCTGGCCATACCCGCGTAAAAGATACCGAGCCCCGGAGTCATCAACATGACGAGCGCGGTAGATACGAGTATCCATGCCGTGTCGCCGGTGTCTATCGTCCCTCCATCGGAGGCAAGTGCCATACCCGACCTGCCAAGTGTAAATAATAGGACGATACCTACCGCTATAAAAAATCTGCGGGTCAGGCTGTGAGAAAAAAGGTCGTACTTATTAAGTCGAAGACCAAACGCGCCAAACTTCATTGTCCAGCTCCTTTATAAAATGTTCGGGCCTCGTCGCCCGGTCTTAAAGTTAAAGATTTAAGAGAGGCCTTTGCCTCACGGTTCTTTCTATATCAATATAGACCAAGCCAGCGCGGACAATAAAAAAACAACTATCTAAAAAACCCTCCGCGAAATTGGCCCCGCACCCGGTGCGGTTAGAAAGAGATAGAGATGCCTACGCCGCCGTAGAATATCGATGAATCGTTATCAATGCTAAGGCCGCTATTGCCGTTGGCCGTTGTTCCCTCGAATGTATCTTTCGCGTCGCTTGAGAGCGGGAATGTATATGCCGCCTTCGGCTCTATCGTTACATTTTCAAATACCGGTATGGCGATAGAGGCAGTTACCTCGCCATTATAGAGGGCCACGTCGTCGAGATTTCCGTCGCCGTCGGTATCGTTCATCATAAGGTCGTTATCAAAGTTGACAGATGCCGACGCGCCGAGACTGAGCTCATAATCGCCTACCGGCACGCTATGTCCAACCGACAGAACGAGAAAAGCGCCGTCGCCCTCGTCGTAGTCGTAATAGAGTGTCGCCGACGGGCTAAGAGGCGCGTCGTAAGAGAGCGAGAGGTATAGTTCCTGTGTATCCTCAAGTCCGTCGAGCGCGTAATATATAAAACCGGCCTCATAGGATAGTTTATCCATTGAACGCGAATAGCTCAGAGTAAGGTCTGTCTCGTTATGTTCGTTCGTATCCATATCGTAGTTTGCCCAGAGATTGGCTCCGAAAGCGCCCGATGTAATACCGACAGAGGGCTGTATCACGCCCTGATCGTCTGAGAGCTTTAGCCCCCTCCATACATAGTTGGACAGAATATCGGCCGACGCGCTGCCTGAAGTCTCTGCTGCCAGGGCCGAGACCGGCAGGGTTAGTACTATTGCCAAGATTAACGAGTAGATAAGTTTCATTTTTATTTGCACCTTCCGTATTCAAGCTTTATTTAAAATTAAGAAACCCGGCAGGCTCCTTTGCCCGTTTATAGTCGCGTATTATAATATTATTAACGTCCGAAGCTACCGCTTCGTTGCGGAAGGTCCATCTGAAATAGAACGCAAGAATATTATTGGCATGTTATATTGCAACATCCATGCCATAATAAATAGTCTTGTTTTACAGGTAGTTAGGGAAAGGGGTTCTTACGGGTGCACTAATTTTAAGCAGTCCTGCACGTTATTCAACCAGCGAAAAGAAGGCATCTAAGAAGCGACGGCCATGCTCGTTTAGTTCCTCTATATATTTTGGGATGTCGTTCAGTATGGCGTCCGGATCGATGGCGCCTTTAAGTTCGGCCAGTTCTTCCGCTCCGGCCTCTATAAAGGAGCGTATCATCGGCTCGTCAACTTCAAGGTGAAACTGCATGGCGTAGGCGTGTCCGACGACCCTTAAGAGTTGATTCGGAAAGAGATCGGAGGTGGCCAGCCGGGTCGCCCCGACCGGCATATCGAATGTCTCGCCGTGCCACTGAAAGACCTTTAAGGTGTCCGGCATGGAGCCGAAGAGCGGGTCTCTTTTGCCGGACGGCGTAAGCGATATATCGTACCAGCCTATCTCTTTCTCTTTGCCCTTGTAAACGGTCGCGCCCGCCGCCTTAGCAATGAGCTGCGCCCCGAGACAGATACCGAGTATAGAGGTGCCGAACCTGAATGCGTCCTGAATGAGCCTGATTTCGTCTTTTATATATGGGTGATTTTCGACGTCGTTAACAGACATCGGACCGCCAAGTATTATGAGCGCCGCCACGCGGTCTATCGATTCGGGCACTTCGTCGCCCTCGTAGAGCTTTACAAATTGCGGTATAAGATCCCGTTTTGCCAGTATCGGCTCGATTATGCCAAGCCCCTCGTTCGCAACGTGTTGTAAAACTATTACCTTGCCCATATATAAAATCTATCCTCCAAATAGCGCGATTACGACCTCCGAGATATCCTTCAGGGTCTTTCTCCGGTCCATGCTGAGCTTTCTCAACCTCTTAAAGGCCTCTTCCTCCGAAAGCTTTTCCTTGCGCATCAAGAGCCCCTTTGCCTTCTCGACGATCTTTCTCGTCTCGATCGTATGCCTGAGGTCCTGATTCTCCGATTCGAGAGATTTTACCTCAAAGAACCTCTTCTTTGCAAGCACAATGGCAGGTTGGATATCTTCCATCTTCGCGGGCTTTACCAGATAACCCATCACCCCGGCCTCCACAGCCCTCGTTATGGTATCGTTATCCTCAAGAGCGGTGAGTAAAATGACCGGCGTCGGGCACTCATCCCTTATGCGGGCCGCCGCCTCTATTCCGTCAGCGCCGGGCATGGATACGTCCATCAGCACGACCTCAGGACTAAACGCCTTACAGATAGTAAGGGCCTCGGCCGCGCTTGCGCCCTCGGCAACGACCTTATGGCCGAGATCGGTAAGAAGCTCCCTGAGCAGGCCGCGCTGTAGTTCTTCGTCGTCTATAAGTGCAATCGTGTACATGGTAGTATAAATTGCAATTATAATGCCAAGAAGATAAGTGTATGTATTTATTATACTTATAAAGAATCAGATAGAAAGGAAGGCGAATAATTAGGCCTGGATGACTACTTTTTGTGCAGCAACTCCTCCAATTTCTCATAAAGCGACAAATATTTCCTGGCCGATGCCTGCCAGGAGTGGTCATCCGACATGGCCCTCTTAACGAGCGCGGCCCAGGCGGGTTTATTACTATAAAAGATCACGGCCTCGGCAAGTTTGTCTACAAGCTTTTTTCCATTAAGCCCTTTAAACTTAAAGCCGTTTGCATCCGGCTCTCTTATATCGCGTATGGAGTCGTTGAGCCCTCCCGTGGCATGCACAACGGGTATGGTGCCGTAACGCAGGCTATACATCTGATTAAGGCCGCACGGCTCGAAACGAGAGGGCATGAGGAATATATCGGCCCCGGCCTCTATCCTGTGCGCAAGCGCCTCGTCATAACCGATCTTTACGCCCACTCGTCCGGGATAAGCGGTAACGAGTCCTCTGAAAAAGTCCTCGTATCTCTTCTCACCCGAGCCGAGCAGCACTATGGAAATACCGAGCGACATAATATCGTCAATCGACTTTCGTATAAGGTCAAAACCTTTCTGATCCACAAGGCGGGAGATCATTCCGACAAGAGGCGCACGCGTCTTCTTCATGGAGAATTCATTTAAGAGGGCGGCCTTACAGGACTTTTTTCCCGATACCTTATCGGCGCTATAGTTAAAGGGCAAGGCCTTATCAGAGGCCGGGTCCCATACCGTCTGGTCCACGCCGTTCAGGATGCCGTGCAGTTCGTCTTTTCTAAACTTTAAGATACCGTCGTGTCCGAAACCCAACCTCTTCGTTCGTATCTCTTTGGCATAGGTCGGGCTGACGGTCGTAATGGCGTCCGAGTAGGCAAGCCCCGCCTTTAAGAGACATATCTGGTCAAAGAACTCAAGCCCGGCCAGGCCGAAGTGCCTCCTTGGCAGGTTCAAAACGTGATATAAGGAGGCGTCGAAGATGCCCTGATATGCGAGATTATGTACGGTAAAGACGGACGAGGTCTTTGAAAAAACCGGGTCCTTCCCGTATGTATCCTTCAGATAAGGAGAGACAAGCCCGGTCTGCCAGTCGTTGGAATGTATAATATCGGGAGAGATCTTTAGCGCTTTGGCAGCCTCGAAGATACCGCGTGAGAAAAAAGTATAACGTTCGAGATTGTCGAAATAATCACCCGACGAGGCAGTGCCGTATAGTTCGCTCCGGTCGAAATACTCGTCGCGCTTCAGGAAATAGACATCTACTCCACCGGAATCGGTGCGAAATAGCTCACACTCTATAATGCGCCTTCCGACCGGAACCTCGAATTTGATACCGGTAGGCTCTACGACTTCACCGCTCTCGGCCACGGCCCGGTAATAGGGCAAAAGTAGGGTTACCTCTGCTCCGAGTGAGGTAAGTGCCTGCGGCAACGCTCCGGCGACATCGGCAAGCCCCCCGGTCTTACAAAATGGCGCGGCCTCGGAGGCAGCGAATATGACTTTAATAGACATCTAATGATAGTATCAGTAATATGAAAGCCTTTCAAGAGGGAGCTTGCAAAGCCATACGGCCTATATAAAACTGGCTAATGCGTGATAATGGTGGCATAATGAAAAGATAGATTTTTCATAAAATACTTTTCCAAATACTTTTATCGACAAGGAGATCTTTATGATACGCACCAGGATAATAACCGGCCTCGCGGCCATACTCTTGATAACCGCATCTTATTCATTCGCGCTGGCGGACTCCATGCACAGAGCAACCGTGCTTGAGGCCGACACTGGCGGTGGTTATACATATGTCCATGTTGACGAGGGCGGAAAGAAGTTCTGGATCGCTGGGCCTGCGACAGATGTCAAAAAGGGCTCTACCGTTATATTCGACGAACAGATCTGGATGACCAACTTTAAGAGCAAGGGACTTAACCGCACTTTCGACCGCCTGCTCTTCGTAGGCGGCATTCAGCCAGCCGACGCGGCAAGCGCTGCAAAGCCGGCAGTCGCCGCAAGGCCCAAGACCCCTTCTAAACCAGCCGCTCCCGCCTCACCCGGAGTACCGTCCTACTTAAGCGCGGGCGGTAAGCAGACAGTCGCCGACCTCTTCGCCAATAAGAACGCCCTGGCCGGCAAAAATGTCGAGGTCCACGGCACGGTCGTAAAGGTATCGAAGAATATAATGGGCCGCACATGGGTCCACATCGAAGACGGCAGCTCCTTTGAAGGAGCGGTAGCCAAGATAGTATTTCGCACAACCGGCGGCGCGCCCCCGGTCGGCGAAGTGGTAAATGCCAAAGGCAGGTTAGAAACAGACGTAGACTTCGGCGCGGGATACTTCTACGCGGTCATCATCGAGGATTCGAGCTTTTACAAATAAAGAGACTCCACAGAGACAAAATAAAGAGCGGCCCCGGACGAAGTCCGGGGCCGCTCTTTTTAGTTGATCTATCTTTTCTTTCCCATCTCTCTTTAGTCGTCTATCTTCGATACGAAAGCGTCCTGGCCTCCGCCGTAACTCGACTGGTAGGCGTAGGTCGACTGAGGGTACTTGTCACTGTTACTAGAATCTGTGTTGCCACTGATATAGACCGTGCCGTCAACCGAACCTGTGTCGCAGGAGCCTATCGTAGCCAGCGTAATTTCATTGGCCCAATCGGTGCCGTCTCCGCCGAGGTATATGGAGTACTCAAGCGTAATAGTACCTATATCATAGTCGTCGTTAAATTTTGTTACGAAGGCGTCGACGCCTGTCTGGTCTCCAAAATTTGTCGAATCGGTATTTGGGAAATTGCTCGAAGCAGTCTTGCCGGTTATATAGAACTCGTCGGTCGAGTCCACGGCAATACCGTAGGCATAGTCATCGTCCGTGCCGCCTATCAGGGTAGAGTAAACGAGGCTGTCCGAGCCCGACTCGCTCGTATCGAAGATTGAGACTAGCGCGTCAAGTCCACCCTGGTTTGAGCTATGGTATGCCCCGGTCGTCGTCGGATAGTCGTCAGTCGTACTGTCCTCACTATATCCGGATACATAAATAAGACCGTCCGAGCCGAGCGTTAAGTCATATGACCATTCTTCTTCACTTCCCCCTATATATGTAGAGTAGAGCAGACCCGGAAGGCCGGCAGTACCCGTGTCAAACTTGGCCAAGTATATATCGCGATCTCCATAAAGCGAAGTATCATAAGCGTTTGTCGTTGTCGGGAAGTCACTGGACTTGGTAGGGCCGCTCACATATGCGATCGATCCCTTTACGGCCACTCCTTGTGCAACATCACCGCCGGCGCCGCCAATATAACTGGTATATATAATACAGGAGTTATCAGAGGTATCGTATGTGCCGTCACAGTCGGACTTAACCTTAATGACAAAACCCTCCCAAATGGCGTAAGTTGAGCTATAGCTGGTATCAAAACCCTTTCCGCTATTGAACATGGTATGCGAAGCCGTCAGGTAGCCGACGACATAGGCATTACCGTCATCGTCGAAATCAATGCCGCGGGCACTGCTTTCGTCACCCAAATCCATGCCATAGAGATAGATCAGCTCGCTACCGTCGTCATTGAGCTTTAAGACCGTAGCGTTAAAGGTATAATCCTGGGGATCATATGTGTCGTTAAGGTCGGCAAAGTTGTTGGAGCTGTTTTGTCCTATCGCGTAGACATTGCCGTCGCTGTCGACCTTCAGGTCGTATAGTGTGTCACTGCCGTCGCCGCCGATGTAGGTTGAATACTCGAGAGTAGCTGTGGCGTTAGTGAATATCTTCATCTTCGTTACGAACCAGTCGCATGTGCCGGCATTACTTTCCTGGTAGGCCCCGGTAGTAGTGGTGAAGCCGGTCCAGCTACAGGATGGCCCGCCGAGATAGATATAATCGTAGGTTCCGTCGTTATCCGAGGCGATGCCGTAGCCAAACTCCCACGAATTTCCACCAAAATATGTCGAATAGTCAAGCGTCGGATCGATTATAAGCGGAAAATCTTTATCATATGACGCAACGACAAAGCCGTAGGCATTGCCCTCTTTGCCCGCGCTCTCTACGAGCCTGAAAGCGCTTTCTATCTCAACCCTCTCGCCGTCTATTACCTGATAGGTAAAGGGCTTGTTATGGAGGTACTTGCCTTTTTTCATCGATACTTCAAGCGCTCCACTCTCGGTAATAGATAACCCCTTGATGCCTTCATAAGATAGCACTACCGTGGCCGGGTCCGCGCCGGGTTTAACTATGACGTCGTACTCGACCGTATCTCCCTTACCGTAGAAGTGCATGTCCACGTCCTCGTAGACGCCCTTGTAGGTAATGCCCTCATAGGTCGGAATATTTTTATCCTTAAAGGAAGTCGTTATATAATTGATCTTGCCTTCTAGTTGTGTGCCGGGGGAGAGTGCTTTCATCGACATTGCACCGACAGGCACGAGCTTTACCGTCGTGACCTCTACGTCTCCCTCAAGGGCCTTCATGGGATCGTTCATCGGGTTTGAGGCCGGTCCGTTCTTTAGCCTGAAAAAGCTCTGAAATATACCCTCTTCGGTAAAATATACGGACTTGTCATTCATCTTTGCATAGAATTTTACCGCCTTGTCCACCTGCCCCCTATTCTCGACGAAATATGTAGGGATTTTTCCGAGTTCACTTGCCGCGTCAGGGGCGCCCTTCTTCGCAAGCGCGTCCGTAGATGTAAAAGCAACGAGGGACGCAAGCACGGCAAGGGCCGTTACTACCAGTGATCTTTTCATAAAACACCTCTTCTTTTAAGGGGTTACACCCTCCAGCAGGTTTAACCGGAGGGTCTTCTCTGAACGTAAAAACGCCAAGAAAAAGCATCCTACGTCACGAATTCATACCACTTTTCAAGAGAAAACATATCGAGGTGTCGCTGTGGCATCAGCTACAAAGCCGATACTTTTTAAGATATACAATTCAGCGGAAACTGTCAATACTTCATCCACTAAAACGTCAAAATCACACGAAGTTATTTAATTTAAAGAAAAACATATTAACAAGAAAGGGTTGCGAGATCACGACTCTCTAGCGTTCAGTCACTTGTGCCTCTCTCAATACCGTCGCCGTCGCTCCGTGGCGGCTTAGGGTGGCGGCTTTTTGGGCGGTTAGTCCGTCTTTTGTCGTGGCGGTGATATCCGCGCCCAACTCTATCAGGTACTTTACTACCTCGCTATGTCCGCCGATGGCGGCGACGATCAGGGGGGTGGCGTAGTTGCGTTTTTCGCGAGGCTCCAGCTCCGCGCCCGACTTAACCAGTAGCTTTACGGTATCGAGCGCCCCGGTCTGGGCGGCTATCAAGATGGGTGTCGCACCGCTAGCGGCCCTGTGGTTCAGATCCGCCCCGGCCTCTAATAATAAAGTCACGACCTCTATGCCCGCATCGCTTTGAGCCGCAAGTATAAGCGCGGTCGCGCCGTTCAGGGCTTCGGCTGAGTGATCGGCTCCGGCATTGAGCAGCAATCTAACCGTATCGCTATGAGCGCCAAGCGCCGCTACCATCAGGGCGGTGACATTGCTGGTCGATTTTTTATTCACATCCGCGCCGCGCTCCAGGAGCAGCTTTACTAAATCCGAATAACCGCCGGACGAGGTCAGTATCAGGATCGTCTCGCCAGTATCGGCGCGTGCCGTTATATCGGCCCCGGCCTTAATGAGCAACCGGACGCATTCGGCTCGGTCGTTCTGCGCCGCCAGTACGAGGGCCGTATCGTTATTTAAGGATTTAAGATCAAGCTCCGCGCCCTTTTCTATAAGAAGAGAAAGAACGCCTTCATGACCGTTTTGAGCGGCGACCATCAGCGGGGTCGCGCCGTTTGTCAGGCGAGGATTAAGCTCTGCGCCCGCATCGACAAGCGCCCTTACTATTGGATCAAAGCCGTTTTGCGAAGCCATGAAGAGCGGTGTCGTTCCCTTAAGAGAGGCGATATTCAGATCCGCGCCCGACTTGATAAGCAGCTTTACTATCTCCTTGTGACCGCTCTCAGCGGCCAGCGTCAGAGGCGTAATACCTTTAAAGGTCTTTATATCGACATCGGCCCCGGCCTCAAGCAGAAGCCTTACGATCTCAAGATGACCGCTCTGCGCGGCGATAACGAGCGGGTTCACGCCGCCCTCGTCCACGACATTAAGATCAACACCCGACTCTATAAGCGAGCGCGCCTCGTCGGTATCAGCCAGGGCAACGGCCCTGATGAGCGGATTGGTCAAGAGATCACCGCCCTCTGCGGCAGGCTCTGACGAGCATGAAGAGATCAGAAGTGAGAGAACGCAGAGTAAGGCTGCTACCCGCCGGATTGACGGCGTCAATATTTTATAAGATTGCATACTGGCAATATATAACAGCGCACGCCCTTTGGCAAATAATTAAAAAGCAACTCTACAGACGGCCCTAACATTGCCCCTTAAGGCAGACTATATTCATGTCGTCCCGCATCTCCGGGGCCGCTCATACGAAAGCTCCGTGCCGGACGTTATACTACCACTCGTCATCCTCATCCTCTGGGGACTCGTCGCCGGGGCTGGAGATAGTTGGCCTGATGCGCTTGGGGACATCGCCGCTCATATCATATTTTACAAAGAACGTCTTTCCGTTCTCGACATTTCTTAGCCCCACGCTCATAGAGTAACCTTCAAGCGTTTCAAGACTCGCATCAATGGGGAAGAAGAGAAAACCCTCGCTCACTGCGCCGGGCACGAGATTTCCGTCCTCAAGAATGCGTGACTCGTAATCGGCCTGGACCTTCTTGTTCGTCTTATGTACGTTATAGGCTGATATACCTAAGCCGACCGCACCGAAGGCTACGCCCCAGCCGCCGCTTCTAAGGTAGCTCTTCTTGGCCTTGCGTATGACCTCGTCTATGGAGAGCGGCTGGCACTCCTTTCCGTCAGGGTCGATCATCATGATCGACTGTCTGTCTATGACCAGTGTCTCGTCCGACTTATTGGAGAGTACCACCTGCATCGGAAGTATCTTGTGCCATATGAGATCTTCTCCAAAGTACTGCTTCACCTCATCCACGCCAACGTATGTCGTGCAGAAAAAGTCCACGCCATCCTTGGAGACCTTTTTCTCATAGGCGGAAGGAGAAGTTATTAGAGAAGCTGGTTTTACGACGTTATGCGACGCGCAACCGGCGACCAACAGGGTAGCGATTAATAAAAATAGATACTTTTTCACACAGACCTCCACGGGATTGGGGATTGAGTTGAATAGAGCTACGCCGAAAGGGCGAACTTTTCCATATTTGTCACAAAGTTTGCCCGGAAGACTTAGAGAGTTCTTCGTGTGAAAGATAAATGTCGGGGTGAGTTGAAAGTAATGCCGGAGCTTTTAGATATTACAATATGGATAGGGGCATGTGCAAGTTAAAAATGAAGGAGAAATGCTCTGGAGTCTTGCGTGAGATAGAAAAAGAACCGGGCCTTTCGGCCCGACTCTTTGAAAAAGGTCTGACATTCTAAACGAGCTTCTTATCCCAACAACTTCAACGCCGACTGCGGCTGGAGGTTGGCCTGCGCCTGTATGGCGATGGAGGCCTGTTCCAGGATGGAGTTGCGTGTAAGGTTGGCGGTCTCGGAGGCGTAGTCGAGGTCGCGAATTCTCGATTCGGCGGCCTGATAATTTACATTTGCGGCGTTCAGGTTCTCTACAACCACGCCTATCCTGTTAGAGATCGCGCCGAATGATGTCCGGGCTTCGTTGACCTTGCTTATGGCGGCGTCGATATCGTCTATGGCCGACTGCGCAAGCTCCTGAGTGCCGATACCGGCGGCGAGACCGCCCGATAGAGTGCCGCTCGAAAGGTCTGAGAACTCGACATCGAGCTTGTCGCCAAGGCCTGAGTTAAAGCCGACCTGAAGCGATATCGTCGGTGTTGAGCCGTCTAATAGCTTCTTGCCGTCGAACTCGGTCGTTCCGGCGATACGGTCAAGCTCCTCGCGCAATTGGCCGAACTCGGCATCTATGGCCGCCCTGCCCTCGTCGCTGACAAGCCCGTTTGCGCCGCTTATTGCCAGTTCTTTCATGCGCGCAAGGATATCACCTATCTGAGACGCGCCGGAATCGGCCACCTCAAGGGCGCTCGTTCCGTCATTCGTATTTCTTAGAGCGGACTGAATGCCACGGCTCTGGGCGCTCAATTGATTGGCGCGCGCAAGGCCCGCAGCGTCGTCTGCCGCGCTATTTACCCTCAACCCGGTCGAGAGCCTCGTGAGATTGACCTTGAGCTGGTTATTTACATTTTTTATATTACTGCCCGCTATAAGCGCGTTGAGATTGGTATTGATATTGATAGCCATGGTATTTCTCCCCCGATGGTTGTGGTGGTAGGGACTGCGCAAGATGCGCAGAGTCTATACCTTATTATCCCAGCTTCTAATTATTCTGTCAAACTTACCCGGCGCGGTTGACCGCGCCCTTCACTATGGACGCTCGGTTGACTTTTGGGCACCGGGCATCGACTCGCGCGCCTGTCTCGAAGCGGCCTCATCGAGCTTCTTATCTATAGCGTCCGAACTCTTCCCTGTCGTAGAATAGGAGTGAGGCACGGAATTGTTATTCTTCATCGTCATATCTTGCCCGCTCACATCTGTGCGAAGCCCCCCGTACGTATTTACACTATGGAGTTCACGCTCCGCCGGGTTGCGCGCGACCTTAAGCTGGTCGGCCTCCGGCAACGAACCCGCGTCAAAACCCTTAAAGGCCTTCTGCTTCGCATTGCCGAACTTTCTCAGTCCTTCATAAGAGGTAATATCGACCCCTTTGGACTCTGCGCGTTCAGCCTGAAAACCCTTACGCTGCGCGTCACGTTCGATATCGTCAAGGCGCTCCATAGCCTTATCATTGCCATTGCCAGCGAGATTCTCAACCCTACCGGACTTTAAGGAAGAGGCGATTAGCGAGGCCTTCTCATCAACGGTTGATATGACCTTTGAGACAAAGCCGATATCCGCAATCTTCGTTGATCTCTTGCCCGATGAGCCGCCGGCCTTTAGTTCGGTCAGGTTTGCCGGTCCTTCGGGTTTCTTCTTTATAGACCTGCTATCTTCAAGGGACCTTAAGGCCTCGGTCGATATTTTGACCTTGTCGGACATGGTCGCCTTGTAACCCTTCGGGTTACCGGTACTAAGCCCCCTCTTGGAGAGATTTGTCCTGTCGAAGGTCTCAACCTTGGACGCAAGCTCTCCGAGCCTTGAGCCGTTATCTACAGGCGAACTTATTGCCATTAAAAAAAGCCTCCTAACATTCTGTCAAATACCGGTAAAGTATAATTAAATCAAGCTGTTGCCACCTTGAAGGCGTGGCGGCCTGCATTATATAGGGGTCATCCCGTAAATTACCCCTAAATGCTTTATCGGACTCATAAAAAATAACTTTAGCGCTTTTTTAGATTTTTTATCTTTTTTTTTCAAAAACCCTCTAACTAACGGTTCAGTCCTTATTACCGTTGGACGTAGCGGGCGAGACCACGCCCTCAAGAAGGCCGAGCGCGACCCTGGGCTGTATATTTGCCTGCGCAAGCACCGATATGCCGGCGCTGAGAAGTATATTATTCTTGGTATAACGTACTGTTTCTTCGGCGAAATCTACGTCGCGTATGCGTGACTCGGCCCTAAGAAAGCCTGTTCTTGTAGATCCGAGATTATCGACTGCGGCCTTCAGGCGATTTGTCGCGGTGCCGAATGTCACCCGTGCGCTACCGACCGTGCTTATTGCGCTATCAATTAAACTCAAGGCCGCGGCGGCCCCGGTCTGTGTAGATATCTGACCCGCGGCGAGGCTCAAGACATTGGCGCCTATATCAACGAGATCGATGCCTATCCTGTCGGCTGAGCTGCCGGCGTAACCGACCTGAAGACTGATCACCCCGCCGGCGGTCGAAAGCAGTTTATTGCCGTCGAACTCTGTGACCTGCGCTATCCTCTCCACCTCTCCCCTTAGCTCGTCCCACTCCGTGCTATATGCGCTCCGGGCCGAGGCGCTTATCGTGCCCGTAGCGGAACTCACGGCGAGCTCGTTCATCCTCGTAAGCAGTTCCGATATCTTTTCCGCGCTCTTGTCGGCTATCTCAAGCGCGCTTATACCGTCGTTCGTATTACGCAGGGCCGCCTGAATGCCGCGCGACTTGAGCCTCAGATGGTCTGCCCTGCCAAGCCCCGCCGGATCGTCCGAAGAGTCGTTAATCCTATAGCCGCTCGAAAGCTTGCGCGCGCTATCGGTCAGGCGAGAGAGCGTTGAAACAACATTATCAGACGCAATGAGAGCGGGGATATTGGTATTTATGGTCAAACTCATCTTAAAACACCTTAAAACGTACAACTATATAAGTTGAACGAAGACGTGGACCGAAACCAAAGCTCAGACAAAGAATATCTATATAAAAAAACTTTTTTATTAGCGGGTTATTACCGGATGAGACAAATTAAGTATTCCATAAAATGAGGGTTTTGTCTAGTGCTTACGGGTATGGAATGACTACCTGATATTATTGATTAAAGATGTTGCGGTAAGGGTTTGTCAAGCCGCACGTATATGTGTTAGAGTAGAGGTTCTCATTTACAAGCTATTTAAATAGCAATATATATATGCTATAATATATTAGTTAGGAAGATAGGAAAACTATGAATACTAAAGACTTCGTAAAAGAGATAAAGCTTCATATAGAGGCCAGGTATCCGGTCCTTTGGCTCGTAAGCTTTGAAGAGCGACGCGTTGAAAAGGTCGTTGAAGAGCTTTGCAACAAGAGCGATACGCACTACTGGTCCTGGTCGGTCTCGCGCGGCCTTCGTAGCGGTAAGGACAGAAAGAAGGTCGAAAAGGTTGGACGCGAAAAGATCCTCACGACCATAGAAGAGAAGATAACAAAGAACGAAAATGTCAATAATCTCTTCGTCTTAAAGGATATCGCAACCTACTTCCACTCGCACGAGTTCCTGCGCAAGTTCCGCGATATACCGGAAATAACCGAAGAAAATCGCGCGCTTAATACCGTATGCATCCTTAGCCCGACGCTTAGCGAGATCCCGCCGGAGCTTGAAGAGGATATCGTCATAATCGAGCTGTCTCTGCCCGAATATGAAGAGATAGAAGAGCTAGTCCTAAAGACCTTTGGACATATGATACCGAAAGAGTGGCACGATTCGACGCGCTCGGTCCTCTATAAGTCGCTTCAGGGCCTTTCTATGGATAATATCCGACGTGTTGTCAGAAAAGCGGTTAGCATCAACGATAATGTGCTAGACGAAAACTGCATCCAGTTCATACAGGACGAGAAACAACAGATAATAAAGAAGCAGCAGATACTCGACTACTACCCGCACCGCGAGTCGATGGAGCATATCGGCGGCCTAGACGAGATAAAGAAGTGGTTCAACGAGCGTGAGCACGTATTTCGCCTCTCGAACGAGCGGATCAACGGACTCGGCCTCGACATACCAAAAGGCCTGCTTCTCATAGGCGTACCCGGTTCGGGTAAATCTCTCTGCTGTAAGGCGCTTTCGGGCATATGGAACCTTCCGCTCTTACGCATGGATGTCGGGCGTATATTCGGCTCTACCGTTGGTGAGTCGGAGAAGAATATACGCCGCTGCATCCAGCTGGCCGAGGCCGTAAGCCCGTGTATCCTCTGGATAGACGAGATAGACAAGGCATTTGGCGGCATACAGGGCTTTCAGGGCGACTCGGGCACGCAGCTGCGAGTATTCGGCACATTCATCACATGGCTTCAGGAGAAGGAAAAACCTGTCTTCGTCATCGCCACGGCGAACGAACCAAAGAACCTTCCGCCCGAACTATGGCGTAAGGGGCGTTACGACGAGGTATTCTTTGTGGACCTGCCGAGCGCCGACGAGCGCGAGGATATCTTTAGGATACACCTCGAACGCAAAAACCAGGAGGTATCGCGCCTGAACCTTACCGACTTTGCCCAAAATAGCCAGGGCTATACCGGGGCCGAGATCGAACAGGCCGTAAAGGACGCCATCGTCGCCAACTTCAACAAGGTTCACGATGGCAGGAACTTCGAAGAGGCCGAAGACTTCATCAACGATATGGATACGATTGCCGTATCGCAGGACGAGATACTTGAGTCACTCAGGAATATCACGCCTCTATCGGCCCTCAAGAAGGAAGAGATAGACGAGCTGCGCAAGTGGTCGCACCAGCGCGCACGCCCCGCCTCTCGCTCGCTCTTTCATCAGAGGGCGGAGTCACTCAGCCCCGAAGAGCGTCGCAACCTCTCCATACACGAGGCGGGTCACACCATAACCATGTGGTATCATTTCAAAAAAGGTCCGGCATTCATGTCGATCGATACCTACAAGGAATACGGCTCCTACCTGCCGATGGACGAGTCTTCCATGAAATCCTCCACAAAACGGGACCTTGAGAGGGAGATCGGCATAATACTCGGCGGCATGGTCGCAGAAGACGAGATGGGCGGGCTCGACTCGCGCACGGTCGGGGCCTCGCACGACCTCTCACAGGCCACGTCGCGCGCCAAGCAGATGGTCGTTGAATACGGTTTTGGCGATAATATCAGAAATACCAGCCTCATGGAGGTGCAGGACTACGCCCTCATATCGGGCCGCGAGATTTTGGAAGATATACAGAAGATAATAGATACGGCAAGGGAAGAGACCGAGGAGATAATAAACGAGAACAAAGAGGTCTTGGAAGCTCTCGTTCTATTACTCATCGAAAGCGTGCTCTTGAATCACGATGATATAGTACGCTTCTTTGCAAAACACCCTCTAAAGGACTGAGGTGAGCCATGTCATTTTTCACGGTTCTTAAGACCGAAATATCGAATAAGGATAATATGATCCTCGCCCTAAGATCTCTTGAAGAGTCGGGCGAGATACAGCGCCTCACCATCAACGAGGCAAAAGAGTCCATCGAAGTCGACCGCGACGGCGACATCATGACGATTGAGAAGGAAAAGACCGGCACATACAATGTCGCAGGCAACAATACCGCCGTCGAACCCTTTTCAAAGAGACTCAAACAGATCTACGCCTTGCAGACGATAAAGGAAAACCTGCCGCTCGACTTCGAGATATCGGAAGAGAGCGAGATAGCCGGAGAGATTCGGATTCTCCTAAAGGGATAATATGGATAGAGAGATAAATATACGCATACTGCCGGACGGCAAGGTCGAAATCGACTCGACCGTCTTTAACGACTGCACAGAAGTCGCAAACCACCTCTCGAAACATATCGGACAGGTCGAGTCCTTTCGGGTCAAAGAGGAACACGACCACTCCGACTCGAAGCTCGACAAGGGGGTAAAGGTGGATAAAAGCGATGGCTGACCAAGATAACGATATACGCATCAAGGCCCATGCCGTGCTCATGTCGAGCGACGTAAACGGGCCGGGAAGGCGCGCCGTTATATTCTTTCAGGGCTGCCCCTTCGACTGTGACGGCTGCTTCAACCCGGAGACACACTCCGAGTCGGACGGATATATGGTCAGCCCCAAAGAGATACTCGACGGCCTGCGTACCGACGAGATAGAGGGTATCACCGTTAGCGGCGGCGACCCCTTTATGCAACCCGGCCCTCTTACCGAACTTCTGCGCCTTGCGCGCGACGAGTACGGGCTATCGACCGTCGTCTATACAGGTTACACGATAGAGCTCTTAAGAAAGAAAGCCGAGCTTGCAAGGCCGCTCGAATATATAGACGTTCTCATAGACGGCGGATTCGTGAGCCACCTGATGGAGCCCACGCTGCTTGCGCGCGGCTCGACCAACCAGCGCTTTCACTTTCTGACCGACTATTATGAGATAGGCGACTTCTACATGCCCTCAAAGGCCGAGATCGTAATACGGCCGGACGGCACCATTACCGGCACCGGCTTTAGAGAGACCCTTGGTCACCATTAAAGTAGCCGGATTTCAAATTGAAAAATTAAAGCGGCTCTAGGGAGTACTACGGAGTACTACCCAGGCAACGCCGATAGCTAAAAATGACCGAAGCTACCCCTGACGAGACATTTGAAGATATAAAGGCCATCTCCGACACCAAGGAGCGGAAGCTCGCCATGTTGCGCCTGCTCAAAGAGCTGGACGACTCCCCTTCAAACGCGCCTATATATGCCGGAGCCAAGGAGATCTTTTGTGCCCTTCCAGAGGAGGACGAGAAACGCGCGGCCCTGCACGAACTCATAATCTCGCTACCGATGGAGTCCTACTTTCTCGATATCTATCACGACATCATATTCATCCTGCTCGACTCTGCCGAAAGGATCGAAGGCCAGAGATACCGTAAGTCTCAGCTCCTGCGTATCGCCAGCGAGATTCCTCTGGAGCCTGAATTTTTTCCTCTATTTAAAGACGCCATTAATCGCACCATCACGGCCTCTAACGCCTGCGACGAACTATTCGTAAGAAGGTACGCCCTCTTTAATATAGCCGAACGCCTGCCCCTGGACGAAGAGTTTACCGAGATGCGCTACCGCGCCCTCTCGCTCGCGCTCGGCCTCTCAGACGAAGCACCGGAGCGCAGAGACTCATGGGAGCTACTTGCATTTGAGCTACCCAAGGTATGCGACTATACTTTTTTCGTAGATAATACATTTCTGGGCATTGCCATCAGGATGCCCAAGACCGGTGTCTTTCGCCCCCTCTATATGCAGGCCATTGAGATTGCGCTTGAGGCCTCCGACCATATGGAGGAGCCCTATTTTAAAAAATACGCCCTGCTATACATAGCGAAATCCCTTCCTAAGGAAGAGGTCTTCGAACCTCTCTACAGAAGGGCGCTCGAAAAGACCTGTGAAGCGGCAATGGATATCCGCGATCCTTTCATCAACCACATCACAGTGCTTGAGATACTCGAAGTATTACCAAAGACAGAGGCCTATTACCCGCTGATACTAACGCTCATAGAAAAGGTCCTGCCATTTTACTCGGTTAAGAGCAGGATAGACGACGTGGCGCTCCTGGACGTAATAGACTACATCATCATCGCCGAAGAACGCAAGATCGGCGAATCCAAAAAGAATCGCTATACGCGCGAATCATACGCCAGAACATTTGCAAAAGTCCTGCTCTCCTTCGGTCTCGACCTGACCGACGTGCGCTTTATCGAACCTCTAAAACCCTATACGCATGTATGGATAAAACCCCCGGAACTTCGCGAAGCGGCCAGCAAGGTCGTCAACCACCTCGAAGGGCTAAAGACCCTCTACCACGGCGCAGAGCTACTGCGTCCCTTAATGGTATCGGAGAAACATCGCGGCGAAGAAGGCTTGTACCGGGGTATGAAAGAGGACGCCACGATGCGCGAGGCGAGCGACACAATCGTCATCGACATCGGCGCGTCAAATACCATCATCATGAAAAAACGCCTCAAAGGGCGCGCAAACTATGTAGAGTTCAACGAGATATCGAGACGTTTCGGAGATGTCGTCACCATCCCTACCGTCTACAACGAACGCACCGACACCATCGGCACGGCGGCCTTAGAAGACGACGCCTCCCGTAAAGGTGTTAACATAAAAAAACTGCTTATCGGCGGCAACCCGCGCGGACGCGACCAGATGGCCCATTTCTTTAACCTCTTATTCGAGCGCATAAAGGAAGAACTCCAGCCGCGCGGCTGGAGAAAGATCATCTCAAGCGCACCGAGTGAGACATTTTATATAACCGTGCCGGTCGGCCTCACCGACTACAAAAACCGCCTCAAGGATATCATCACCGCCGAGGCAAAGGGCATACAGGCCGAGTTTATCGAAGAGCCGCTGGCCGCCGCCATAGGTTATCAGGTCGCCGAAGAGAGCGAAAAGCTTGTTATGCTGATGGACTTCGGCGGCTGTACGCTCGACGTCATGGCGCTTCGCATCTCGAGCGGGACCGTTCATGTCGTAGCCAAACCGGATCGCTCACAGCTCGTCGGCGGTCAGGATATCGATTACTGGTTGGCCGAATACCTTGGCGAACGCGCCGAGCTGTCGGTCATCGGCAGCGAGCCGCACGCGGCCCTCATCAAAAAGGCGGAAGCGCTGAAGATCGCTCTCTCGTCTCACCATGAAGTCCCCTTCGTATGGGAAGGTAGTGAACTCTTCAAGGTAACGCTACAGGATTTTGAAGAGCTACTTCAGGACCGCGACTTCTACCGCACCGTGGACCGCGCCGCCTCCTTCGTGCTGGCAAAGTGCGCCAAGGTCGGCATCAAGACCGAGAACTTCGAGGCCGTGCTCCTAACGGGCGGCTCTAGCCAGATACCGTCCTTCAAGGAGAAGGTCGGCCATCTCTTCCCCGCGCTAAGGCGGACAAACGCGATATACGACCACAGCCCGCTATCTGCCGTCGCAACCGGCGCGGCCTACTACGGCACGCGCGACGTGGTAGACCGCCACCTCGCAATCGCATATGCCGTAAAATATGTAACCGGCGAAAAGAAGATCGCTCACGAACTGATACTGGAAAAAGGCGAACCCCTGCCCTTCGAACGCACCTTCCGCGCAGACCCCGCCCAAACACTCGGAGAACAGAACCAGATCTCAATTGAACTATACGAGATCCCCGACGCCCTGATAACGAGACGCTGGGAGCTGACCGGCGGATTCGAATATATAAAACAGGTAATAAAAGAGTCCGAAGATACCGAAGATATAGAACTAAAACCGCTAAAGATAATCACCCTGCCCTACAACCGCGAGATCACCGGCGAAGAGGAGGTAACCTTCGTACTCGACGAAACCGGCCGCCTCAAGATCAAATACGATAAAGGTAAAGAAGTCGATTCGGGGATAAGGCTGCAGTAAAGACGCGACCAAACCCCCGTAGGTTGGGTTACGTCTTTCAACCCAACATATAGCCGTATGCTAGTCAGTGCCCACCGCCTTTCATATAATAATAAAGACTGGCCTTGCCAGTTCAGGTTTGTAACCTGAACCGAAACTTTAAAAAGATGTAGCTGCTACAAAATCTCAGCCGGGCTTCGCCGTGCGGGTCTGTGAAGACTGGTATTTTTTGTCTTGCTTCGCGCTTTGTGGGGGGAGTTACGCTCTCTGATTCCGTCGCAAAAGCGCTCCTCCCTTTATGTTCGCTCCACCCCCCACGGGGGTGTTTTTTTTTTGTAAGGATGAGGACGATTAGATAGAGACAAATGCACGATGCATTGGCTCCGCCCTCTTCCCTCACGGCGCGCGCCATTCCCTTTCGCACCGCTCCTATTGGAACGGTCGGGATGCTCAAAAACGTGAATAGCACCCGCCGTAGCACGCAATGCGTGCGTTAATTTCGCGCAACCACCACCGAGTAGTTTGCAAATCCTTCCAAGCGCGAAATAACCGGCCCTCTTCCTCAAGGTTAAAAACATTGTTTTAAAATCAATAACTCTTAATAAAGTGGGCTGTGCGAACATAGTATTCGCACAACCCACACATTAACTATTTTTCCTTTCTTACCCCCTTAAAAGGGCTATCATCTGCCTTCTGGTCCATAAACCTACCAGTCTCTGTATCTCTCTTGACCCATTTGTCTGTCTTGGGATTATGAGTTTGACTCCTGCCTTTTACTGCACCTACACGCTTGTTATCACCATAAGGTTTGTTTCTTGCCACGATATTCTCCTTTAATAGTTTTAGATTAAAAAAAGGGAGAGGCGCAAACGCGCCTCTCCCTTTAATTAGGCTTTCACCCATATTGCCCACGCTTTCAAACCAAAATCCTTGGCATATACACGCTTGCCATTTTTGGTAATCCAGGCGCGAAAAATGAGTCGCCTTCTAGCTTTCTTAGCCATAATAGTCTACCTCCTCTCCGGAAAGAGACAGATCTTGACTAAAAGCATTCTTTATTATAAAATAAAGCTTCGCCTTGACGCTTATAGTCAAGATCCCAATTTCCTATATTTGGGAAAAATTCCCACTAGCCCGCAAAGCTAGTGGGTTTTTTTTATTTCAATGCAATAATTAGCATATCATCTTCGACACTCCACACAGGCTTATAAGAAGTCGTCTTCTCTGGCCTTATTTCATAAAAGTCCATAAAGGATTTTGCGGGGACATATGCGTCAAACTCTTTAACATGCAATTTAAGAGTATTGCTTTTTATCTCGTTAGTCAGACGCACCCCCACTCTGCGTTCATCCTTATCATAAAACAGAATTACCCTGGCAAACCTAGCAAGACCATACTTACTAAGTGCACCCCTATTAAAGCCTAACTGCCCATTCTTTCTGAGCGAAATACGAGGTTCATTCCCTCGGCCCACTTCTGTAAATTCCTCAAAACCCATAAGCTCCTCCTTCGAGAACTCAACCAATTTCTCTCAGATTATCATGCCAATTAGCAATGTGCAAGCACTTTTTAACCAAATAAGCCTCAAATATGCCAACATACCTAACCTCAGACATGAGTACAATTATCGACTGGCAAAGACACTCAGGTTTTAAACACATACTGCTTGCAGAATATAAAAATACGCTAGAAAGCATATTTTAATTAATTTACAAGGCCGATCAGTAGTTATAAGCACCTATATACCCTAGCATTTCACTGCCTATCTGTCAAGGAATGGACATGGAATCAGGTAAGGTGACAATTAAAAGAAGGTCAGCAGATAGAAGTGAGAGAGGGATGTCAATGAGAGGAACGCAGCAATTCAGAAAACAAGATACTTAACCCTCTATCTAATCGGTAGTTTTCAACCTTGAGGCTGGAGGAGGCTTTTCAACTCCCGTGCCATTCGCGTTTATGAGCATCCCGACCGTTTCAATAGGAGCGGTGCGAATGTGAATGGCGCGGGAGTTGAGGGAAGAAGGCGGAGCTTCTCTCGTGCCTTTTCTTCTATCTAATAATGTTTCTTACCTTAAGTAGAGAGACCCGCGTGGGGGGATGAAGCGAACATAAGGAGGAGCGTCTTTATCCTTATGCGACGGAACAGAGAGCGTAACTCCCCCCACAAAGCGCCGGTAAACGGCAAGAGAAAATAGACTTGTCTGTAATGATTAACTACGGCGTAGCCCGGCCTATATCCATACAAGTCTGCACTACAAAAATTATGTCAAGGCCCAGTCAATACGTGCAATGCTACACTAAGGAAGGTTTCTGAAAAAACCCACGTGAAGTCGTGAAGTGAAGTCCCCCCTACCCCAACATCTCCTTCATAAGTTCAACCGACTTCATAGCGTCTTCGCCGTAGGCGTCGGCTCCGATGCGGTCTGCGAATTCGGGGGTTACTACGGCTCCGCCTACTATGGTCTTTACTGGAATCTTTTCGTCGCGGATACGTTGCAGGACGGTATCCATCTGCATTACGGTCGTGGTCATGAGGGCGGAGAGGCCTACTATGTCGGCCTTCTTTTCTATGGCGGCCTTTATAATCTCGTCGGCAGAGACATTCTTGCCGAGGTCTATTACTTCAAAACCGTGATTTTCAAGTAGGGTGCAGACGATATTTTTTCCGATGTCGTGTATGTCGCCCTCGACCGTCGCCATTATGACGGTGCCGATCTTCTCCGAAGCTAGCTCGCCGAACTCGCTCTTGAGGCGGTCGAAGGCGAGCTTCATAGTGTCGGCAGATAAGATTACCTGCGGAAGATAATAACGGTTCGAGGCAAATAACCGCCCGACCTCGTTAAGTCCTTCGAGCAGACCGTCGTTGCTTATCTCCATAGGGCCTATACCGTCGGACATCGCCTCTTCTACCATTGCGACTACGTGGCCCTCGTCACCCTCTACCACGGCCTTAGCGAGGCGTTCCAGAATCGATAGCGGCTTTGCGTCCTTCTTTCTTACCTTCTCACCCTTATCTAATGTATCGTCAGATTTCATGCCAAAGCGCTCTATGTAACGCTCGGCCTTGGGGTCTTTATTTAAGAGGACGAGTGACGAGTGGTAGGCGCTCTGGAGCGTCGGGCTCTTCGGGTTTACTATCGCCGCGTCGAGCCCGGCCTCTATCGCCATCGTCAGGAAGGCGGCGTTCACATGTTTACGCTCCGGCAGGCCGAAGCTAATATTGCTCAGACCCAAGACGGTCGCAAGGCCGAGACGTTCCTTCACAAGCTTTATCGCTTTAAGTGTCGTTAGCGCACCTGAGGGGTCGGCGCTGACGGTCATGGCGAGGCAGTCTATTATGACGTCCTCTTTCCTAAGGCCCGCCTCTACAGCGCGCTTCATTATCTTTTCGGCTACGCGGAAGCGCCCTTCGGCTGTCTCCGGTATGCCGTCGTCGTCGAGCGCGAGACCTAATACAGCCGCTCCGTACTTCTTTGCGAGAGGCAATATGGTATTTAGCTTTTCCTCTTCACCGCTTACAGAGTTTATTATCGGCTTGCCGTCTACGGCCTTTAACCCTTCTATCAAGGCGTCTGTATTTGGCGAGTCAACGACAATAGGCAGTGTCGAATTATCGTTCACCGAAAAGACCGCGCGTTTCATGGCGGCCGGTTCGTCTATATCCGGCACTCCGACATTTACATCCAAGAGATGCGCCCCGGCCTCGGTCTGCGTGCGGGCCTCCGTTCTGATGAGCGCGGTCTTTCCTTCGGTAATCTCCGCGCCGAGTTTTTTGCGGCCCGTGGGGTTTATGCGTTCGCCTATCAGTATCGGCGCAAGCCCTCCGCCGAGAAGCGTTATAGTGGTTCTTGACGCGAGCGCCATAAACTCATGCGCACCCCGGTCAACAGGTTTGGTTGCGCGAAAGGCCTTTGCCATCTCGCGTATATGATCGTCGGTCGTTCCGCAACAGCCGCCTAAGATCCTTACGCCCGACGTTACGAGGTCCGGCACGATAGATGCCATATGTTCGGGCGAGGCAGGGAATACCGTCTCCTCACCGCGCAGTTCGGGCAGGCCCGCGTTGGGCTGCGCAAATAGCGGCAGGGTCGTTACATTCGACATCTGCCCTATCGCCTGCAACAGCCCTTCGATACCGAGCGAGCAGTTTGCGCCGAGCGCGGCGACACCTAAGGCCTCGGCGACAACGGCGAATACCTCAGGCGAAGTGCCTAGCATAGTGCGCATCGTCTCGTCGAATGTCATCGTCGCTACGACAGGCAGGCCGGTCGTCTTAGCGCCTATGATGGCGGCCCTTATCTCTTTTATATCCATCATCGTCTCAATGACGATGATGTCGGCCCCTCCGTCGCGCAAGGCCTCGGCCTGTTCGGTGAACATCTCGACGGCTTGATCGAATGTGATATCCCCGACCGGCTCGACAAAGTGTCCGGTCGGCCCTACATCACCGGCGATAAAGATGTCGTCGCCGACAGCCGCGCGCGCGTTCTCTACGGCCCTTGCGTTTATCTCGCGTAGCTTGCCGTCCAGATTATATTCGGCAAGCTTCACCCTTGTCGCGCCGAAGGTGTTGGTCGTAATGACATTCGACCCGGCATCTTTATAAGCGGCGTGTACGCGCTTTACCATCTCCGGCTCGGTCAGGTTAAGTTCGTCCGGACATCCGCCGGGCTTCAGACCCATGCGCTGAAGCATCGTACCTATGCCGCCGTCGAATACGAGCGGGCTTTCTTTTAAGGCCTTTATAAAATCTCTTGGCATAATTTATGCATTCTCCTTAGGTAGTTATAGTGACTATTATTTTACTCCGGTATTTTACATTGTTAGAGCGAATCAAGCAAGGAAAAGCAAAAGAGGAGGGATGAAAAATGCAGACCTTATGCCACCACTTCAACGCGCTTCACGTATACTGCCTACTAAGAAAAGCCGGCTTCAAAAAAGCACGCGCAAGAAAACTATCGAGAGCATGGGAGAGGGTTGTGCATCCGATTATCTATTAGATGAGGTTTGTAAAAAGAGAAAAACTAAAGGCGGTGGGCAATGCCCACCCTACGGGGCTAGTTTAAGGCTCCTTAATCATACGAGAGGAGATAACAAAGTCTTTTTTCTTTTCATCGTATGTTTTAACTACCTTATTGGGGAAGTCATTACCGCATATATTTAGGATTGTAATTACTGTATCAATATCGACAAAGAACAATTTTTTATTTCTTTGAAAATCGGAAGAAAACAAGACTCCTTCAAGCATATTGTTTTCATCAAATACTGGACAAAAAATATAAGAATGAATCATTTGGTCACAAACAAATTTTAGCGTCTTTTCTCCATCTTCACGACGGTTCAAGTAAAAAAACCTCTCAATATTATGCCAATTTGAATTTGTAACATTACTTAGTTTAGGAGGACATATGCGTAACTTAATAGCCATACTTACAGTATCATCTGATAACTTATTAGCTTCTGCAAGTTTGCGTATTGCAAAGAATGTATAAAATATATCCTTTTCAAATTTAGCAAAAGACCTATCCCGCCATATGAGCATATTCTTTTTGCGAGTCATCTCCTTTGCCATCCGCAAAAGGTCGTTTTTCCAATACACTGAATCCCAAATCATTTTCTAACCTCGTAGGGTGGGCATTGCCCACCGTTTTTATCCTTACCTGTTCAAGATCCGTAAACCAACCGGCGCGGAAAAGAAACCCTCGCCCTCTAAAAAACTCCCCACGCGAAATAAAAGCACACCTGTGTGCCTGTGTGCTAGCGCATGGCGTTCTTTATATCGTAGAGTGATACCAGCCACTGGCCGTTTTGTTTGTGCATGGATAGTTGCTTTAGTTTTTGGACCTTGCCGGGGTACTGCGGGGCGACGATCTTATAGGCGAAGTTTAGTTCGGTCATTACGTAGATAGAGTTTGTATAGGCGTTGGTGCTTACGACCTTAGACGAGGTCAGCTTCATAAACTTGCCGGTTCTTTCGAGGCGCATGACGAATTCGGAGCGGGGGTTATAGCTCTTGGACGATTGAGTGCCTTTTTGCCATATGGCGTCCCAGCTTTCACTCTGCCACATACGAAAAATCTCTTTGGCCGCGCGTTCGGCAAGGCGTTTATTCTCTACTTTATTCTCGGTGCGCTCTTTCTTTTTGCGGTCTCGCCTCTCTTGCCAGCTTTCCTTTACTTCCTCCTGCGGCTCTTGCGATGCGCCTATGACGTTTATCTGGCCCTTGATCTTGTGCTTGCTGTCCTGTCGATATTCTTCCGGCACCTTCATGATATTATCGGTAAAGTGCAATGTCCCGTTGTCGTCCTTCCACTTATAGAGTGCGGCTTGAGAGGATGTCGCCGAAAGAAGGACTACGAATAAAACGGCCAGTAAGTATTTCATAAAAACTCCACTCTTATGAATCATAAAGGCGCAACGATAGACGGTTGATATCTAAAAATTTGCTTCTTTAAAAATAGCTCTTGCCGGTTCAGGTTTGTAACCTGAACCGGAATGTTAAAACGAACCGGCAGGTCCAGATCTGCAATTCAAGCTAGAAGGTTGAGTCGGCTGTTATTTTTATTTAAGACATTTGAATAAAGAACCATTTGTCCCCTCACCCCTACCCTCTCCCCGTAAAGGAGAGGCAGTTAATAACTCGTAAGATTTAGAGCCAGCAACTTTATCTCGGTCATCTCTTCTATGGCATACCTGACGCCCTCGCGTCCGAAGCCGCTCTGCTTTACACCGCCGTAAGGCATGTTATCCACGCGGTAGGTAGGGATGTCGTTTACGACCAGGCCGCCGACATGCAAGGTGTCGTATGCGTGGAAGATGCGGTTTATGTCGTTGGTAAATAGGCCGGCCTGGAGGCCGAACTGCGAGTCATTTACAAAGTTAAGCGCGTCGTCGAAAGTCTCGTAAGGCTCAAGTGTCACAACAGGGGCGAATAGTTCGTCGGAGCAGACCTTCATCGTAGGTTTGGTATTGGTCAAGACGGTCGGAAGGAAAGAAGCGCCGTCCACCTTGCCGCCGGTCAGCAGCTCCGCGCCGCCGGTGATGGCCTCCATCACCCACTGGCCTGTGCGTTCGGCCTCGGCGGCCTCTATCATTGGGCCTACGTCGGTATCTTCATCGAGCGGATTACCGATTTTGAGGGCTTCGACCTTCTCTATGAAGATATCTTTAAACTCTTCAAAGATATCCTTATGCACATATATCCTCTGAACAGAAATGCATATCTGACCGGCGAATGAAAAACCGCCGACAGCGGCACGCGAGGCCGCAAGTTCTATATCGGCGTCATTATGTACGATAAGCCCGGCGTTTCCGCCAAGTTCGAGCGTGACCTTCTTCTCCCCTGCCTCGGACTTGAGCATCCAGCCGACCGGCGGACTGCCTGTGAAGGTCAGCTTCTTTATGCGGTCGTCGTGCATGAGCTTACCGATATCCTTGGCGTGTGAGGGCAGGATAGAGAGTCCGCCGTCGGGCCATCCCGCCTCTGTAACTATCTCGCCTAAAAGCAGCGCCGTAATCGGTGTCGAAGATGCCGGTTTCAGAACCATCGGACAGCCGCAGGCCATTGCCGGGGCGACTTTGTGGGAGACGAGATTCAGGGGGAAATTAAAAGGGCTGATGCCCAGCACCGGACCTACGGGAAAACGCTTTATAATGCCCTGCCTGCCCTCTGAGCCGGGGCTTACGTCGAGAGGCATAACCTCTCCGTGAAGGCGCTTAGCCTCCTCGCCCGCGAGCTGAAAGGTATTTATCGAACGCCGGACCTCGGCGCGCGCGTCCTTGATAGGTTTGCCGGCTTCAAGCGCAATGGCGCGCGCCACCTCTTCGAGCCGCTCGGTAAGACCGGCGACCACCTTAAAGATTATCTCCGACTTTTTGTAAGCCGGCATCTTTCTAAGTTCGTCAAAGACCGCGTCGGCCCCGCGAACCGCGTCCTCTATATCGTCGGGCGAGGCATTGTAAGTCGTGCCAACGACAGAGCCGTCGTAGGGATTCATTACCTCAAGCACTTCCTCCGTTGCCCGCCATTTTCCATTTACAAGTATCTTATATTCTTTAGACATAGTCTGCCTCCATTAGTTTACATTATATTATTATATTTAATCAGATATAGGGGGTTCCGTCAATCTGTAGAGTGTAAAGCGACATTGTGCGGTAAGTGCGGGCGTGTTATACTTTTTGAGGTTATAGAAAGGGAGCCGCACTATGGGAAAAATTAAGTTCATAGTCGTTATATTTTTGACTCTTTTGGCGAGTGTATCTTTAAGTGCGGCGGGCGATACGGCGAGTCATTATAAGAAGGCCGAAGAGGCAAAAGAAGCGTCAGCCGAGATAATGCCAGAATTTCTTGGTAATGTCTATCTTGGGATGAGTCGTGAAGAACTTAGGGAAAGAAGGGATGTTGAAGGTGCTTATTTTCTTGGCCCAAAAACAAAACCCTCTTCAACATATATATGGCATGAGAGTCTTGATGGAAATTCCTCATTCTTCACTCACGCATTGTACACGCTATGGGGAGACGACGCTCACCTTACAGATATTAAGTTATTAAGCCAGGCAAGTAACAAGCTGGTCAGCGAGGAACTCCCTACCCTTATACAGGGTAGTATTAAGAAGTGGGGCTCTGAGTATGCAATAAAGACAACTAAAACACGCCCGCACACAGAAGTTTTTGGTACTACTGTCTTAACTTGGAATAAAGATAATGCCGTTATTGCACTTCTGTACCCTTCGAAATTTCTTTTAAAGCAGGATAAGAACGCAGGCGTTTCCTTATTAATCATTGAGAGATCAACAAAATTATTTGATATGTCTATGAGCTCGCTTAAGACCCCCAGTGATCTTCAGATAAAAGAGATGTCAGAGTATTTAAAAGAACTCCTGGCAACACCCGTCGCAGAGGCGGACCTATTTAGATAAGGAAAAAGACCATAGCAAATCTATTCGGAAATACCAAGGGGCTCAAGGCGAGCCAGATCAAGGGGCTTGAGCGCATCTACCGCAGAAAGGTTCCGGTCGATGAACTGATAACGAACGAACTTGCGCGTTTTATTACAGAACTATCCTCGGAAATAAACCGCCAGATCGGACTCATTATTACGAGAAAAGGGGTGGTAGCCGCCGTCATTGTCGGAGACGAGCGCGAGGTATTCATACCGGACCTTACCGGTAACTTTCCGCTCGGAAGGTCCAGCCTACGCGGGGTGCGCCTTGTACATACGCACCTTAAGGACGAGCCGCTCACGCTCGACGACCTTACCGACCTTGCGCTCTTGCGACTTGATTATATTGCCGCCATCGGCGTAGGCCCGGACGGCTTGCCAAAGACCCTCTATACGGCAAATCTCATGCCTTATACAGAAGGTGGCAACGAACTTAATTACGAAGTCCACGGCCCTACCCCCTTCCACCGTATGAATATCTTTATGGACGAAACGGTAAAGGCGCTCGAAGAGGAGATGGGGCGCGCCATAGTGCGCGACGTAAACGACTCGCGCGAGCGCGCCGTGCTGGTAAGTGTCGGGAAAAAACCTATTGAAGAGCAGAAAGAATCACTAGCCGAACTTCGTGAACTTGCGCGAAGCGCGGATGTAAATGTGCTCGATACCGTATGCCAGAGAATCGCTAAATTAAACCCTAAATACCTGGTCGGTTCGGGAAAGCTCAAGGAGCTCATAATAACGGCGCTTCGCAAAGAGGCGACCCTGCTCATATTCAATATCGACCTCACCCCAACGCAGATACGCGAGATCGGCGCCATCACCGAGCTGAAGGTCATCGACCGGACGCAGCTCATACTCGACATATTCGCCTCGCGCGCCCTTTCTCGTGACGGCAAGGTGCAGGTCGAGCTTGCACAGCTCAGATACCTCAAGCCGCGTCTCTCTGGAAAGGGCAGCTCCATGAGCCGCCTCATGGGAGGCATCGGCGGCAAGGGACCGGGAGAGACGAAACTGGAGGCCGACAGGCGTAAGATCGATAAGAGGATCGCCCATCTCGAAAAGGAACTAAACTCTCTCACAAAGGGCCGCAAGGAACGAAGGCGAAAGCGCGCCGGCAGCGGCATACCGATAATCTCCATCGCCGGGTATACGAACGCCGGAAAGTCCACGCTCCTGAACGCCCTGACACAAAGTACGACACCTGTAGAAGACAAGCTATTCGCCACGCTAGATACCGCCACGCGCCGCCTTCGCTTTCCCAGAGAACGCGACACGGTTTTGACTGATACCGTAGGTTTTATCGAAGAGCTGCCCAAAGAACTTATGCGCGCCTTCAAGGCGACACTCGAAGAGATGGAAGACGCCGACCTGCTCGTCCACCTCGTGGATATATCTGACGAAGGTTTTGTAAGACGCATGGACGCGGTCGAAGATATACTGGGAGAGCTGGAACTTGACGAGATACCGCGCCTGCTGGTATTTAACAAGGCCGATATGGTCGATCCGGTGATTGTCACAAACCTTGCGAAACGCTACGACGCCGTGGCGATATCGGCGCTAGACAAGGCGACGCTAAGGCCGCTTACGACAGCGATGGAAGAATCCTTATGGGGTCAAAACAAGAGCAAATTAAATTGATCGGCCTTGGTCGATTTGTGTTATAATACAGGTAAGGAAAGTGGTCTAACAGGCATCGTACGGATCTACTTCAAGGGTGACTATGCCCCCATCCGTAGGATGCGTACAAACCATCCAAGCGGGTCTTTACGAGTTAAGCGTCCTGTTCGTGAGGATCGACGGATTGGCTAAAAGAGTCCGAACCCTGCTTGTTTCACCGCTTTCTCTATATAGCACACACGGTCGCCTTCTTTTTCACAGACGGTCGTGTGTTTTTTTTCGTAAAGAAGGTTTATAGAGTCCCTACTTCTATCAGCTTTTAAAGAGATGGAGGCACGGGGCTTTTAAGTATCTATCCTTGCGAAGCAAGTTCTTTTACCAGAAAACCTCCTTACAGTCCGTACTTCAAGGGTTATGGTGCGGACTGAAAATTAGAGATTTTTTCCGAGGTCAAGGCTGAGATAGAAAATAAAATGCGAGTTGTACGTCTGTACGTCGAGTCTTTTATTATTTATCCCAATGCGGAAACAGGGAAAAAAGATCAATTTTTTCTAAAATTAGAGATTTTTTTCCTAAATCAAGGCGGAATGAAAAATAAAATGCGAGTCGTACGTCTGTACGTCGAGTCTTTTATTTTTTATTCCAACGCGGAGTTAGGGAAAAAGATCAATTTTAGGGAGGGGTAAAGGGCCCGGTGGCTCTGCAGGTCTTCAAAACCTGTCGCGCGCCTTAATAGGGCGCCCGGGGGGTTCGACTCCCTCACCCCTCCGCCATAAAAATTCAGTAAAACCAGTAGCTTAGCAAAAACAGCCTTTTGACGCATCTCCCAACCCTTTGTTTTTATTACACTCAAAACTGTCACCAGACACACCGATTTGACTACCCAAAATACCAGATAAAATGAAACCTTGGGTCTCTATTAGAGCTCGTCTTTTGTGCATGTGATTGAGTAGCGATTCTTGGAAATATATAAGAATCATCACTCAAAATTAGTGTGAATGACCATGACCGACGCCGCCAGTCGTTTCACCCCCGCCGATCACTCCGAGCCCTACCAGCATAATCACTACAGCCACTAGTACCACTACACCTATTACTATTTTGAGATTTGATGACTCTTTTGTATTATCACTCATGAGTTTTTCTCCTTATCTTTTCATGGTTTATTAGAAGCGCTTAATGTCTGTGTAGTCACCATTTGTTAGAAGTGTGATGGTTATAGTTTTAGATGTCCGGTTTCTCCAAAACCACCCATGAGACCCATCAAAAGCAGCTATGAGAGTGCCCTCGCTCTTTTGTTTAGAGCCTTTGCTGTAGTTATGATAGTTGATCTTCAGCTTTTTTGAATCCGCGTGTACATCAAAGTTGGCTTTGCCTCCATCTGTCCACCATTTATATTGCACTTTACTGTCTTTACTCATGGCAACTTTGATTTCCGTTCCCTCGTCCGGGGCAAGTGTTACTTTCGTTTCATGATTTAAAGTGCCTGCAGCGGGTTGAGCGTCTATCTTGGAAGCTTGAATAACCTCTTCTATTACCTCTATTTTTGCCTGCTTTGCAGCAGTTTCGGCAACAAGTTCCTGCGCAAGTGATACCTTGATCTCACCCATTTTTTTCAAACCTATGGTCTTGCCAATACCTGTGGGGTCCATGCCGTATTCAGCAGGAAGCACAATGGTTATCAAAAGCACACCTGCAGCAATCGCTGCTATGATAGTTGATCTTACAAGCTTACCTACAGAAGGCAGCTCTTGTTGTGATGGAATGTTAGCATTATACATGGAGTAACTCCTTTTGTTTATTTATCAAGTTAGATTGCTTATGAGGTGAAGAAGCCGGTAAGCTGGTATCCGATAAGAAGAAAGCCAAACATCATCAATACGGTGTTTGCTGTATAAGCGCGATGCATAAAGCTCCCGGAGTATCGCCAATATGTTATCAGAATTAAAATAATGGCAAGAGCCAAAACCTGCCCTATTTCAACACCAACATTAAAGAAGATAAGATTATACAAAAGCCCGTCAGCTGAGAGCTCATAATCAAGCATCTTGGTGGCAAGACCCAGGCCGTGGAAAAGTCCAAAGATAAGAGTAGCGATCTTTGTGTTAGGCTGGAAATTAAACCAGCGTTGGTATGCGCCCATATTATCAAGCGCCTTGTAGACAACTGAAAAGCCAATAATAGCGTCAATGATATAAGCATTAATACTTATATCCATTAAGACACCGGAGAGCAATGTAATCACATGACCTACTGCAAACAGGGTCACATAAATCCCTACATCCCTTAAGTGGTATAAGAAGAATATAACTCCAAACAGGAACAGTAAATGGTCATATCCAGTCATCATATGCTTTGCGCCAAGATACATAAACGATATGGGCACTACACCGACGATTTCCTGAATATATCCTTTGTCGCCGGCAGTAACGCCGTGAGCAAAAGCATCGGGTATCACCCCAAAGATTATAGCTATAACTGTTGATAGCCCCAGGACTACAAACAGGTTTTTCTTGTTTGTGCAGATTTGAGAAAATTTAGTCATTGACAGAAGCTCCATTTGAAAGGTTGTTATGAACATAGATATTCAAATAAGGAGGCTTTATGTGATTTACATAGGCCAACTATATGCTGAGTTCAGATATAAAGTCCGGAGAACTTTTAAATCCGAAACCGCTTAGTTGTTAAGTAGAGGGGGGTAGAATGTGAGGTGCCTTGATGGTAATTAGACTGAACCAGGTCTTTTACTAATATTAGATCGACATCAGGGTCAAAAAGGTTATTAGATAAGTAGGTAATGTCTGTGTCCTGGCTGCTATGCCACGGAGAAGACGATACTGCCCGAACCGGATTTTGTAGGTCTAAATGAGATGAATCCGTAAAATGAACGAAAAAATCAAAATTAATTACATGATGAACACTGGCTTGATCTTGTGTGTTATGTGAGGTGTTTAAGTGATTATGGTGGTGGTGCGTTTTTTTAACATGAGAAGTTTCTTGATGACTCACTTCCGGATTGTCATGCACTACATGCAAAAAATCATGCGGCATCAACTGAACAAAAGCCGGCAAGGCTATAAATGCGATCAAAAAAGTTAAAAGTACTTTCTTCATAGGTTCTAATAATACGAGAAATTAATAACGACTGCAAGAGATATTTTTTAAAATTATTTTGGGAAACGCTAATTTCAGGAGGAAAATGTCTGCAAATAAGAGAGTGACTGTCACCAAACTGTCACCAGGTATAGGAGAGAAGGCAAAAATACATATAAATCAAATAGTTGCAGGAATGTTACTTGGGTTCGACTCCCTCACCCCTCCGCCATAAAAATTCAGTAAAACCAGTAGCTTAGCAAAAACAGCCTTTTGACGCATCTCCCAACCCTTTGTTTTTATTACACTCAAAACTGTCACCAGACACACCGATTTAACTGCTAAAACGACAGATAAAAAGAACCGTTCGGCTCCATACACCTCCTCACTTGTGCCAGGCAAATGAGTAGCGATTTATGGTAATAATTAGCACTTCATAGCTCGCAAGAAGTAAATCTTTTTAAGTCTGTTAGATTTCAATTTTTCTCCTACCAAAAAGCATGAGGTCAAGGTTAAATCATGCAGACTTATGACGGCAATCGATAATTTCTTCGAGGTAGAAAAAAGTTTGACAGAGATTTTCTAGAATGATAGATTATCTTCAATAAACTTTCATGGGTGCCCGAAAGGGCTCAAAAAGGGAAGAACGGTGTAAAACCGTCGCGGACCCGCCGCTGTAACCGAGGACGAAAACCGTATAAAGCCACTGTCTATATAGACGGGAAGGCGTGGTGAGTAGATCGATCCGGAAGCCAGAAGACCTATCCATGTTTATATAATATCGTCACTACCTTCGTGGAGGAAAGTTGTGACTCTCTATCATTCGAGGATGAAAAACGGCATCCCGGACCTTATATGTTTTGAGGTCCGGGTTTTTTTGTCTTCAGCAAAGATGCAACAGAGTAAGGAGAAAGAATTATGCATATCGAACCGGGATTTATCATTCAAGCAAAAGTAATGGGCGCAAACGTGGCTGCAGTGGGTGTGTTGGGCTTTTACGCAAGAAAGTTCGTAGAAAAGCCTTTCGATATCATCAAGGCCGGACTTGCGGCTGTCTTCTTTTCAATCTTCATGCAGAGCTTCCACATGAGTGTCGGCCCCTCGGAACTGCACTTCGTCGGGGCAATGGCGATCTATCTTACACTCGGCTTTACCCCAACTTTATTTGGTTTCACCGTTGGCCTTCTCTTGCAGGGCGTGATATTCGACCCGCATGATCTGCCGCATCTGGCGGTAAACTCACTCTCCCTGATCCTGCCGCTTATTACGGCCCATATGGTCGTCGGGAAAAAGCTCTTTGACAGGTCCCTTAATAAGAGGCTCTCATGGCGAACGATCTTAAAGCTTGATGCTATCTACTATGCCGGGGTCACGTCTATGGTCGGCTTCTGGCTGCTCATCGGTGAAGTGGCAACACCGTTTTCCGCATGGGCGACCTTCGCAAGCTCGTACCTTGCGGTCATAGCTTTTGAGCCGGTCGTAACGATTCTGACCGTAAAGCTGCTGAAGAGGTACGAAGACGCACCTGTTGTACAAAAACTCTTCAGCGTCAAGGAGTTGAAGCTGAAGTCTTAAATTGTAATAATATGGAAATACTTCCAAGACAGGAGAAGTCCGTGTTTAATAGATGCCTTTATGGTTTCCTGCCTCTACTCTTTCTCCTTGCGCTCTTTCCTGCTACGGGGCTGGCAAAGGAGCGGAGTGGCGAGGTCACCTTCAGAATCACAATAGATTCCCCGAAGGAGAATACCGACACAAGGCTCTGGGTTCCCTATCCTGTTTCCGACGAATATCAGGAAATCAAGGATATACGCATTGAAGGGAACCAGACCTCCCACGGTATTTACAGGGACGCTTCTACAGAGAACTTGGTGCTCTACGCGGAGTGGACAAGGCCTGCTGCTGAACGCTACATTCTCTTCTCCTTTCAAGCTTCTACTGTTGAGAGAGTTAAGAAAGACTTTGTCACACTTGAAACCGACGTGCCGGTTGAGGTACGCCAATACCTTCATGGCACAAAGTTTATCCCTGTTGATGGCATTGTGAAAGAAATTGCAGAGAATATTGTTCATGGCAGAACTACCGTCCTGGAACGTGCGAGAGCCGTTTACGACTGGGTGGTCGAAAACACCTATCGGGATCCAACGGTACGGGGCTGCGGCCTTGGTGATGTTGAAGTTTTGCTTACCAAAAAGTCTGGGGGCAAGTGCGCGGATATTAGTTCTATATTCGTTGCCTTGGCAAGAGCCTCCGGCGTGCCGGCAAGAGAGGTCTTCGGCCTACGGTTAGGGAAACAAGGCCAGAGCGACATTACTAAGGAGCATCACTGCTGGGCAGAGTTCTATATGTCTGGATTAGGTTGGATCCCTGTCGACCCGGCTGACGTAAGAAAGGTTATGTTGGTAAAGGATATAGGCCTCAAAGAGGCTGAACCCTACAGAGACTACTTCTTCGGCGCTGTTGATGAGAGCAGGATTGTACTTGGCCGAGGAGGACGAGAACTCTACTTGAGCCCACGCATTAACGATGGTCCCCTAAATTATTTCATGTACCCATACGCCGAGGTAGACGGTAAGGCCTTGCACTGGCTCGCAGCCCAGAAGGAGCTTAAATACAATATCACCTTCAAAACCGGCGACTAATAATAATTTCACCTCATAATTGTTGTTTTGCTGGGCTTCTCTATGGTGTAGAGTAGAGTCAACTAACCACTCAAGAATTTGACTACCCCGAAAATCTAAGAGTGTTTGCTTCATATACAAATCAGCATATTTTAGAACGGATGGGAAGCACTAACTTCAGAAGGAAGATGTCTACAGGCAAGAATGGGACTGTCACCAAACTGTCACCAGAGATAAAAGGGCAGGCAAAAGCATATATAATTCAAATGGTTATAGAAATATTGCCTGGGTTCGACTCCCTCACCCCTCCGCCACTGAATCAAATAAAATCAACCAGTTATACGCTATAATTCCTCAATGTCAAGCATTACTTGGATAAAGACCCAGCGCGGGCGCGCTGAAGGTCTCTTAAGGCAGGGTGATCGCCAGCAGTCCGTGGGGGCCGGGATCTATCGGAAGCGAGATCTTCACCTGATAGTTGCTGCCTGGAGCGATATCGATTGCCTCTCCGGACAGAGCATCATGGATGGCATTGATGGTAAATGTGTGGTTGCCACTTGGAGAGATCAGTTCAGCCTGATCACCTACTGAAAATTTGTTTTTAACCTCTACCTCTGCCGTGCCGCTGCTTGCATCATAGGCGATAACCTCACCGACGAAACGCTGCCCATCGATTACGGAACTTCCTCTTTCATAGTTCTGGCTCGCCGAGCTGGACTTGCGGGTATAAAAACCGTCGGTATAACCACGGCTGGCCAGTCTATCAAGCTGCTCTGTCAGCGAGTTGTCAAATGGCCGTCCGGCCACGGCATCGTCAATTGCCTGGCGATAGACCTGTGTGGTGCGTGCCGCATAGTAGTGTGATTTGGTGCGTCCCTCGATCTTTAGCGAATCCACGCCGATACCCACCAGTCGTTCGATATGCTGCAGGGCACGCAGATCCTTCGAGTTCATGATATAGGTGCCATGCTCGTCTTCAAAGACCGGCATATGCTCACCCGGCCTGGTTTCCTCGGTCAGGGTATAGACTTTATCGGCCAACAAATGACGCTCGAATTGCCGTGAATCGGCAAAGGGCTGCGGATTCGGGTCCTCCAATGGCTGAATCGGTATAATATCTCCGGAGTCGTCCTCAGCCGCAACTTGCAGGTCATATTTCCAGCGGCATGAATTGGTGCAAGATCCCTGATTGGCGTCACGATGGTTGAAATAGCCCGAAAGCAGGCAACGACCGGAGTAGGCCACGCAGAGAGCGCCGTGGACAAATACCTCCAGCTCGATCTCCGGGCACTGCTGGCGAATCTCTTCGACTTCGTCCAGTGAAAGCTCTCTCGACAGGATGATGCGTTGAATGCCGACAGACTTCCAGAACTTTACCGCCGCCCAGTTCATTGTGTTTGCCTGTACCGACAGATGGATCGCCGTCTCCGGCCACTTTTCCCGCACCATCATGATCAGCCCCGGATCGGCCATGATTAGCGCATCCGGCCTCATATCGATCACCGGCTGCATATCCTCCAAATAGCGTTCGAGCTTGTTGTTGTGCGGCAGCAGGTTGCTGGCGACATAGAACTTTTTGCCATTGGCATGCGCTTCATCGATACCGGTCTGCAGATTTTTTAGCTGAAAGTCGTTGTTGCGCACGCGCAGGGAATAGCTCGGCTGTCCGGCATAGACCGCATCGGCCCCGTAAGCAAAGGCGTAACGCATATTCTTCAGCATGCCGGCGGGAGCCAGCAGTTCAGGTATCTTCATATATCTACTCTGTTTCGGGTAAGGGCATTAATAAAAACCCCTCGGCTTTGCCAAGGGACGGTATTCAAGAGAGCTATCTGGCCTGATGGCCATGGATAATGGAAAGAAAAAGGGAGAGGTCCAATCCTGCTACTATGATGCAACCGGGTCAGGCCAGTTTCTTGTATTTCATTCGATGCGGCTGGAGCGCATTCGCGCCAAGGCGCTTCTTCTTATCCGCCTCATAGTCGGCAAAGTTGCCTTCGAACCATTCGACACGGCCCTCTCCTTCAAAAGCCAGAATATGCGTGGCAGTGCGGTCCAGAAACCAACGGTCATGGCTGATAATCACCGCACAACCGGCGAAGTCCAATAGCGCCTCCTCCAATGCCCTGAGTGTTTCTACGTCAAGATCATTAGTCGGCTCGTCTAGCAACAATACATTGCCGCCGGACTTGAGCATCTTGGCCAGATGCACGCGGTTTCGCTCTCCTCCCGAAAGGGTTGAAACCTTCTTCTGCTGGTCCCCGCCCTTGAAGTTGAAACGTCCGCAGTAGGCGCGGCTTGGCACCTCTATCTTGCCAAGGGAGACGGCTTCATGGCCCCCGGAGATCTCTTCCCATACGCTTTTGTCGGGATCGAGCGCATCACGCGACTGGTCCACATGGGCAAGACGCACCGTCTCGCCTAGCGTGAGTCTTCCCGAGTCGGCCTTCTCCTCGCCCATCAGCATTCTAAAGAGCGTTGTTTTACCTGCGCCGTTTGCGCCGATAATGCCGATAATGCCACCTCTGGGCAGGCTGAAGTTCATGCCGTCTATCAGTTCCTTATCCCCAAAAGCCTTAGAGAGATTCTCCGCTTCGATCACCACGTCTCCAAGGTGTTCGCTCACCGGAATGAAGATCTGCTTTGTTTCATTACGTTTCTGCACCTCCGCTCCGGAGAGTTCGTCAAAGGCCTTTAGACGCGCCTTGGATTTAGCATGCCGGCCTTTTGTACCGGCCCGCACCCACTCAAGTTCGTGCCTGATCGCCTTCTGGCGTGAACTCTCCTGCTTCTCCTCAACGGAGAGGCGCTTTTCTTTCTGCTCCAGCCATGACGAATAATTCCCCTCGTAGGGAATGCCGCGACCACGGTCTAGCTCCAGAATCCACCCGGCGACATTATCGAGGAAATAACGATCATGCGTAACGGCCACGACCGTACCCGGATATTCGTGTAGAAAACGCTCAAGCCATGCAACAGACTCGGCATCGAGATGATTTGTCGGCTCGTCAAGCAGTAGCATATCAGGATTGGAGAGCAGCAGACGGCAGAGCGCTACACGGCGGCGTTCGCCACCGGAAAGCTTAGTAACGTCGGCATCCCAGTCGGGCAGGCGAAGCGCATCGGCGGCAATCTCCAGCTTGCGGTCCAGATCCCAGGCATCTACGGCATCGATCGCATCCTGCAGATTACCCTGCTCCTCAATAAGGTTATTCATCTCGTCGTCGCTCATCGGCTCGGCGAATTTCTCTGATATCTCGTTATACTTATCGAGCAGCGCTTTTGTTTCGGCAACGCCCTCCTCGACATTTTCGCGCACGTTTTTGGCCGGATCAAGTACCGGCTCCTGCGGCAGATAACCGACCTTGATATCCGGCGCGGGTCTAGCCTCTCCGAGATAGTCCTTGTCCACACCGGCCATGATGCGCAGTAGAGTGGACTTGCCGGCGCCGTTCAGACCCAGAACTCCGATCTTCGCCCCCGGAAAAAATGAGAGGTAGATATCCTTTAAGATTTCTTTATTGCCGGCCACGACCTTGCCGACCTTCTCCATGGTATATATATACTGATATTTAGCCAAACCTTCTCCTCCACATGCCGATCAGCGTTTAAAGTACAATTCCACTATTGATTATCAATAGTAACTTATAATATTTCGAAAAAGATTACAACTGCGGACTACAGAAAAGGGGCTGTCACTGACCTCAGGATCTTTAAGACAGGAAGAAAACTTTCAAAATACTCAGTTCAGGCCTACTGTGAGCAGAAGAGAAATTCGCATTATAAAAAGCGGCCCCAAAACTGAAACTGCCGCATAAAACCTAATAGAAACAAATAGTTATGCACAGCTCTTTAAAGTTCTACTCCCTCTCCCCTCCGCAATTGAAGGTGTGGCGCAAATTATGCGTAGCGAGAAGTTTTGGATAACCGCCAAGGTTTTAAGAAAACCTCGCTACTATCTATAAAACCATAACCATCCGGTAAAAGCTATTATGCACCCGCTTTCAGAGAGTAGTAAATCTCTACTATTTCGCTTGCATCAGCCACGATTAATCGCTTCTACGTGCTCGGCAAAGCCGACTCCCGCTTCGGTATAGATATTAAAGACCGCGCCCGCGCCCGACTTTCTGAGTTTTTCCACCTCGTCCGGGAATCTCGCAGTAGCGGCGATACGCCCGGAGAACGATATCTTTCGTAGCTGATCCAGCGCGTCCCGGTTGGCCTGAAGATTCGGCAGGGCCAGCATCACGAGTTCGATATTATGATCTTTATCTATCTTATCCCAAAAGTCCGCGTCGCTCGGGTCACCGTGCAGAACTTTTCGTCCCTTTGCCAGATGTTCTTTTACCAAATCGTCATCAAAGTCGATGCCAAGGACCGTATCGCCATGTAGCGCGCGCATCTTCTCATAGGCTCCGCAACCCACCCTGCCCATGCCAAATACTGCTATGGTACTATCGGACGTATCAACGAGCATATCGTCGGGAAGCCTCTCCTTGCTCTGAAACCTCATCCAGAGCCCCCTGTAACGGCTATAGATTCTATCATCCAGACTACTCAGCGGGGAGGCCACAATATAAGAGAGGGAAAGGGCAATGGCAATAACGACCAGCCACTCGCCATCGATCCACCCGCTGGTTACCCCGATAGCGGCAACGATCAGGCCGAACTCGCTATAGTTTGTCAGGTTCATCGTCGCAAGCAGGGAGGTCCGCGCCCGGAGTTTAAAGCGTGTCATCAACAGATAAAAGAGACCCGATTTAATAAAGATAAAGGGCGTTAATAGAAGGCCGATGATAAGGGCCTCCAGCGACAGGTGGCCCGACATTCCGATCGATAGGAAGAAACCGACCAGAAAGAGGTCCTTAAAGCCCAGCATCGACTTTGCCAGCTCCTTGGACTTTGGATGGGTTGATATCAAGACGCCCATGATGAGAGCACCCAGATCGTCCTTCACCCCGCCAAGCTCGAATAACTCGGCCCCGCCAAGGGCCAGGACAAGTCCGTAGAGGATCAAGAGTTCGCCATGGCCCGTTTTCTTAAGCAGATAACTAAATAGAGGGCGAAGGGGAATGAGCAGGAAGAGCACCAACGCCCAGAGCGAAGGGATCTTTCCGGATGATGCAGCAAGAAAAAAGACCGCGGCCAGATCCTGCATAACCAGGATGCCGATAGCGATCCTTCCGTGCAGGGAGTTCATCTCGCCTTTCTTTTCGAGCATCTGTACTACGAATACGGTACTTGAAAAGCTCAGGGCAAAGGCGACCATAAGCGCAAGCTTGAGATCCAGGTCTATGAAGAGCGGCAGGCCAAGCGAGGCAAGGCCGAATAAGGCCGCGCCAAAGAGGGGAATGATAATTGCCATATGGAGCGCGGTAACAGACCATACCTGCGGCCTTATCAAGACCTTCAGGTTCAGCTTCAGCCCAACGGTGAAGAGCAGCAGAGTAATACCAAGGTCGGCAAGCTTCTGCAACATCGCCCCGCTCTCGAAACCCATGTAGTTGAGCGCGAAACCGGCCACCAGGAAACCAACCAGAGGCGGCAGGCCGATCAGCCTCGCCAGAAAGCCAAGGACAAAGGCGTGCGATATCCAGGCGACATCTCCCAGCGCAATAGCGACCCATTCAAAGTCCATAACCTCCTTGCCTTTCCATCTTCATGATTTAAGTTCAGCTTCAATAGAGTTTATCGTAAAGTGCCACGTAGATTATATGATGATTACCTGATCCTGAGCAAGTAATAGATGCAGTTTTCGTTTCGCTAATCAATAATCACTAATAGCTCCAAGAGAGTGGGTCCAGGGTAAAACCCTTAATATCCAGCCCTCTTACCACTTGAAAATCAGCACTTCAAATGCTATATTAAAGACTTCTCTAAATCTCCTTAATGTGAAAGAAAAATGCTCAAAATAGACTCAAGGGACGCGGCCTACGCGACCATACTCGACCTCACGGGCGAGATAGATATCGAGGCGGAGACCCGCTTAAAAGACGAAGCCGTGCACGGCGTTCCATCGGGTACGAATATCATCTGGAATTTTTCCGAAGTCTCCAATGTAAGCAGCACCGCTTTGGGCATCCTATTAGACATCTCAAAAGAGATAACTCGTAATGGCGGCACCAGCCGTATCGTTAATATCTCACCCGAGGTGCTCGACGTCTTTCAGGTTCACAAGGTCATACAGGCCTTTAGTATACTTCCTGATGAAAAGTCGGCCTTAAGGCGGATCGTGCTCGATCAGGAAAAAGAGGGTGACAGGTACGGCAGGCTCTTCGAACGTTTAAAGGTAAAACTCAAGGGCAGGATGAAGCTATTCCGAAAGGGCCGCCAGGGTTCACGCGAGACAGAGCCCTATACCGAAGTAGAGGCATCGAGCCTCTCAATGGGAGGGATTTTCCTAAAGACCGGCACCACTTACGACGCAAATACCGTCCTGGACATTCGGCTGGCCCTTCCGACCGGCATATTCAAACCGCAGGTAAAGCTACTGGCAAAGGTCGTCTGGTCGGCGGACAAAGAAAGCGACGGCGCGCCGAGCAAGGGCATGGCGCTTTCGACCCTATTCATAGACGAAGACGAACGCAAAAAACTGGAAAATTTCCTGAAAAAGAGCGCTTAGGCAACCCTTATGCCAAGTTAAGCGGCAAGGCTGCTCCGCCTCGATTCATCTCTTTTAAGACCATCTTGCAATATCTTATCTCAAGGCCGAGTCCGTACTTTTCGGCCTTTTTAAGGGCACCCTTTATGCGTTTCATCGCGGCCCCTTCTCTACCCTCCATAAAGTCCATCTGGGAAAAAGATATCTCAATATAGATAAGACCCCTGACGTCGCGCGTCTCGGTAAAGAGCGCGCGGGCCTCCTCGAAATCCTTCATAGCGCGCTTCTTCTTACCTGTAATATGTAAGAGCGTGCCCTCACCCCATAGGGTATAGGCGTAACTCACGCGGTCGCCTATCTTACGATAGTTGCGCGTGGCTTTTTTAAAGAACTCGGCGCTCTCTTTATAGTCGCCGAGCATCCTCCTTGCGTTGGCAAGGCCGCAATATGAATATGCGACACCAAAAGTATCGTCAAGCTCGGTAAAGAGTTTATTTGCGCAGCGGTAGTATTTTAAAGAAGCCTTATAGTCGCCCTCAACCCGGCTGGCCCCGCCAAGGCCGGTGAGCGAATAACCGAGACCGCTACGGTCTTTCAAACGGGTAAAGAGCTCCTTTGATTCGCCAAACCCTGTAATCGTCTTTTTGATATCGCCCTTTATCCTATAGGCCCCGGCCCGCGCCCATGTGGTAAAGGCCACGGCAGTGCGGTCGCCTTCGGCCCGGTAAGTGCGAAGCGCGCCATTTAGAATCTTTATCGCGTCACCGTGATAACCCAAGGCCCTCCTTGAGAGCGCCCACCCGACCTCGGCGTCGCTCGCCCCCTCGGTATCTTTAAGCCTTATTGCCAGCTTCTGCCCTTTTTTGTACGAGGCGCAGGCCCCGACAAAATCGCCTACCATACGAAAGGTATCGCCAAGCGCGATATTGGCGGCAAGCCTTAATTCCGCGTCGCGTCCGGCCATGGCCAAAGACTCTTGAAGCAGCGGCACGGCCTCAAGGAATTTAGAGTCGTCCTTCTTGTCAAGGGCCGACTCATAGAGCGTCCACGGATCTATGATCGTTGTAGTAGTTTTAATTATTTTTTTCATGGATAGATTATACTCGCCCAAGAGCCTAGAATAAAGACTTTTCTAAAGAAAAAAGTTCTTATAGAGAAAACTATCGGCTCTAAATATTAAATACGCGTACTAACCAACGAGCAGGCACATGAAACTCTATCCGCGAAATAAGAGCAGACCTGTCTGCCTGTAGTGCGTGTACATACTTTTAGGCACTTAATATTAAAGACGCGTATTAAGCAACTAGTAGAGCCTCAAAAAAACTCTATCCGCGAAATAAGAGCACACCTGTGTGCGTGCTTTACAGATGGGAGGGGTTTTGATAGTCTTATTCTATGCGTAAACTACGAATAGCTATGGCCCAGATAAACCCGGTTGTCGGGGATATCGCTGGGAATGCCGAAAAGATACTGGACTATGCCGGCCGCGCGGCCGATATGGACGCCACTATAGTCGTATTTCCAGAACTCGCCCTTACCGGCTATCCGCCCGAAGACCTGCTTTTGAAACCCGCCTTTATCGATGAGAATATGCGGGTCATACGCGAGCTGAGCCAGGAGATCAAGAAGATCACCGCCGTAGTCGGCTTCGTCGACAGGAAGAAGGATATTTACAACGCCGCGGCTATTATCCATAACGGCGCTATTGCCGACGTCTATCATAAGATGTTCCTGCCAAACTACGGCGTATTCGATGAAGAGAGATATTTTCAGTCCGGGACCACACCGTTAAATATCAAGATAGACGACGTAACGATAGGTATCGGCATATGCGAAGATATCTGGTATCCCGAAGGACCGGCCCGCCTTCAATCGCTTGCCGGAGCCGAAGTTATAATGAATATCAATGCCTCTCCCTTTCATATGGGGAAGGCCTTAATAAGGGAAGAGCTTCTTGCGACACGCGCCATCGACAACGAAGTTATCGTCGCCTACTGCAATATATCCGGTGGTCAGGATGAGCTTGTCTTCGACGGCCACTCCATGGTTATTAACGAAAAGGGCGTGATAGAGAGCCGCGCAGGTTCGTTTGGCGAAGAGCTTATCGTCACCGACCTGAATCTCGAAGGCCCGCTCCGCCTGCGCCGTCACGACCCGAGGCGGCGCAAGGACTCGCTACAGGCGGACACGGGAAACGTGCGCGAGATAAAACTTTACACAAGGATGGTGCCTGTAAAAAAGAGGCCGCTTGAGAAGAGGCTCGCAGAGCCGATTGAACCTCTCGAAGAGATATACCGCGCCCTGGTCACGGGCACGCGAGACTATATACGAAAGAACGGTTTCAAACATGTAGTAGTCGCTCTTAGCGGCGGCATTGACTCGGCCATAGTACTTACCATTGCAAAGGAAGCGCTCGGCGCCGACTTTGTCACAGCCGTCTATATGCCCTCCGGGTACTCATCCATAGAGTCAAGGACCGATGCCGAGCAGCTTGCAAGAAATCTTGGCATGGAACTACATAACATCTCAATAGAGACCCTCTTTGAGGACTATAAAAAAATACTATCCCCCCTCTTTGCAGGCAGGGGCGAAGACGCGACCGAAGAGAACCTCCAGGCCCGCATTCGCGGTAATCTCATCATGGCCTTATCGAACAAGTTCGGCTGGCTCGTACTTACTACCGGAAATAAGAGCGAGATGAGTGTCGGTTACGCCACACTATACGGCGACATGGCCGGAGGTTTCGCAATCATTAAAGATGTGCCAAAGATGCTTGTCTACGAACTCTGCCGTCACGTAAACAAGCGCGCCGAGGAGCCGCTTATACCGAATAGAATCATAACAAAGGCCCCTACAGCGGAACTTCGCCCTAACCAGAAGGATGCGGACACGCTACCGCCGTACGAAGTTCTCGACCCTATACTAAAGGCCTATGTTGAAGAGGACAGGGGTGTGGATGAGATATCGGAGATGGGCTTTGACCTGGAGCTTGTAAAGAGAATAGTCACGATGGTGGACCTGAGCGAGTACAAACGCCGCCAGGCCCCGCCGGGCATAAAGATAACGGAACGAGCATTCGGGAAGGACCGGCGTATGCCAATAACCAACGGTTATCACCATAAAAATTGATCTTTTTCCCTGACTCTGCGTTGGGATAAAAAATAAAAGACTCGACGTACAGACGTACGACTCGCATTTTATTTTTCATCCCGCCTTGATTCAGAAAAAAATCTCTAATTTTTATCCTATTAATACTTTATTACAACTCTGCGTCAGAATAAAAGATAAAAAACTCGACGTACAGACGTACGGCTCGCATCTTATCTTTAGCGCGAACGAAAAGATTCTCAGAACCTGTAAAACTTGACTCGCGAAATAAAAGCACACCTGTGTGCCCGCCTTGATTCAGAAAAAAATCTCTAATTTTTATCC
>JAJCZF010000084.1 GCA_029262535.1 Deltaproteobacteria bacterium
TTTATCCTAACCGACCAGTACCTGGTCGATACGAAGTTCAATACAAGGCCTTTCAAGCTCGACGCACTTGAGCTTGAAAGTCATATAGTAGAGACAGATGCTGACTATAAACGTTACGCCATTACCGACTCGGGTCTTTCTCCGCGCGGTATACCCGGTTTAGGCGAGGGGCTGGTGGCAGTAGATAGCGACGAGCATGACGAGGCTGGCCGTATTACCGAGCAGATGGATATGCGCGTCATGATGACAGATAAAAGACTGCGTAAGCTAGCGCTAATAAAAGAGGATATCGTGCCGCCAACGCTCATTGGAAGAGAGGACGCGCGTCTGCTCATACTCGGATGGGGCTCGACCCTTGAGATCTTAAGAGAGGCGCTTGCAGAGATAAATTCTAACGACATTGCCTTTCTCCACTCCAGCCAACTCTGGCCTATGCACCCTGATCTCTCACGCTTGGTGCGGAGCGCTGAAGTGGTGGCGGTCCTAGAGGGTAATGCCACTGGCCAGTTTGCGTCTTTGGTAAAGCGGGAGACGGGTATTGCGGCAGATCATTTGATTTTAAAGTATAACGGTCTCCAGTTCTCTGTCGAAGAGGTTACGAAGCGCTTAATGGAGCTGCTGTGAATAAGACAGATTTCGATATGAGTGATGTAGATATCGCTTGGTGTCCGGGCTGCGGCGACTTTGGCATACTGAGTGCCGTAAAGAGGGCGCTCGACGAACTCGGCAAAGAGCCGCAAGAGGTCGTCATGGTGAGCGGCATAGGACAGGCCGCAAAGCTGCCCCAGTATATGAATGTCAATTACTTTAACGGTCTGCACGGCCGGGCCCTGCCCGCTGCCGTCGCCATTAAGGCCTCAAACCCGACGCTTACCGTAATAGCCGAGAGCGGAGACGGCGACATGTACGGCGAGGGCGGAAACCACTTTACGCACAACATCCGCCGCAACCCGGATATAACGAATATCGTACATAACAATATGGTCTACGGCTTAACAAAGGGGCAGGCCTCGCCCACCAGCGAGCGCGGCTTCGTCACCCCGGTGCAGGTAGACGGCGTTATACTGGAACCCTTTAACCCCATTGCATCGGCCATCGCCCTGAATGCCAGCTTTGTCGCGCGCGCCTCCATAACAGACCCCGACTTTACCGTAGGGATAATAAAGGCCGCCGTAGAGCACAGAGGTTACGCTCTTGTAGATATCTTCCAGCCATGCCCGAGCTTTAATAAGATTAATACCTACAAGTGGTTTATGGAAAATACCTACAGGCTCGAAGAAGCACACGATATTACCGACCGAAAGGCGGCGTTCGCGCGCTCCCTGGAGACAGATCGCTTACCACTTGGAATTTTCTACAAGAACGAAAGAACTACATTTGAAGAGAGCCTTGAAATCAAGATCCCGGCCTATAAAAAGCGAGTGGATATGGAGAGACTGGGCAAGATTTTAAAGGGGGCGTAATGTAAGGTTTCCCTGCTTGCCGTGCAACCTAGAAGACCTCAACCGCAAGCCCTTCGGCCTTATAGTTACCTGCCTCCTCCTCATCCAAATACGGTATCTCCCCTAAAAATAGCACCTCGGACAATAATTTCTTTAACTCGTCGGCGTTAAAACGGCGGCTTTCGTCGGGGCTCTTTATGGGGTGGTTTACGATTATGCCTTTTATGAATATGTCCATACTTTCCGCGTAATGCACGGTCAAGAGCGTGTGGTTGAGTACGCCGAGCTTTGAGGCCGCCACTACTACCATCGGCAGCTTGAGTTCTTTTGCAAGGTCGGCCATTGTGAGCCGGTCGGTTATCGGGGCGAGCAGGCCCCCTGCGCCCTCGACGAGCATCACATCTACACCACTTGCTAGCTCTTCATAGATCTTCTTTATAGAGTCTAACTCTATCGTCTCCCCTGAAATGCGCGCTGCGAGGTGAGGGGATATCGGCTCTTCAAAACGATAGGGGTTTATCTTGTCAAGCGGCGCAGTGGAGGCCGCGGCCTCTCGTATAGCTATCGCGTCTTTCGGCACGAGTTGGCCGGACTCTTTCGCACATCCAGACTCTATCGGTTTCATAACACCGACACGTTTCCCTCTGGCGCGAAGGGCGCGCGCTATCGCCGCTGTAACGAATGTCTTCCCAACACCCGTGTCGGTGCCGGTAATGAAGTAAGCCTTTGTCATATTACCAAACTACTTCATATTCACCCCACGGGCAAGGGATTTCTGGCTCTATTTACAGGAGAAAGGTAAAGGTCATTATATTTTCTTGAGTAGTCGGCTGGTGCATTGTTCGGAGCGGACGAGGATATAGAAGCGGCACAAAACTGAGTCCGCAAAATAAGAGCACACCTCTGTGCCAAAATTGGCAGCGCCACACTGTGTGCCAGAAAGATTGGTTGCTTACAGATCACTATTGGGCGCGGACAAAGATAACGGAGAGACGACAAACTGAGTCCGTGAAATTGGCACCGCACACCTGTGTGCTAGGCGGAGCCTAAGCAATCGTCTATGAAGGCGCATTCTTGTTGGTCGCAATAGTCGGTTGCGGAACCGAAGCAGTCGGGGTTGCCTTCTGCGCGTTGGATCATCCTGATCGACTCCGCCTTATTGCGGGCCAGTTTCTCAAGACCTAGTACCGTTGCCATCTCTCTTATTTCACTCATCTTCATAAGACTCTCCTAATAAAGGTTAGAGACCGTTTAAAGGGGAGTTCCGTCTAGGTGAATGTCCTGTTGGTTGGAAAGACCCTGCTTTATACTATATTATAGACTATAAATGGATCTTTGCATATCAGGTTTTACGACAATGTGAGACGGAATAGGTTAGTTAATTCAGTGCGTGACCTTGAGGATTACGAGTGTGAGATCGTCGGTCAGAGCTTTGCCTTGACAAAATGCGTGGAAATCTTTGAGAATAGTCTCTTTTATCTCAAGGACAGGGCGGGAGATGACTCGTTTAAGAGATGCTTCTATGCGTTCGAGGCCGTAGGGCTCTCCGTCTTTGCTGGTCGCTTCATATAGGCAGTCGGTATAAAAAACCAGTACGTCACCTGGCTCCATAGTAACGCTATCTTCCGAATATCCCCCTTCTAGCAGGATGCCTAGCGGCAGGCCGCCGTTGGTTGTGAGCCTTTCGATGCTATCGTCTTTTACCCTGGCTAGCAGCGGGTGGCAGTGTCCGGCGTTAGAGAAGGTCAGTTTATGCGTCTGCGCCTCCAGCACGGCGTAAAAGGCCGTGACAAAGTTGCCTGAGATGAGGTTGCCGAAGAGATGCCTGTTAAGGGCGTCGAATACGGTAGAAGGCGGATGTACCTCGCCCGGATATGTATGAAGTAAGAGGCGCGCCATCGCCATTATGACCGCAGCCGGAGCGCCGTGCCCCGATACGTCGGCAATGATAACGCCTGTGCGCGCACCTGGCAGGGCGAAGAAGTCATAATAATCGCCGCCGGCATGGGTCGAAGCCTTGTAGTATACGGCCCACTTAAAGCCGTCCGTATCGGGCAGGATCTTTGGCAGGAACTCCCGCTGGACCTTTTCGACACTTGCAAGCTCGGCGTCGAGTTCGCGGCTAATACGCTCGCTATTGGTGCGGTGTATGAATGTGAGAAGTATATTGGTCGTCGCATAAGTCATGAATATATTTGACTTAATCGTGTCACTGTCGAATGCGTCCAGCCCCTCTGCCAAGAGTACGGTTGTAGCCGGTTCGCCCGATATATTTATGGTCGGTACGACCAGCGCCGTCTTCATCTTAGATATCCACGGCACGGTGTCGAGGTCGTTATCGATTAAGATCGTAGAGATATCGGGAATTACGTCCGGCTCTTTTAAAGAAGATGCATATTTGAGGAAGCCGCCCATGCCGCGCTCCATCTCATCGCAATTCAGGTGATAACGCAGCTCGTCGTCGTGATAACTGGTGCGGAGAAAGTATTCGCTATTGGACTTAGGGTTGGGATAGATGGTGATCATGCCGTCGCACTTCGTACCGTGTGGGTCGTGCAGAATCATGTCGATGACATCTTCGGGCGTCGTCGTATCGAATTCGTTTATAACGGCGTGATTAATACGCTGAAATAAGGAATGCAACCCAAGTATACGCTTCCAGTCCTCGGTCGCTATGCGTTCTGTCTTCATGGGCTTAAGTATAAAGGAAATTTTTGGGAATGTCCAGTGATGGGAGGAGTGATACTATTCGGTTCTATCTCTAATAGAATCCTCCACAACCGATACCATCTTCTTTAACTCTCGTTCCGTTATAGAGAGCGGCGGCATTAGGACTATTACGTCGCCTAGCGGGCGGATGATGAGCCCTTTTTTGCGGGCGTCCATGCAGATATTGTGGCCGAGCCTGAGCGAGGCCGGGTAGGGGGCCTTGCTCTCTTTACAGGCCACAAGCTCTATGCCTACCATGAGCCCTTTTTGCCTGATATCACCTACGTGGTCGAGCTTTGAAAGTGGCTTTAAGAGGGCTTTTAGAGTCTTAACTTTCTGCTGTAACTTATCGATTACTTTATTCTTTTTAAATAGATCAATATTGGCTATCGCAGCAGCCGCCCCGAGCGGGTTGCCGGTGTAGGTATGTCCGTGGAAGAATGCCTTTAGCTCTTCATAATTTCCGAGGAATGCCTTATATATCTTGTCGGTAGTGAGCGTCGCGGCAAGCGGCAGGTAGCCGCCGGTGATGCCCTTTGCCAGGCATAGAATGTCGGGCGAGACAGACTCGTCTTCGCAGGCGAAGAGCTTCCCTGTACGTCCGAAACCGACTGCGACCTCGTCGGCTATGAGCAGGATATTGTATTTTTTAGCTATACGACGCACGCCTTTTAGGAAGCCCGGCGGGCTGACTATCATGCCCGCCGCGCCCTGGACCATCGGCTCGATGATACAGGCTGCGATATCTTTGTGATTCTTCTCAACAATGCGCTCGAATTCGTTCAGACAGGCCAGTTTGCAGCCCGGATGGCCTACGTCGGAAGCTACCGGACATCTGTAACAGTATGGGTACGGAGCGCGGAAGTGCTTCTTAATTAAAGGGTTATACTTTTTTACAAAGCTCCCTATCTCCCCGACCGACATGGAGCCGAGCGTGTCGCCGTGGTATGCGCCGGTGAAGGATATAAAGCGCGTGCGCCCCTTTACGCCGGTTTCGATCCAGTATTGGTAGGCGATCTTCAGGGCGATCTCCACCGCCGTCGAGCCGGAATCGGAATAAAAGACTTTTTTCAGCCCCCTTGGCGTTATCTCTACAAGCTTTTCGGCAAGTTCTATAGAGGGCACGCTTCCAAGCCCAAGCAGTGTCGTATGTGATATCCGGTCGATCTGATCTTTTATGGCGCGGTCGATGGTCTTGTTGCCGTGTCCGTGCACCGTGGTCCAGAGCGACGATACGCCGTCGAGATAACGTCTGCCCTCTGTGTCGTAGAGGTAGTTGCCCTTGCCGCGCTCGATTATGAGCTGGCTTTCTGGACTCTGGGCAGTCCACTCCTTCATCTGCGTAAATGGGTGCCAGAGATGCGCCTTGTCCGCGGCTTGTAGCCGTTTTGTTTTTTTAGTAATCATAAGCCTTTGATCTTAACACCTTGCGGTCACTTGTCAACCTCAATCTTGACGCAGGTTGACAAGCCCTCTCTTTTCGTGATAAAAATTCTGGATGGATATTTTAAATATAGCATTAGAAAAAGGGCTTTCCGGTGAGGGGCTTTCGTATGACGAAGGGCTTCTCTTGAACAATATAGGTGAAGAATCTCTATTCGAGGTAATTGCGGTCTCCGACCGCGTGCGTCGGGCGCACAAGTCGAATAAGATAAACCTCTGCGCCATTGTGAATGCCAAGAGCGGCCTTTGCGCCGAGGATTGTTCGTTTTGCGCCCAGTCTAGCGGTTACGATACCGGGGTCAAACAATATCCCATGCGCCCGGCCTCCGAGATAGTCGCCGCGGCAAAGAGGGCCGACGAGCTAGGCGCGGGCGAGTTTTCAATAGTAACCTCCGGCACTAAGGTATCTACCGAAGCAGACGTTGATATACTGGTGGACGCCCTTAAAGAGATGAATGACGTTTCAGAGATGGAACGGTGCGCCTCAATCGGCATAGCGAGCCGCGATACACTCTTGCGCCTGAAAGAAGCCGGGCTTGAGAGTTATCACCATAACCTTGAGACCGCGCGTAGCTTCTTTCCAAATGTATGCACGACACATGAATACGACGAAGATATTGACTCTATAAAGGCCGCCAAAGATTTAGGTTTTTATGTATGTTCAGGAGGTATATTCGGCCTCGGAGAGAGCCCTGCCCAGCGCGTAGAGCTTGCCGCGACCCTGCGCGAGCTTAATGTCGATAGCGTACCTGTCAACTTCCTCGACCCGCGGCCCGGTACACCGCTTGAAAAGGGCGGAAACCTTACACCCGTAAGGTCTCTTATGGTCATCGCCATGTTAAGATTCATGATGCCGACGACCAATATAGTCGTCTGCGGCGGCAGGCCTAAGAATCTCGGAGGGCTGATGAATCTTATCTACGCCGCCGGAGCCAACGGCGTGATGATAGGGGACTACCTGACCACTCCGGGCGCCGACGCCGAGGCAGACCTCGCCACCATAAAAGAACTCGGACTCGACCCTGTACGCTCGCACTGATCCATGAAATCATACAAAGACGAAATAAAGGGACTCGAAGAGAGAGGCCTTAAGAGGAGACTTACTACTTTAGATCCTGATTTAAGTCACGGAGACCGCCTGCTTAAGACTGAAGAGGGCCGAACCCTTATTGACTTTTCCTCAAACGACTACCTGGGTCTTAAAGGCGACCCACGAGTAGTCGCCGCCATGAAGGGCGCGGCTGAGTGTTTCGGGGTCGGTTCCGGCGCGTCGAGATCCATTACCGGCAGCACAAGCCAACATGCCGGACTTGAAGAGGAGATTGCGACCTTTAAGGGGGCGCAAGGCGCGCTCTTGTTTAACTCCGGTTATCAGGCCAATACGGGGTCGATACCTGCTCTTCTTTCGCGCTCCGACGAGATATTTATGGACCGTCTTTCTCACGCCTCGCTTATAGACGGGGCCTTGCTCTCACGCGCTTCTCTCTCGCGTTTTGCTCACTGTGATATGGATGACCTGGAGAGATTATTAAAGTCTTCCACCGCCTCGCGCAAGCTTATTATAACCGAAGGACTATTCAGCATGGACGGCACGGTCGCGCCTATAGAAGAGATAGTGCAGCTTGCCGGACGTTACGACGCCTATATCTATCTCGACGACTCCCACGGGACCGGAGTATTAGGGCCGACCGGCAGGGGCAGGCTTGAAGGGTTAGGGCTGAAAGCGGAGCGTGCGCATATAATAGAGATGGGTACATTCGGCAAGGCGTTTGGCACATACGGGGCCTTTATCGCCGGACCGAAAGAGATAATCGATCTCTTGGTAAACAGGGCGCGCGCTTTCATATTCTCAACTTCGCTGCCCGCGCCTCTGATTAGCGCCACCAGAGCCGCCCTTCGGGTAATAATAGATGAACCTGAAAGGATTGATAAGTTAAGAGAGAACTCAACCTATCTTAGAAAAAAACTCAAAAACGTCATGTCCGGTAGCGCAATAGAACTCTTGGGAGAAGAGGACTCTCCGATAGCGCCGCTTGTAGTCGGCGACAATAGCCCTGCTATGGACTTATCGAAACGCTTGATATCGCTAGGCTTTTATATACAGGCGATACGCCCTCCGACCGTGCCCGATGGTACGGCGAGGCTTAGGATTACCTTATCGTCCGCCCATAGAAGAGAAGAGCTGGACAGCCTTATAGAGATTTTAGAAGGGATGATCGATGAAACTAAATAATGGTAGCTCCATATTAATGCTTCATGGCTGGTCTACCTCCGGTAATGTATGGCGCGACGTGATAGAGGGGCTTGCTCTTGATAATGAAGAAAAACTATATAACCCGACCCTTCCTTGTCACGGCGGCGACTTCGACTGTGGAGATAAATGGAACTCTTCAGGGTCGGGTGGCGCGGTATGTCCCGGCGTTGAGACCGTTCTTAAAGAGATTCCAGAAGGGGAAGAGGTTATTGGTGTGGGCTGGTCTCTTGGGGCGCAGACACTCATGAAGACAGAGATGGCGAGACCGGGAAGATTTAAAAAATTATTGCTTATCGGCGCAACACCCTGTTTTGTGAAAAGAGAAGACTTCCCGCACGGGCAGCCGAGGTCTGTTGTAAAGCTTATGCTAAAGGGGCTGAGAGAGAGACCAAAAGAAACGCTTGAACGACTTGCTCTGTTAAATTTTACCGATGCGGAGCTTCAAACCGCCCCTGTGCGTAACTATTTGGAAAGGTGCAGTAAGATAACTGCCGACAGGGTTAATTTTGCCGGTATCGCCACCGCGCTTGAGGCCATAAGCACGGTCGATATCAGGGAAGGGTTAGGTAGTATTCAGATCCCCGTATTGCTTCTTCACGGAACCCATGACACGGTCACTCCGGTCGGCGCGGCCCATTACCTGCACGAGCAGTTGCCTAATGCAAGACTGCACCTTATCGACGGCGCAGGTCACGCCCCCTTTATAACTGCTAAAGAGAGCTTTATTCAACTGTTAGACGATTTTGCAAATGAATAGATGGAGTTAGTTCTCAAGCCCTTCGTCCTCTCTCTTTTATCTTTCCACTATGATTTCTCTTTTGAATATGCAATAATTAAAGTGTTGTCTTGAGTAAAGTTTTTCTAATCTCAGAAGGAACAAGACGGATATGCTGAAAAAGGCCTTTCCTGTTTTAGTTGTTCTTATCGTAATGTTCTTGCCCGTGCTTGCGCGAGCTGATCATCAGGTGGGTTATATAAGCGTTCAAGACCTCAAGTCTCAGCTCGACAGGGGCGCGAATATCGCAATAATCGATGTCAGGTCCCGCACAGACTATCTTGCCAGCGACGAGTTGATTACCGGCGCCATGAGGCTCGCCAAGCTCGATGCGGAGACACGCGAGATGCTCACGACGACAGATGTAGTGCTCTATAGCGATACAAACGACGCAAGGAGTATGAAGGCCGCGCTTATATTGATACATAAGGGCTTTTACAGGGTCAAGGTCCTCAAGGGAGGGCTCTCCGCCTGGAAGTTTTACGGCTTTCCGCTGGACACTAAATAACTCTTAGCTATTTCTTCTAACTATACGTTTTACGGAGGTTTTTGTGAACTATCTTTTATCAATTTTGCTCTTTGGAATGCTTCTTTTTCAGTCCTCTCCAATCCTTGCGGCGTCGCCGAGGGGGCAGGTCGATACCGTCTCTATAGACGAGTTGAAGGCGATGATCGATAATGGCGAAAATATCGCCATTATCGACGTTCGCACCCGGGGCGACTATCAGGGCAACAAGATTAAGATAATCGGTGCGTACGACATGCCTCTTGCCGAGCTGGACGCAAAGGCCCGCCAGTTGCCATTCGGCGCGAGGATAATAACATACTGTTCGTGACCAAACGAAGCCTCGAGCGCGCGTGCCGCGCTCAGATTGATGACTGCGCATGGTTTTCAGGGTGTCAAGGCTCTAAAGGGCGGGTTCCGCGCATGGTTGGCCGCCGGTTACCCAACCTCTCCGAGATATATGCCGCAGATCGGTAGTGGCGTACACGACGGACACTCTCGTTGATATAATACTTACCATACAGCTTAAAAAGGCCGACGCACGGAGAGTGCGCCGGCCTTTTTTTATCGAGCCATTTATATGAGTTGCCGAGGTGGGAATTTTATTAATAATTACTATTAACTTTTTCTCAGAACATATTGTTTTTTTAGGCTTTTTTAAGCATTATAGTTGACAGTGGCGGTAGCGTAAGTTCCAGAGAGAAGTCCCTGTCGTGAGTCGTATTCTTGGTTGCCGTAACCGAACCCATATTGCCTGCGCCGCTGCCTCCGTATATAGTAGCATCGCTATTTAATAGTTCGTTCCATATATCGCCCTCGTCCACGCCCACGAGAAAGCCGTTTCTCTCTACGGGCGTAAAGTTGCAGACGACCAGTATCTTCTCTCCGTCTTTTGATAAACGAAGAAAGCTTAATGTGCTATCCTCCCAGTCGCGGCAATCTACCCATTCAAAACCGCTTTGAACGAAATCTAGCTCGAAGAGGGCGCGTTCCCGTTTATAGAGCCGGTTCAGGTCCGAGACCCAGCGTTTCAGGCCGGCGTTTAATGGATTTTCCAATATATGCCAGGAGAGCGACGCGTCGTGGTTCCACTCTTCACTCTGACCTATCTCCATACCCATGAATAAGAGCTTTTTACCGGGATGCGCGTACATATAACCGTAAAGCGCGCGCAGGTTTGCGAACTTTTGCCACTGGTCGCCGCTCATCTTACCAATCATCGAGCCCTTGCCGTATACGACCTCGTCGTGTGACAAGGGCAGCATGAAGTTCTCGTTAAAGGCGTACCAGATAGAGAATGTCAGCTTGTCGTGGACATATTTTCTATATACCGGGTCTTTTGAAAAGTATTTTAGCGTATCGTGCATCCAGCCCATATTCCACTTCATGCCGAATCCGAGACCGCCTGTATAACAGGGCCTCGAAACGAGCGGCCAGTCGGTCGATTCTTCGGCAATGATCTGTATATCGGGAAAGTGCTGATAAGCGGCGGTATTGAGCTTTTTTAGAAACTCCATGGCCTCGATATTCTCTTTGCCGCCGTATTTATTGGGCAGCCATTCGCCTTCTTCTCTTGCGTAATCTAGATAGAGCATCGACGCCACGGCGTCAACGCGCAGGCCGTCGATATGAAAATAATCTAGCCAGAAAAGGGCGTTACTAATAAGGAATTCAGCTACTTCGGGCCTACCGTAGTTATATATCGCACTCTTCCACTCAGGGTGAAAGCCGCGCCGGTCGTCCTCGTGTTCATATAGGCAGGTTCCGTCGAAGTTCGACAGGGCGTGTTCGTCCGTAGGAAAGTGCGACGGAACCCAATCGAGATAGACCCCGATGCCGTTTTGGTGTAGCGTATCTATCAGAAACTTAAAGTCCTCGGGCGTGCCGTAACGCGAGGTGGGGGCGAAGTATCCCGTAACCTGATAACCCCAGGAGCCGAAGAATGGGTGTTCCATCACCGGCATGAACTCGACATGGGTGAAACCTGTTTCGAGCAGGTAATCGGTAAGTTCAACTGCAAGCTCGCGGTATGTAAGGCTCCGAAAGCCCTCAAGCGGGTTCCTCCTCCACGAGCCGAGATGTACTTCATAGACAGATACGGGCGAGTCGAGGCCGTTCCTTTTGTGGCGCGTCGCCATCCACTCGTCGTCGGACCATTGGTAGTCGTCTTCCCATACGACGGTCGCCGACTTGGGAGATATCTCAAAGGACTGGCCGAGCGGGTCTATCTTATCGACCCCCTTGCCGTCCGCGCCGATAAGGTGATATTTATAGAGGTCGCTTTTTTTGAGCCCGCTAATAAAACCCTGCCAGATGCCGGTCGAGTCCTGACGTTTCGTAAGCGGATGAGTGCCATAGTCCCAGCCGTTAAAGTCGCCAATGACGGTAACCGACTCTGCGTTAGGCGCCCAAAGAGCGAAGCTAACCCCCTGAACCCCGTCACGAACCGCCGGATGAGCGCCGAGCTTCTCATAGAGGCGATAATGCGTACCCTCGCGGAATAGATGCTCGTCATTAGAGGTAAAGGCCGCGCCTGTCGGAGGGGAGAGGGTTATGTGTTTTGTTTGTTTGGTCATTATGTCTCCGTTGAGTCCATTATCTAGGATATATATTCTAGAGCTCTTCTTATGTGCTTAACTATAGAGTCTAGGTTATTCTTACCTGTATCCATAGTCTATTTGTTATTTTGCCTGTTCTAGACGATTTAATCGACCTCTACTTCTCAAAGATTTCTTTAACCCAGCTTATTTGGCCCAAAGTAATACCAACTATAAGAATTGTGATAGATAGGCCAAGAAACCAAAGCCAAAACTTGACAGGTACATACTTCCATAGCCCCGCCAAAGTGACTTTTTCTGGCAAGTCCAAGTTATTGTCGGGAAGGGTGATGAGAGGAGACAAGTTTTTTTCTTCTATCACTTTTGTGAATTGATCAATATTATGAATTAGAATACCTAAATAATCTTTTTTGGGTATTATCTGTTTTTCTAGAAAGTATTTTATGCCTGGCACCCAATTTGGAGCTACGTACTCTACTTCACTAGAGCGCACCTCAACGAACTTTCTAGCATAGCTGGAGCTTACAAATATTTCTCTCAATATTTCGCAGGTAAAATCTTCCCACTGCTCATATAGAATTTTGAAATTGTCTCTCGCACGAGTCCCTTCGACGCTGGAGGAGGATAATTCTTTCTCCCCTTTACAGAAAAGATCCTCAGCTTTACGAATCTGGCTCTCGATCTTCTTCTTCGCTTCAGCGTTGCTTATTTTTATTTGGATTTTCGACATAAAATATATGAGTTTACTGGTATTTTCTGATATCCCTAATAATATAATTATTTGGTTTTGTGGACGATGCCACTCTCCTGCCGGTTCAAGTTTGTAACTTGAACCGGAATATTAAAAAGAGCGGGGTGTTAGAGAACTGCCCGGCGGCCTCTTGAGTACTCGTTCTCTCGTCTTCTAAATACTTGGTTCTATATGTCTGTCTTTATCGTTCGACAAGGGTTTTAACGTTCCGGTTCAGGTTACAAACCTGAACCGGCAGAACCTTCAACACTGGTCATTGTGAGCGAAGTGCGGCAATCTCGGCTTTTCAATAAAGAAGAACGAGATTGCTTCGTCGCTACGCTCCTCGCAATGACAATAACTGTAAGTTTTCGATAATAGTAATAGAACTTTAATATCTAATACTATACCACAACCGTCCCTAACGCTGCATAATATAAAATTTTACCCTATTTTAACCTTAAATCAATACAAAATTAAGGCAGTCGCGGTATGATATTTTGTGTAGAAATGGCTTGACTGTGCGGGCTGATATGTGGTTTAAATACTAGTTGCTAATTGACCGGATGGATCGATACTAGCGGATTGGGAAATAATGAAGAGATCTTTTAGAAATTATATAGTTACATTTGCCTTTGTCTTGCTTCTGCTTCCCGTCTCCGCTTTTGCCAAGGAGGTCAAGGTTACGGTTCTGCCATTTGGCGTGACGGGGCCGGCCTTTCTTCAGGGGGCTGTGACCGGTATGATTACGGCGCGTATCGGCTCTGACGCCGATGTGGAGCTTACAAGAGGCGACCTGCTCTCCGATGAGATCAAGACCCTTAAGGCCTCCGCACTCGGCGAGCCCGAAGCGCGTAAGCTTGGCGAGAAGCTCGGAAGCGACTTCGTAGTATACGGCATGCTGGCTGTAACCGATACGGCTGTGAAGTTAGACTCAAAGCTACTGGATATGTCTGACGGTTCTATCACCCCATTTGTCGAAGAGGGCAAGTCGGTTGGGGAGATCACGATACTTGTATCGAAGGCCTCTGCATCTATCTTAAAAGATGTAAACGAACGCACTCTGGCGCGGACCGATAGCGACGCGACATATGTCGGACGCTTTTCCGAACCGAAGGATGAGGGGCCTGAAGAAGATTATATAGTCATATCGAGAGACGATACGCGCGACGCCGGCCTTAAGTGGCGTAGCGCGAATATCGACGGCTTTTATAAAGGCATGGTCAGGGCCGACCTCGACGGCGACGGCACGGGCGAGTTCTTCCTCATGGGCGAACTTGGAGTGCTGGTCGCAAAGTTCAGCGCCGACGGCCTCGTAACTATCGAAGAGCTGGTCAATACCGACGACGCTCTAAATCTTTATATATCGGCTGGAGATACGGACGGCGACGGTACGATTGAGATCTACATATCAAAGATAACCGAAGGGGTGCCGAATGTCTCTATAGTACAATATACGGACGGTCGTTACAGTCAGACAGCTGTAGAGACCCTTGCTAGATCTTTTGTCAGGGTTATCGAGATACCTGGCAAGGGTTCGATACTGATCAAGCAGGGTTTTTCAATAGAGCACGGCCTCTCGAAGAAGCTCTTGATAGCCAAGAAGGGCGGTTCAGTATATCTTGAGGCCGGAGAGCTTGACGTGCCTTTAAAGATCAGAGCGCGAGGGCCTTTCGGCTTTGAATTTATCGACATGACCGGCGACGGCACAAGCGAGATCGTTTCGCTCGACTTTCGCTTTAAGCTTCATATCTATAAAAGAGGCGCGGAGAATCAAAATAAGTGGGAGAACTTCTGGGTAAGCAAAGAGGTCTACGGAGGCTCACTCAATATGGTTGAGCTGACCGGCCCGCTTAAGGAGAAGCTTTCCATACCGGAACTTCCCGTGCTCGGATCTTTCACAGCGGCTGACCTTAATGAAGACGGCCTCTCGGAGCTTATTATAAAGAGGAACGATCCGGGCGGCGTCGGACGTTTCCTGGAGAAGAACAAGAGTTATGACAGCGGCAATCTCTTTAGCTTCTCATGGGATGTGGCTCTGCTTGAAGAGAACTGGAAGACCAAGGATGTAAACGGTTATATAGCCGACTTCATCGTAGCCGACCTGGACGGCGATGGCAAGGTTGAGATAACTATGTTGGTAGTAGAAGATATAACGCTGCAGTTAGGAAAGAAGAGAAAAGAGAAGAGCTATCTGCTCTCTCACAGCCTCTTCTAACCGGGCCGGGCCCGGGGCCAATATCGCGGGATAGTTTTTTAAAGCCGTAAGGTTTTTCATCCGCGCTTTGAATTGGCGGGTATGTTATTATAATAAATTCCGACGCACTTGTTTTTCGCACTTATCTCTACGCGAAGCGAGTCAGTAAAGTTCTTAAATAAATGAGTCTTTCTCCAGCGCTTTAAGTTGTTTGATCTGTTAATATAAAAAGGATTCCGACGCATTAATCCTTACGCGAAGCGAATCCTTAGGTTTTTATCAAAATGTGTTTTATCTTCCGATTTTCTTTTAAAGAAGGATTCCGACGCATTAATCCTTACGCGAAGCGAATCCTTAGGTTTTTATCAAAATGTGTTTTATCTTCCGATTTTCTTTTAAAGGAGGATTCCGACGCATTAATCCTTACGCGAAGCGAATCCTTAGGTTTTTATCAAAATGTGTTTTATCTTCCGATTTTCTTTTAAAGGAGGTCGGAGGGTTGAAAATTAGAGATTTTTTTCTGAATCAAGGCGGGATGAAAAATAAAACGCGAGTCGTACGTCCGTACGTCGAGTTTTTTATTTTTCACCCCAACGCAGAGTCAGGAAAAAAGATCAATTTTCAAATGGCGGTGTAGCTCAGGTGGTAGAGCAGGGGTCTCATAAGCCCCGAGTCGGTGGTTCGAGTCCACCCACCGTCACCATATTACACGAGAAAGGCCCTCCTTGATATACAGGGAGGGCCTTTTTTATTGTAATCAGAGATGTGTGTTCCTATTTTCTAAAATCTTCGCGCCACTCTTTGATCGTCAGGTCTTTTATAAATCGTCCTTCTTTGCCCGCATTAAAGAAGTTCTCAATATCCACGACAGATAGGACAATCCTGTCACGGTCGTTAAGGTCCGGGTTTGCGTCGAGTGTCATTCGCGCCGCTCTGTAGCCTACTTCTTCAAGACTGCCTCCGCCTTTTTCAACTATTAAAACTACCTGAATAATCTTGGCGGCGTAACCGTCGGCCCCTTGCAGTTCGGTGGCGTCCCTCTTGCTTGCGCTGACCTTGCTCACGCCTTCCATATGCGATAGATGCGATTCAAGTTCGGGCATCGGCTTGGGCATCATCTTCGTCACATCGTCGACCGATAGAAAGAGTAAGGCCGCGATAATGAGCGGGCCGATATAGTGGAGCTTAGAGAGCGGTGGGGCGGGTGGTGGCGCTCCCGTGTCCTTTTGTACGACAAAGGTGCCGACAACGAGGTCGTGCACCGTCTGACGTGTCTCTATGTTGAATATAAAGAGGTAGATAATAACAAATATATACCAGAAGGCCACGAAGAAGAGCGGTATTAATATGGTCTGTCCGAATGCGGTATTTTGTGCATATACTACCAGAAAGGAGGGGAACTGAAAGACGAGATAACGAAGCAGCGCGCTCTTCGGTTCGAGCAGTTCACCTTCGGTATTTACGACCTGTATCTTGAGGGCCCTCTTTCCGAGTGTCTGTCCGCCTCCAACATTGCTATTTAATATCGTAAAATAGGCGATGCCTAGTATTATGGATAAGGGTTGGAGTATGACATTATTTGTAAATGCAAAGGCAGGCATGACGGACGTCAGAAACATGAAGGGTCCGTTGACGAGTATCGAGTCCATGATAAAGGCGACAAGGCGCGCAAAGAATCCGGCGATAATACCGGTGCCGTCCGCTTTACGCCTAGGTGCGGTGAATATGTCGTTTGTTTCGGTCATTACTATCCTTTATTATATTACTAGGCCACGCTCGTTCCAGCCAGTACCAGATTCCTAGCGACATAAAGGCATTTTTAAGTGAAAAGAAGTGGCTAGGGACTGACATAGGATCTATACCCGGGTCCGTGAGCATGGACTGGATTCGACCATCTATAATAGTGCCAACTAACAAGCCCACATATCCTAATACCACGGCAATTATACCTACTTTCAGAATAGATGCAAGCCGTATCTGTCGGCTCTCCGCATATTTAATCATAAAGGCGGCAGAGAGACCGTAAAAGATCGGGTTGGAGGAGTTGTAGTAGATAAATACAGCGTCAAATGGGTCATTGGCGTTGAAATGTATCAGATAGATAGGGATCCACGTGATGGCTGTAAAAAGAAGAGCGTATTTGATAAGTCTACTTGATTTAAGGCAAAGTCCTTTTGGTAAAAGGGTGAGTAAAATGGGTACTGGGGAGAATATAAAGTAGATAAAAATGAAAGTCGATCTATGTGAATAGCCAACACTCTTATCAAAGAAGAGATAAACAAAATCATTGAGGTAGAAGAAAAATAATGAGCCAACCGCACCAAGCAGAAAGGCATAAATAAGCAACTTTTTCATAAGATTATAGAGGTCGGGTTCTTCCGGCCCTCCCGACAATGGGGAGGGCCGTTACCCCGTTCCGGATGTAAGATTCAATAAGGTGAGTGGGGAGTAAAGATAGTGACTCTCAAAGTTACATGGAAAAGTTCACACCGGGGTCGACGCGGTGGGCGACGTCGATCTTCCAGAGCTCTTTCTTTTTGTAGTTCATGGGGCCGGCGACCATATTATCCGGTATCTTTTCGATACGGATATTGTAGATATTAACGTGCGAGTTATATAGTTCTCGGCGGTCGGCTATCTCGTTCTCAAGCTCGGAGATGCGCCCCTGAAGCTGTCCGAAACGTCTGTCTGCGCGAAGTTCGGGATAACTCTCCGATACGGCGAATAGAGATTTTAGCGCGTCGGTCAGCATATTTTCGCCGTTTGAGAGGTCCTTCATATCCTTGGCGTCGTGTACTACGGAACGGGCCTTTATGACCTTTTCAAGTGTCTCGGCTTCGTGTTTCATGTAGCGTTCGCAGACCGAGACGAGCTTTGGCAGCTCGTCGTAGCGCTGTTTTAGAGAAACATCTATATTGGACCAGCCTTTTTCGACATTATTTTTGACCGTGACGAGGCCGTTATAGATGATGATGATATATATGATTAAAACAAGTATGACAAATAGAACTGCGCCTAGAATGATAAGTCCCATAAGGTATACCTCCTTGCAGAGAGCCTCTGCTGACGATTTTCACGCACAGAGTCGTCTCTGTTTTTCGCGGGGTAAAGCTGGTTACTCGTCAGCTTCTCATACGCGATCTTAGCCCATAGCAAGTCGTCTCGTAGTGAGATTCAATATAGCATTCTATATAATATACCAGAAATGTTAAGAAATTTCAAGAATAGACTGTATTCGAAGGGTTATTTGAAGAGTTTGAGATAATCGCCAAGCCCTTCCGATTCGAGGCTTTCGACAGGAACGAACCTGAGCGAAGCGGAGTTTATGCAGTAGCGAAGGCCGGTCGGGGCGGGGCCGTCGTCGAATAGATGACCGAGGTGAGAATCTCCGCGAGCCGAGCGTACTTCAACCCTTGTCATAAAGAATTTCGTATCCTCACGCTCCACGATACTGGCCTTCTCTATCGGTCTTGTGAAAGAGGGCCAGCCCGTGCCCGACTTGAACTTATCGGTCGATGAGAATAAGGGTTCGCCCGATACTATATCGACATAGATGCCCGCTTTCTTATTGTCCCAGTATTCATTTTCAAAGGCGCGTTCCGTGCCCTCTTCCTGCGTTACGTGATACTGAAGGGCGGTCAGCCTTTTACGAAGTACTTCTTTAGAAGGTTTAGTAGATGCTTTAGCGCTCTTTGTTACGAGTTCTTTTTTCCAGGCCTTCTTAAGGAACTTATCGCGCCCCGAGCCGGAGCGGTAGAACTTGTATCTGATGGGATTTTCTTTATAATAATCCTGATGATAACCTTCGGCAGGGTAGAAGACGTGAGCAGCGATAATGGGCGTTATTATTGGGTCGTCAAAACGTCCCGAAGCGGCGAGATCCGCTTTAGACTCTTCGGCGGTGATACGTTGGGTTTCGGAGGTATAGAATATCGCGGTCGTATACTGCATACCCCTGTCAACGAACTGCCCCTCGTCGTCGGTCGGGTCTATCTGTTTCCAGAATTTTTCAAGTAGGGACTTGTATGATACTTTAGCAGGGTCGTATCTTATGGAGACGGCCTCTACATGGCCGGTCGCGCCGCTCGATACCTCTTCATACGAGGGGGCCTCCTGCACGCCCCCCGTATAACCTGATATCACCTCATATACCCCGTCCATCTCTTCAAATGGATGCTCCATACACCAGAAGCATCCGCCGGCGAATATGGCGGTCTCGGTCGTCTCGGGCAGATCACGTTCTTTCATCTCAGTCCTGCTCTTTCCATTATTCGGCATAGACGAAATCGCCCATATCGGCAGTAATAATAGTATTGCTATATATAAAAGTCTCTTTATCTTCATAATAAGGACTCCTAATAGGGTCCAGTTAGTCTTCTTATTTTTATTATACTCTTAAAGAGTGAAGATGTCGAGATTATATTACAAAAATATTGTCCGGATTCCTGCCCTGCGTAGGCCTATTCAGTCTATATCTATTCTTCCGTTAAAGAATACCGTTGCTATACCGGCAGAGGCTTTGGCCGTGATATCCTTAATGATTATCGTTCCTGTCGAAAGGGTCATGTTTTCAGAGACGAAGCGTACGTTCTGCGTGAGTTCGTACCGTTAGAAAATATATCAGCAGAACTACTAAGCAAATAGGCCTAAAGATCTTCATGACAACCCTCCCTTTAAGTGAAGTGTTTTAGCTAATAAAGGCAAGGATAGACTCTAGTTGAATGGTTTGCAAGTCTAATAAGGAGCTCTTAATGTGACGGCGGGGATTATACCGTAGTGGACTATAGGTAATAAATTTATCTTAGAGCAGCTCACTAAACCTGTCCATTATATACGACATCCGCTCCGGGTTCTGTAGGAGGGTGTGCAGGTACTTTGCGCCCCAGACAAATATACCTACGCCGCTGACAAATAGGAGAGGTATCTTAATGGCCATCATGGTGAGGATGTGGGCTTCTTTATTGTCGGAGATGTAAAAGAGGCCGCCGGTCGGGTGTTCGCTTATAGAGACTGTCGATTCACCTTGATCCGCGGTCATTGTCTCGTTTATAACCTCATCCTCTATATCGGCGCGCGCCCGGTCCCACTCATCGTCGGAGATATGGCCGTCGCGGTTTATATCGTAGTCGCGTAAGAGGCGCTGCTGGTCGGCCTTTAGCTCTCGCAGACGTTCGGTCATGAGCTCTTTCTTTCGCGCTCCGGTCTTTCGTATCCTTGAGGCGTAACCCATGATATATAGTTCATCGCCCGCCGGTATGACCGTCTCTGTGACCAGGCGGCCCGATGTCGCGCCCGAATATGCGCCGCCGCCCGCCCCTATAATCGAGAGCGCGTTGCCCGTAATAGATTCCTTACGCCCGGCATGTAAGACAGCGCCATCCGGCATTATGGTGACGCGCGCTCCGTCCTCTTCAAGGTAAAATGGAATTTTGCCGGAATTGCCCCATTCGGTTAAGATCATGGCCTCGCCGCCGTCGCCCGTGGCCTCGCGTGTATATATCTTATAGGAGTAATAGACGCAATCGGTAAAGGTAAAGGGTGATTTCAGATAGTATTTCTGTCGCGCCTTGCCGTAGACCTCGACCTCTCCCATCGGCATGGAGCGTATCCTGGAGGTCGGGCAGTTCTCAATGGCGCGTTTCCTCATCAGCGCAACAAAACCTGACGAAAATAAAATAAGGCCGCCAGACATGAGGCTTAAAGAGAGAGGTTCGGGGGCCTTTAAGAGGTAGACGGCTGCCAAAGAGATGAAAAAAACCGCCGTGAGCGGATAAAAGAGGGCTGGCGGGCCGAGTCTGCGAACAAAACGCGTGTAATTAGGTATGGTCAGGCTCGTGCTTTTTGTCTCAAATGTAGTTTCGTTATCTCTCGTGATAAGACTTTGAGGCGGGGGAGGAAGAGGGCCGGACGGTTTCTTCTTCGGCTCCCCATCCGAATCTTCTTTTGCGGCTTTTTTTGTTTTAGGGTTATGCGGTCCTGCCCAAAATAGCGAGGTGATCTCTGTAAAGAGCGGTATATAGGGCATCGCCTCCATGCCGGGCAGGGTGCTATAGATGCCACGGTCTGCCGATAGATGTATAAAGCTTGAATATGTATCGAATGAGCGAAAGATGCGATCCTTTTCACCCTCGTGCATGGAGTGCATAAAGGGCAGATTTTCGAGTCCGTAACCGGTCTCGACTACGACCTCTTTGGCGCGTTCTGCGATCTCTTCCATTATAACGGGAAAGTTCAGGCCGACCGCGCCCCGGTTATCGTCTCCGAGCGAGGTGAAATTGAATCTCATGGAGTCGATACGCACTCCATTCGGCTCGCCTTCGACATATATATCCATCACCGGTTTGTTCTGAAAGATCAGTTGAAGCAGTTCTTTTGTGGAGATCGGCTCGTCCACGTCGAGTGCAGCGTGCGCCATGCGTTTGGTATTTATGCGCTCGAACTCAGGCGTGCCGATAACGAGCAGGACTCGTTTTGACGGTTCGATACGAAGAAGCTCCTCTTCGTTCATACCAAATAGCGTCACCGAGCCTCGCCTGATATCTATAGAGGTGGCGCGTAGCGGCTCCTTGGCCTCGTTAAGCTCGCGTTTTGAGACGACGGCGGCCATTATACCGAGGCGATTCAGGTCATCGGCGAGATTATTAAGCTCAAGC
>JAJCZF010000085.1 GCA_029262535.1 Deltaproteobacteria bacterium
GTCTTCGGCGCCGACATACTCGGCCCCTGCTTCGCGGGCCTCTGCCTCTTTTTCGCCCTTGGCGAATACGAGAACTCGCACGTCCTTACCGCTGCCGTTAGGCAAGACCACGGTGCCGCGAACTACCTGGTCGGCATGTCTCGGATCAACTCCAAGCTTGCCGCTGAGTTCGACCGTCTCATCAAAAGTAGCGGTCTTTGTCTCGACCAGAAGCGAAAGCGCTTCAACTACTGCGTAGTTCTTCTCTCTATCAACCTTTGCAAGGGCCGCGTCATACTTCTTTCCCATGATTAACCCTCCACCAGGATGCCCATACTCCGTGCCGTGCCCTCGATGGTCTTTACAGCCATGTCGAGTGTTACGGCCGAGAGATCCGGCATCTTTATCTTAGCTATTTCTTCCACCTGTGCAGGCGTTATCTTACCGACTTTGGTCTTATTGGGCTCGCCCGAGCCCTTAGCAAGACCCGCTGCCTTGAGTATCAAGCGGGCCGCAGGCGGCGTCTTTGTTATGAAACTAAAGGTCCTGTCCGCGTAAACCGTTATGACGACCGGGATAACCATGCCGTCCTCGCCCTGCGTCTTGGCGTTAAAGCCCTTGCAGAACTCCATGATATTAACGCCGTGCTGACCAAGTGCTGGGCCGACAGGCGGCGACGGGTTGGCCTTACCGGCCGGAATCTGTAACTTTATAAGCCCTATTACCTTCTTAGCCATATCCTTTAAAACCTCTCAACTATTTAACAGTTAATCTTTCTAATAAAATAACAGGCCCCAACGACAAAAGGCCCAAAGAAGAAGCAGGACCGCCTGTAGCGGTCCGCTGCTCCTATGCCTTTTCCACCTGTATAAAGTCAAGCTCCACCGGGGTAGCGCGCCCGAATATGGAGACCATTACACTCAATTTGCCTTTGTCGGGCTTTACGGTCTGAACCATACCGGCGAAGTTCGTGAAAGGACCGTCGATGACGCGTACATTCTCGCCCTCTTCAAAGAGAACCTTGGGCTTGGGTTTAACAGCGCCCTCCTCCATCTGCCTGGCTATCTTTGCGACCTCTTGCTCGCTTATGGCCGGGGGTTTTTCAGAACCGCCTACAAAACCCGTAACCTTGGGGATATTCTTGACCATGTGCCAGGTCTCGTCATCCATATACATCTCTACGAGTATATAACCGGGAAAGAACTTTCTGGTAGAGGTACGCTTTGCGCCCTTTACCATGTCCACGACCTTCTCGGTCGGGACAAGCACCTCGCCAAAATATTCTTCCCTGCCGCAACGCCTGGCCTTCTCTTCGAGAGCAAGCTTTACCCTGTTCTCATGGCCGGAATACGTATGTACTACATACCACTTCTTTTCCATCATTCCCCTATTATAGAGACCGTTCTTAAAAATACCGGACTCATTGGACATCGCGATGCCCACTGTAGCAAATATATCTTTTCTGGAGATTAGCTCAAGATCAAACTTACGAGCTTGCCGAATATAAAATCACATAGTCCGAGAAAGACCGTTATAATTGCGACAAAGATAATAACAATCCTCGTCGAAGCCAGTGTCTGTTGCTTTGAAGGCCATACGACCTTCATAAGCTCGACCTTTGCCTCGGAAAGGAAGCGTTTTCCCTTTTCGATCTTTCCTATCTCACCCGTTTCACTCATATCGCTCTTCCACTCCCGTCTAAAGACAGGTTTTAAATTCTGGCAGGCCAGGAGGGATTCGAACCCCCAACCCGCGGTTTTGGAGACCGCCGCTCTGCCGTTAGAGCTACTGGCCTTCTGAAAATGGATCTTTTTTCCTTGCTCTGCGTTGTGTCGCAAAATATAAAAACTCACGTGAAAAACCACGCTTCGTTTTTCTATTTCACGACACGCCTTGATCAAGAAAAAAATCTCTCATTTTCAGCCACCCTCGCTAGTCCGTAAAAAAAGAACAACTTCGGCGGCTAAAAACTCTATCTCAAAAAGAACTTTCTTCCTGGCTCTGTGTTACGTCTAAAAATATAAAAACTTACATGAATAACCACGCTTCGTTTTTCTATTTCACGACACGCCTTGATCAAGAAAAAAATCTCTCATTTTCAGCCATCCTCGGTAGTCCGTAAAAACAAGAACAACTTCGATGGCTAAAAACTCTATCTCAAAAAAACCTTTTTCCTTGCTCTGCGTTGCACGTAAAATATAAAAACTTACGTACATGAGTACGTTGCGCTTTTCTATTTTCAGTCGCGCCTTGATTCAGGAACAAATCTCTAATTTTAACCACCTTTATTAATCTTTAGTACAAAAGAGAAAAAGAAAAACCCGATGGCTTATAAACTCTATCTTCGAACCTTACCCTGGAGGCTTAAAAACATTCGACGCGGACCGAGTACATTCCGGCCCCAACAAACTCACCTCGCGAAAGAAGAGCACACCTGTGTGCTACTTGGTTTCCTTGTGGTTCACGTGCTTCCTGCAGAACTTGCAGAACTTCTTAAGCTCAAGCCTGTCAGGAATCGTCTTCTTATTCTTTGTTGTTGAGTAGTTCTTGCGCTTACACTCAGTGCATGCAAGCGTTATTATGTCTGACATTTATAACTCCCAAGGGGCTGCCCAAAAGGTCCCGCCCTCTAATCAAAATCTGCTTATTCAACTACCTTCGTTACGACGCCCGCGCCGACGGTCCTGCCGCCTTCACGGATCGCGAACTTAAGACCCTCTTCCATCGCTATCGGAGCTATAAGCTCGACTTCCATATTTACATTATCGCCGGGCAT
>JAJCZF010000086.1 GCA_029262535.1 Deltaproteobacteria bacterium
CCTACACATACCCCCACCCGTACCCGAGCCCTCTTCGCTTGCGCTCCTGGCCATGGGCGCAGGAGGCGTTGTCGCATGGAGGCGCAAAAGGAAAAAGGTCTCAGAAAAGACTCTCAAAGTTTAAAAAAACGACCTTTATTATCTTATAGATTTTCTTTCTTTTTACTCTTAATCGCTAGTTCTCAAGTCATCTCAAAAGTGCGTCTTCGAGAAAGGAGCGTTAGCAACGGAATCTAGCGTGTGTCTGTTTCGCACGATAGCGAAACAGAACTTGCACGCAAAATGTGCAAGCCCGAAGGGTCGAGCCCATAGACGGGCGAGATTTCAATCCCACCCCTAGCGCCGAAGACGGCAAGACAAAACTAATAGGTTGCAATTAACTAAGCACGGCGAAGCCCGGCCTAGAAAATAACACGCCGCAACGCCTTCTTACCCGCGCAAAGCGGATATCTCTACCCCTCCCCGGCGCGAATCTCCCAGCTCGCAATCTCTAAAAAAACCCTATCCGCGAAATAAAAGCACACTTATGTGCTTGACAAATCCTGAATAATGAATATAATAGAGATATATTCATTATTGTTCTGTTCAGAAAGGTTACCATGAAAGAGAAAGACGACGAAAAAAGAGAGCGCATTCTCGAGGCCGCCAAGAAGCTTATATTCCATTACGGTTACCAGAAGACGACAATAGCCGATATTGCGCGAGAGGCCGATATCTCGGTCGGCTCTATATATAACTTCTTTAAGTCGAAGGAGGATATCTGTTATAGCTGCGCCAAAGAGTGTAAGTCGTCAATCATGGAAGAGCAGGATGAAGTCGCCCGCTCCGGCAAAAGCCCCTCTGAGAAGCTCCGGGCAATCATGCTCACCCGTTCACTCTCCTACCACGAACACTTCAAAGAGACGACACACGGATATGAGATCGTAACCTCGGCGCTGGCCGACGACAGGCACATGGCGCTTTTTACAAAGTACCAGACGCTTGAGACCGAACTGCTGGCGGCTGTAATAGAAGAAGGCATTAAATCGGAAGAGTTCAGGCCGTGTAACGCAAAAGATACCGCACAGACCTTTCACTCGGCTTTTTACGCCTTTTCGCCGCCGGTCAGCCTTAAGCTCTCAGAAGAAGAGATTAAAGACGGAGTAGATAGACTCGCCACAATGCTCATAACGGGACTGAGAAAATAGCTATGGAAAATAATTCGGTCGTAAGATATGCATACCTGGTCCTGCGTCTTCGCTGGGTCATAATAATACTCACGCTCGGCGCGGTCTTCGGCCTTGGTTACGGTGCGCAGTATATCAACTTCAGCACAGACTATCGCTACTTCTTCGGTGATGACAACCCGGAACTTAACGCGTTCGAAGAGCTTCAAAATACATATACCAAAAACGACAACGTACTCATCGCAATAGCCCCGAAGAACGGCGACGTTTTTACGAATGAAACGCTGGCCATAATCGAAGAGATTACGACCGAGGCATGGCAGACGCCCTACAGCATAAGGGTCGATTCGATATCGAACTTCCAGCATACACGCGCCGAAGAAGACGACCTGATCGTTGAAGATCTCGTAATAAACGCCACGGAACTTACGCAAAGCGAACTCGCCAATATAAAGAAGGTCGCCATGGCCGAGCCGATGCTTTACGGACGGCTTATCTCTCGCACAGGCGAGGTCACAGGCGTAAACGTCACGGTAAACCTGCCCGGAAAGTCCATAGCCGAAGTCCCGACCGTTGCGGCCTTCGCCTATGATATGAAGAAGACTTTAACTGAAAAATACCCAAATACCGACTTCTATCTATCCGGCATCACGATGATGAATAACGCCTTCAGCACGGCCAGCATGGACGATATGCAGAGGCTTAATCCCATCATGTTCGGCGTCATTGTATTTATCATGATAATCCTCCTGAGATCCTTTTCAGGCACTTTCAGCACGCTGCTCGTAATTATTATGAGCGCGGCTACGGGCATGGGGCTTGCCGGATGGCTCGGCATAAAACTCACGCCCACATCGATGATTGCGCCCAATATAATACTGACGCTTGCCGTAGCGGACTCCATACATATCCTCATAAGCATGATCCACGAGATGCGCTTCGGCAAGTCAAAGCGCGACGCCATCGTCGAATCGCTACGCATAAATTTTCAACCGGTATTCCTTACGAGCCTTACGACCGCCATCGGTTTTTTATCGATGAACTTCTCCGACTCTCCGCCCTATCACGACCTCGGCAATATCGTCGCCATGGGGGTGCTGGCGGCATTCGTCTATTCGGTACTCTTCCTTCCGGCCTTGATATCGATACTTCCGATACGAGTAAAACCCTATAGCAACGAAAGAAAAAAGCTCGTCTTTGAGCGCTTTGGACACTTCGTTATCAAGAACCGCAATAAACTCTTTTACGCTATGCTGGCCTTTATTGTCCTGCTCTCCGCCGGCATTACGCGTATAGAGCTTAATGACGTATTCACCGAGTACTTTAGCGAGCGCTACGAATTCAGGCAAGACACCGATTACGTCACCACTAACCTCACAGGCATTTATCAGATACAGTACTCGCTGGGCTCCGGTGAAGACGACGGCATTAACGAGCCCGAATACCTGAAGAAGGTAGACGAATTCGCCAAGTGGTATCGTAAACAACCCGGCGTCATGCACGTAAGCGCCATCACCGACACCATGAAGCGGCTCAACAAGAATATGCACGGCGACGACGAGCTTTACTACCGCCTGCCCGAAGAACGCGAGCTTGCGGCCCAGTACCTGCTGCTATATGAGCTGAGCCTTCCATACGGACTGGACCTCAACAACCAGATCGACGTATCCAAATCAGCGACCATGCTCTCGGCCACACTCGAAAGTCTCAGCACAAAAGAGCTCATGGCGCTTGAAAAGGACGCGCAGAAATGGCTGCGCACAAACGCGCCGGAAGAGATGTTCTTCCAGGGAGCAAGCCCCGCGGTCATGTTCAGCCACATAGCGGAACGCAATATAATGGGCATGTTCTCCGGAACGGCCTCGGCCTTTATTCTGATATCGATCATACTCATCATCGCGCTCAGGAATCTAAAGATCGGGATCATTAGCATTGTGCCAAATCTGGTACCGGCCATACTCGCCTTCGGCCTATGGGGCCTTGTCGTCGGGCAGGTCGGTATGGCGGTATCTGTCGTAGCGGCGATGAGTATGGGCATGGTCGTTGACGACACCGTGCACTTCCTCTCAAAATATGTGCGCGCCCGGCGCGAGCACGGAATGGACGCATGTCGCGCCGTATGTTACTCCTTCCGCACCGTTGGCAAGGCGCTCTGGGTCTCATCGATGATACTGGTATCGGGATTTTTCGTTTTAATCTTTTCGGGATTTAAGATAAACTCGGATATGGGCCTCTTAACGGGCATTACTCTTGTACTCGCGCTGGTGGCGGACTTTCTCTTCCTGCCGCCGCTCTTGATGAAGCTGGAAAAGGGAGGCAAAAAATGGACGGATACGGACTGCAATTGCTGCGACTAATAATATTAGCTCTTCTCATTATGCCTGCGACGGCCTTTGCCATTACACCGGAAGAACGAGGGCTAGAGATAGCCAAAGAAGCCGACCTCCGCGACACGGGTTACGGCGACTTCAGGGCCGAGATGCGCATGACGCTGCGCAACCGCCACGGCAAGGAATCGATACGCGAGATAAAGTCCTCCAACCTCGAAGTACCGGGCGACGGAGATAAGATACTCTCGCTCTTTGAACGCCCGCGCGACGTCAAGGGCACGGCCTTCCTCTCATTCACCCACAAGACCGGCCCCGACGACCAGTGGCTCTACCTGCCCGCACTAAAACGAGTAAAGCGCATCTCAAGCGCGAACAAGTCGGGCTCATTTATGGGCAGCGAATTCGCATTCGAGGATATATCCTCCATGGAGGTCGAAAAATATACCTATAAGTTTATAGGCGAAAAACCCTGCGGAGAACTCACCTGCTTTGTCGTTGAATACGACCCCGTAGACAAAAACTCCGGTTACTCGATTGTAGAGACATGGATAGATACAGAGGAGTACCGCGCACAGAAAGTCGAGTACTACGACAGAAAAAGATCACACCTCAAGACGCTGACATACACAGGATACAAGAAATACCTCGACAAGTACTGGCGCGCAGACGAGATGTTCATGCAAAATCACCTGACAGGCAAAAGCACAAAACTGGAATGGGCAAACTATAAATTCAAGACCGGGCTAACAGATAAAGACTTTAATAAAAACGCCCTTAAAAGGGCCAGGTAAACGCGGGGGCAACTGCGTTGCGCCAATGGTACATTTCTAACTCATAACACAAATTACTATTAGCGCCAATGATTTGCTTTAAATATTAACCGCACGGTAGTGCCTTTATGAATACTAGTGATTAACGCACCCATTTAAGGCCGTCTCTAATGAAAAAACTTTTCCTCTTTTTATTACTAAGCTCACTCTTGCCGACACTCGCCATGGCCGGCGAGCTTACGGGTTTCATAGGGGTCGAAGGCAGATTATTCCTGAACCCTCCGGCGCATGAAGCACAAAGACGCGACAATGGCTCCCTCTCGCTTGCGCCGGAATATTATCACGAATTCGACGCGGATAGCTCTTTCACCTTCGCGCCCTTTTTGAGGATCGACGGGTCCGACGAGGAACGCACGCACTTTGACATACGCGAACTATTCTTCTTAAAGGTATATGAAAATTTCGAGCTATCGGTTGGACTGCGAAAGGTATTCTGGGGCGTGACCGAGTCACAACACCTAGTAGATATTATAAATCAAAACGACGGCGTTGAAAGCCCTGACGGAGAAGACAAACTAGGTCAACCCATGATCGCTACCTCCTTTAGCCGCGACTGGGGCACGGTCGATCTCTACCTTATGCCGTGGTTTAGAGAACGCACTTTTCCTGGAAAAAAGGGCCGGTTTCGCACGGAACCCGTAGTCGATAGCGACAACGCCATATATGAAAAGAGCGCTGAAGAGCGCCACATAGACTTTGCCGCCAGATATGGACATTATATAAAAGAGTTAGAATTTGCGCTCTCGCACTTTTCAGGCACATCGCGGGAACCCTCTTTTATTCTGGATTTAAAGGATGGAAGAGCGGTACTGATCCCCTATTATGAAATAATAGATCAGACCGGGCTTGAGGCGCAGTACATTACCGGCGAATGGCTATGGAAGTTCGAAGGGATACGCAGGAGCGGCTCGAACTCGACCTCCGGTGGAAGCTACTACGCCGCCACCGCGGGTTACGAATATACCTTTACCGGAGTACGCGGAACTTATATGGATCTCGGCCTGCTTACGGAATGGTTATATGACGACCGAGGCGCTAGTGCGTCAAGCCCGTTCGAGAACGACCTCATGGTCGGAGGGCGGCTTACGGTCAATGATATCTCCGACACACAAATACTTGCCGGAATGATAGTCGATATCGACGAGAACGAACAAATATTTTTCCTTGAGTCGAGCCGGCGTATAGGCGAAAAGATAAAGGTCACCCTTGAAGCCGGTTTTTACGATCTCCCCGACAATTCAAGGCTCTCCGCCATCAGAGACGACGACTATATTCAGCTTGGAATAGACTGGTACTTCTAGCAGCAGGAACCGCCGCCGTGTCCGTCACCGCCGTGATCGTCCACCTTCGGCGCGGGGCCGCCTGGTATGCCGCCGCCGCTACCGGGAAATACCTGACCGTGGAGGTCGTCGTAGAGGCTCTTTTTGTACTCGTTAAGCACTTCTCCGGCCTCGTTCAGCACTTCGAAGGTAACATCCGCATTACCCTGAAAACAGAACGCACCGGTTATAAGATCCTTAAGGCCGGTGATATTCTCGCTCTTTTGCTCTTCGGTAAGTATCATCTTCTTCGGAAAGACAAACTCCGCGTCTATGACATCCTTAAGTCCTTCGGCCCCTTCTTTTATCGTGATCTCAATATTGCCGTCTTCTAGTGTCTTTTCGAGAAAAACTAAATGCATTATAAGCTCCTATAGAGGCGGCGTGGCGACTGCTTGTCAACCAGCGCACCGGCCCGGTTATTATTTTGTCGGTTTATTCGGATAGTATATTATCGACTGAGTTTCTAAGTTCAAGAATGGAGTACGGTTTACAAAGCAGGCCGGTAAAACCGTAAATGGAATATTCGCTGACGACCGGGTCGTTCGTATAACCGGTCGAGAGTATAGCCTTCACATCCGGGTTCAAAACCTTTATCTCCGTCATCGCCTGTTTGCCGTCCATTGCGCCCGGCACGGCAAGGTCGAGTATGACAAGACCGAAGCTAGCCCCTCTCTCTTCATCGAGCGACTCTTTATATAAGGCCACGGCCTCTTCACCATTTACTGCGAAGGTGACATCGTAACCTGCGGAGGAAAGAACTTCGCCGGCAACCTCACGGACGATCTCTTCATCGTCCATAAGCAGCACGCGCCCTTTGCAGGCACCTTCCGCCGCTCTGCTTCTTTTTATTTCGCTCATAGATCTACGTTCCCTTACTATACCAAACCTATATGAAGTACTAATCTACTATTATATCTATTTCACACTCTTTTTCAAGTATTTCGCCGATTAAAAGAGCTTTAGAGCCACTTTCTTTGATCTTTTCCATTAAGAGAGCGCTTTTATCCTCTTCTACCGCTATAAGAAGCCCTCCAGAGGTCTGGGGGTCAAGCAAGAGGTCCCAGGTCGCATCGTTAACAGCGCTACCTCTTTTGACCTTTCCACACAAAAACTCTCCATTCGCCTTGATATTTCTCGGCCTGTTCTTCTTCTTTTTAACAAGCTGCTTTGCGCCGTTTAAGAATGGCACGGCCCTGGAATCGATACGTAGCGTAACACCCGAACCGTCGGCCATCTCAAAGGCGTGACCGAGCAGACCGAAGCCCGTTACATCGGTACATGCATTAATAGCATCACCTAGAGCGGTCATGGCGCTCGACGCAGCCGCGTTGAGTTCGCACATGCTGGCGATCGTATCCGCCGCCTCTTCAAGGCTGAACTTTCCGGCCTTTAAGGCGCTCGTTACGACACCGGTGCCGATGGCCTTGGTCAGTATCAGCCGGTCGCCCTTTTTCGCGCCTGAATTTGTAATCACTTTACCGGGATGGACCATGCCGGTAAGCGAGAGACCGAACTTTACTTCTTTATCTTCGATAGTATGTCCGCCGACAAGAAGCACGCCAGCCTCATCGAGCTTCTCCATGGCCCCGGCGATGATATCGTTTAATACCTCAACGGGCAGCTCAGCCGGAAAGCATACTATATTGAGGGCGAGCCTGGGCGTTGCGCCCATTGCATATATATCGCTAAGGGCGTTTGCCGCGGCTATGCGGCCAAAGGTGGCCGGATCGTCCACTATGGGCGGAAAAAAGTCCACAGTCTGCACGAGCGCCGTACCATCAGAGATCTTATAGACCCCCGCGTCGTCGCAGCTCGCCGGGCCGACAATGAGATTCGGATCTTCTCTCTTTACCTGATGCAGGACCTGCATCAATGCCCCCTGGGGCATCTTGGCAGCTCATCCGGCGCAATTGGCATATGCGGTGAGCCTTATCTCTTTACCGCTCTTAAACATTTCATAACCCTCAACTAACTCTAAAGATATCCAAAGGCCTTATATACGAATATCGCTGCAAATTCCCATACGACCCTTTGCATAAGAGCCAACCTCCCTATGGGCGACCCTACAAAGGCGCTGGAATCGCCGACCGGGGCCGGCGCGCAATTAAGGCCGAGTTTCTTATAGACCCCGCGCGCCCTGTAGATATGCGTCGAACTTGTTACCATGAGGCAAGAGCCGATCTCTTTCTCCCTCATGATCCTCTCGATATATTTTATATTCTGATAGGTATTCGAGCTCTCTATATCGACAAAGATATCCGACTCGGACAGGCCCAGTTCAATGGCGATATCCTTCATAACTGTCGCCTCTATGGTGTCGAGCCCCACGCCGTCCGGATGCTCCTCACCTTTGAGGGTGCTGGTAATCTTTTCGGTCCTGTCGTTTATGGATCCGCCGACAAAGGCGACCTTCTCTGCCAATCCTACCCTATATAACCTGAGACCGTGGATAAGGCGCTCATTCGTATCGCTTGTAAGTATTGAATTTCTATAAACGCCGCCGCCAAGCACGACAACAAGATCGGCCTTCTTAAGCTCCATCTCCACGGCAAGGTAGGAAGCCAGCTTATTTGACACAGGTGAGAACATGATAACGAGCATCACTATCGTAAAGAGGGCGAAGAAGCGCCCTATGAGCCTAAAGATCTTCGCCTTAAGGTTTGAAGAAAATGTTTTTACCTTCTCCTTTGCGCTCTTTACCTTTGCAAACACCTAAATCTCCCTTAAAAATCTGTCGTCACCGCACCTTATGGTTATACCCTCGCGGTCGAAATATTCTAAAATCTCTATGGCAAGCTTTCTGCCGCAACCGAGCCGGTCCCTGAACTCGGAGACGCGCACCGAATCGCCCTCTTTCAAAGTGGCCCTGAGTATCTCAAACGCCTTTCCTACCTCATCCGCCGAAAGGTAGTGATCTTTCGTCAGCCTGACTAGACGCCCGTTTTTTATTAGATAGTCCACGGCCTGCCTTGTATCTTCACTGCCGAAACCAAGCAGGCGAAGCTCTTCCGACCTTATCACGACCATGCCGCGTACAAATAAGCGCTCTATCGACGAGACTATCTCCGCCTCTCGACCCGAAAGCTTTGGCATATGGCCCGGCAGGACCAGTAGCCCTTCTACCTTCTTTACGGAGCCACACCCTGAAAGTCTCTCTATTATAGCCTTAAAGGCTGCCGAGCTTAAAGAGAAATCGCTCTCCATAGATAGAGCAGCGGCAAGATCGGCCTCGGCCATGCCGGAGGCTGATTTATTTTTAGAGTGAAAAACCCTTAAAATATCGACAATTCTACTATTTATAATCTCAAGCGCTTTACTACGAAATATATAATCGCCAAGTATCGTAAAGTCTCGACCAAGGTCGGCAAGTAGCGACTGGTCAACATTAAACATATAGGCAAGGCCGCGCCGTGCGACCCACGCCTTTGTCGAACCCATTATGGCCGTAAGTTTATCGACGGGTTTGGGACTGTCGAGCAAAGAGAAATCGGTCGTTGCAAAACCCCTGCCAAGCTCGCGGGTAAAGTACGGCATAAGCAGCTCGGCCCCGCCGACTACCGTACCGGTAGAGGTATCTATCAGTATTATCCTGTCACCGCGCATAGCGAGAAGCGGCTCCTTAAGATAAAGCCTTCCG
>JAJCZF010000087.1 GCA_029262535.1 Deltaproteobacteria bacterium
CTTTAATCTCTTAAAGGCGCTCTCATCGGCCCATGAGGTTACTTTCCTGTCCTTCGCGCTTGATGACGACCCGGATAAGGAAGACGCGATAAAGGCGATAGGCGCGCTTGTTTCAAGGCTTGAAACTGTATCCGAGCCGGCAAGATATAGTAAGAAAAATCTTTTTAAGGGCCTTTACGGTTCGACCCCGTTCTCGGTTCTGAACTACAGGTCGAGCAAGATGGAGAGCGCTGTAGCCGCGCTTATGAAAGAAGGTTTTGACGCGGTTCATTGTTCAACGCTTCAGATGGCCCAGTATGTGCTTCCGTATGAGGGGCTTACGAGAGTAATCGACCTGCCAAATGTGGAATCGTCCATAATGAAGCGTTTTTCCGAGACCGTTAAAGATCCTTTTAAGAAGATCTATGCCTCGCTTACGGCAAAGAAGTTAAAGGCATATGAAGTAGAGAATTTAAAGAGTTTTAATGCCTGCCTGACGGTCTCGGATGAAGACGGCTATACCCTTAGGGCCGACGGCATAGAGAGCTTTACCGTTGATAACGGAGTCGATACCTCATACTTCGCTTATGAAGAGGAGGGGCGCAAAGAGGGCTCGCTTCTTTATACGGGCCTGATGAGTTATCACGCAAACGACGACGCGGTTAAATATTACGTGGCCGAGATACTGCCGTTTATAAAGAAGAATTATGCGAAGGCCTCTTTTATCGTGGCTGGTAAAGGACCATCAGGCGATCTGAAGCTTCTTGGCGAAAGGGAGGGCGTAACAGTTACAGGCGAGGTGCCCGATATGCGCCCGTATTTGCACGAGGCATCTGTATATGTCGTGCCGCTTCGTGTAGGAGGGGGGACGAGGCTCAAGATCCTTGAGGCTATGGCCTTTGGTATCCCTGTGGTTTCGACCTCAATAGGTTGTGAAGGATTAAAGGTCAGCAATGGAGAAGATATCCTTATCGCCGACAGTCCACAAGAGTTCGCCGACGCGGTCGTCCGGCTTCTAAAGGACCCGGAGCTTTGTAATAAACTCAGGGTCCGCGCAAGGGCTCTGGTAGATGCCCATTACGGTTGGGACGTAATAGGCGCTAAGTTACTTACCCTATATGAAACTATCTCGAAGGAGTTGAAATGAGGAGTCCTTTATTATGAGTGAAACAAGCGTGCAAGGTACGGGCTTTGCTCAGAGCCCGGTATGGATCATAAAACTCGCTATTATCGGAGGGCTCCTGATAGGGCTCTATTATGACGTTCTCTATAAGATGATCATTCAGTGGTCTGACGACCCGAACTACTCCCACGGCTTTCTTGTGCCTTTGATATCTCTCTACCTTGTATGGGAGAGGCGAGAGGAGCTAAAAGGGGTTGAGCTTAGGCCGAGCAATCAGGGCTTGTTTGTCATAATTTTTGGTTTCGCCCTTCTTACGGTTGCCAATATATCGGCTGAACTCTTTACCATGAGATTCTCTTTCGTGGTCGTCATTATCGGGCTTGTAATCTTCTTCTTGGGTTATGGTTTTGTTAAGAAGGTCGCTTTGCCTCTCGGTTATCTATTTTTCATGATACCGCTTCCTTATATACTCTACGACTCTGTGGCCTTTCCGCTAAAATTATTTGCCGCCAGAAGTTCGGTCTATTTATTAAAACTCTCGGACATTCCGGTATTCCGAGAGGGTAATCTCATATATTTGTCGCAGACGACTCTGGAGGTTGCGGACGCCTGTAGCGGCATACGTTCACTCATGTCGCTTATTGTTATTGCGCTCGCTATGGCCTACTTTTTTCAAAAAGGTATTAAAAAGAAGGTGCTACTGGTCTTTCTTGCCTTGCCTGTGGCTATTGCCATAAATATTCTTCGAATCTATGTTACCGGGGTTCTATCGCATTTTTACGGCGAGGCGGCGGCCACAGGCTTTCTGCATGAGTTTGAGGGTTTTGTCATGTTTGCCGTCGCCATGGTCATTCTTATAGCCATATGCGTCTTGATAGCCAGGGTTGGCAAGAAGGGGGGCGGCGATGAGTAGGTCTGATATTAATAAATTCAGAAGCGGTACTCTTTTAAGATTTCTTGTGGCAGTGGCCCTTATTGTGGCTGCGGGAGTTATTAATTTTACTATGTCACATGGAAAGGATGTGCCCATGGTGCGGCCTCTCATGGACTACCCGCTAAAACTCGGAGACTGGAAGGGTAAGAGCCAATATCTGGACCAGAAGGCGCTCGATATCTTAAAGGTGGATGACTATTTCATGAGGAGTTATGAGGGAAAAGATGACACGGTTGGTTTTTATGTGGGATTTTTTAAGAGCCAGCGTGACGGTCAAATCGTTCACTCACCCAAGCACTGTCTGCCCGGAGCCGGGTGGAGGCCTGTCTCCAGCGAGAGGGTCGCTCTTGATATACGGGGTATTGCAGATCCAATAGAGGTCAATATGCTTGTTACACAACAGGGCGAGAGTTACCAGCTTGTTATCTACTGGTATCAGGTTGGCAAAACCTACGTAGCAAGCGAGTATATGCAGAAGGTAGCGCTCGTTAAGAGCGCCATTGTCGACGGGCGCACCGACGGATCGCTCATAAGGGTGATAGTACCGTTTGACAAGGCCGATAAGAGAGAAGCGCTCAAGACGGTCACTGCCTTTCTTGACGAGGCCATGCCGTTATTAAGGGAGTACCTACCGGAGTGATAAAGCTACTTATATATGCCGATATCACGGCGATAGTCCTTTCGATAGCGCTCGGAGCGCTGGTATCTTTACGCAGTCCCTCAAGGGTCGCAGGGCTGAGTTTTCTAGCGGCTATGCTTATGCTAGCACTCTCCGGGTTTGCCGAATATATGGCTATCGTAACGAATGATATCGTAGACTGGACCCGTCTCGCCATTACGGCCGATATGCTTGGGTTATTACCGTGGACGATCTTTGCGCTCTCTTTCGCAAGGTCCGAGGTCGCGGCGCTGATCAGGAAGAACAAGTGGTATCTCTCCGGTCTTGCTATTTCTATTCTCGTTTTAATAGTTGTTAATCTTTCCGGTTACTATCTCTTCTCGCTCTCCGAAGTTGAAAATACTCTATTTATCTTAAAACGTCCCGGTATTCTTCTTTATGTAATAAACTTTATCGCCGTTCTCTTTGTTCTTATAAATCTCGAGCAGACATTGAGGGCCGCTTCAGGGGTGGACAGGTGGCGCGTCAAACATTTCATTGTCGGCGTTGGCGCCATTATGGGCTTTAATATCTTCTTTACGAGCCGTATTCTTCTCTATAGCGCGATTGATCCGGCCTATTTCCCGTTAAAGGGCGTAATTATTCTTATCGCGCTCCTTGTTATGCTCTCTTCCTTTCTTAGAGGAAGTATGCGCGATACCAGGGTCGTCGTTTCGAGGAGTCTGGTTTATAATTCGGTCACACTTGTCGTGGTCGGGGTATATCTTCTAGCAATGGGCCTTATGAGCGAGTCGATAAAGTACCTTGGCGTGGAGTACGAGCACTATATTAAGTTGATCTTTATATGTATTGCCGTCCTGGTGCTTGTTATCTTTCTTCTCTCCGAACAGGTCAGGAGGAAGACGCGTAACGTAATAGATAGGAATCTATATAAATCGAGTTACGACTATCGAAGTGAGTGGAGAAAGATTACCGACAGGCTTACCGATATCAAGAGCCCTGAAGAGTTAAGGAAGACTATACTGCCGGCTGTGACGGAGACAATCGGCTCGAAGAGCGCCTCTTTGTGGCTTGTCCGTCGTGATAACGAATCCCTTTATCTGGCCGAGGACTGCGGTATGGATATAGCGGACGGTACGACCATAAATGGATTATTATTAAAGTGTATCGAGTCTGAAGAAGGTATTGTCGATTTAAACGGGCCGGAGCGGCCGGGTTTGATAGAGGGTGGCGCAGACTGGGAGTTATTTAGAGAGATTCGAGCGACGCTTATAGTTCCGCTTCAGAGCTGCGGCGAGTTTCTGGGTTTTATCCTGCTCGGAGAGAGGCTCGCCGGGCACTCTTATGATAGCGAAGATTTCGAGATATTAAATAGTGTCGCCGCGCAGATCGCTTCAAGCATGCACAATATGAATCTTGCAGAAGAGCTCTCCACCTCAAGGGAGATGGACGCCTTTAATCGTGTAAGTTCTTTTACCATGCACGACCTGAAGAACCTTACCAATACGCTTAGCATGGTTTCCCAGAACGCTGCCGATAATATGAGCGACCCGGAGTTTCAAAAGGACGCGGTGCGGGCCTTAAACGGGACGGTAGAGAAGATGGAAGGACTTATGGGCCGCCTCTCCGCCGCTTCGAACGGCGTCGTACAGCCTGCGAAGAAGAAAGTGGAGATCTCCGGGCTGCTGGGTAGCGTCCTGGCGGAGCTCGGCCTTAACGGTTCCGGTAATATAAAAGTCGTATCTAACTTAGATAATCTGCCGCGCCTAATGGCGGATCAGGCGGAGATAGAGACGGTCTTATCCAATATAGTTATAAACGCTTGTGAGGCAATGGGTGGAGAGGGTGAGATAAAGGTGTCAGGTCTTGCGGAAAACGGTTTTCTAAAGATATCAATCGAAGACGACGGCCCGGGCATGACCAGGGATTTTATCGAGAATTCACTTTTTAAGCCATTTAAGAGCAGCAAAAAGGCCGGCTTCGGCATAGGTCTGTATCAGAGCAAGGCGATAATCGAGGCGCATGGCGGTACTATTGAGGTCGAGAGCAGGCCGGGTGGGGGCACATGTTTCGATCTTCGTCTACCGCTCGATAACGACCGGATGGAGGGTTAGTTTATGGGCAAACCAAGGCTTTTATTGGTCGAGAACGATGAGGATATTGTTAGTCAGATGCGCTGGGCGCTCTCCAAGGAGTACGAAGTGCTTGCCTGCTCGGATAGAGAGGGGGCGATGCTGGCCCTTTCATCGGAGCCTGCGCCGGAGATCGTCGCGCTGGACCTCGGGCTTCCGCCCGACGAATCGGGCACTAAAGAGGGTATGGAATGCCTTAGAGAGATCCTTCTTCAGGACCCCTTTATTAAGGTCATTATCATAACGGGTAATACCGAAAAGGCCAATGCGCTTGAGTGTATCTCGATAGGGGCCTATGACTGCCTCTATAAACCTATTGAGCTCGATGAGCTAAGGGTGCTCTTAAAGAGGGCTCGCCACGTCAGCTCGCTTGAACGTGAAAATCGCAAGCTTCGAACACGGGTCGAAGAGGACTCTCTATTTGGTGACATCCTCGGCACTAGCCGGATGATGCAGGAGGTATTTTCAACTATTAAGAAGGTCGCGCCGACCGATGTTCCGGTCCTTATAACGGGCGAGAGCGGTACGGGCAAAGAACTCGTTGCCAGGGCCGTTCATAAAAGGAGCAACAGGAGCGAGAGCCCCTTTATACCGATAAACTGCGGCGCGATACCCGAAAACCTGCTTGAGAGCGAACTCTTTGGATACGAGAAGGGCGCCTTGACCGGGGCGGGATCTCGAAAGCTCGGTAAGCTGGAACTCGCCGAAGGCGGCACATTATTCTTCGATGAGGTTGGCGAGCTGCCGCTTATGCTTCAGGTTAAGCTCTTGAGATTTTTGCAGGATCAGGTGGTAGAGCGTATCGGCGCCAAGGTGGGCAAGAAGGTTGATGTAAGGGTGCTTGCTGCCACCAATAAGGATCTAAAAGGCGAGGTGGAGAAAGGAACTTTTAGAGAGGATATCTTTTACAGGCTCGCTTTGATTCATATCGAGATCCCACCGCTTCGTGAACGAGAGGATGACATTATGCTCTGTGCAATGGCCTTTCTTCAAAGATTCTCCAGCCAGTATAAGAAGCAGTTCAAGGGGTTTAGCACGGAGGGTGTAAATGCGATAATGGCTTACGGCTGGCCCGGTAATGTAAGGGAGCTGGAAAACAGGGTCAAGCGCGCCGTTATAATGGCGGAGGGAAAGAGGGTCGGCCCGGAAGACTTGGCATTATCTGCCGGAACGACTTCATTAGATAATGAGGCACAGACCGATACGCTTAAGGAGGTTCGGGAAAACGCAGAAAAAGAGCGCATAACAAGCGCGCTCTTAAATCATAGTGGCAATATAAGCAGGGCGGCAAAGGAACTCGACGTAACAAGGCCGACCTTATATGACCTTATAAAGAGATATAATATCAAGGAGAAGAAGGGCTAAGTGTCGAGATATTTTACAGGATTAGGATGGCCTTGCATCGCGTCTCTTGTGTTGCAAAAAAGATCAATAGAATTAACCAGTTATATGGTTTGATTTCTTGCATAAACTGGCACGGTATTTGCATTTTATACTATATTAGAAAATGTAGGCTGGAAAGCCTTGATCTCCTGGCGTATATCCTGAGGAAATAGACAATGCGGATGCGACTCTGTAATATATGTAGCAAAGTTTCTTTTTATACCGATCTTAAGGCATCAAGCGGCTGCCCTCACTGCGGTTATTCGTTTGACGCCAAGCATGGTTTCGAAAGAGTCGAAAAAACAAATGCTTATGCCAATAAGGCAGTTGGGGACAGGTGGTCCGCCGCTCTTGATATGGATATCGCCGATAAGGTGGATTCCCGGTTTAGATAGTTTTCCTCTCTTCTTTCCGATAGACCGGTTTCTTTAGACTCTTCAAAATTAATTATATAGCGGCCTTAATCCCCTTAAGGCGGCCTTATTTTAGGCTCAGCTCAGCAGGCTGTCGAGATAATATACACTTTTTCACCTCCCTCCTTTTTGTAGACTTCCTATGTAGTAATAGTTAAGAGATTAAGTCGTATGCCAGGTTTGTTTAAAAAGGCCAAGGACCTATATAATGCAAGAAGATATCTTTAAGACAAATAATTTTCATTTGATTAGGCTATTGGCTGCACTGCAGGTACTCTTACATCATTCTTTTACTCATTTGCAGGTAGACGGCTCTTTTATTAGTAGTATTGCGTTCTTTTTTCCTGGTGTGCCAGTCTTCTTCTTTACAAGCGGATTTCTTATAAGCAGGTCTTATGAAAATAATTCCAGGATCAAGGAGTATACGCAAAATCGTGCCTTGCGGATCTTTCCGGCCTTGGTCGTATGTGCGCTATTTACCATAATCTCCGTGGCTTTTACCGGTTATTTTTCAACTATAGAGGTAGGTTTCTCCGATATAGTGATCTGGCTAGCTTCACAAGTTTCTTTTTTACAGTTTTATAATCCGGACTTTATGAGGGCTTACGGTGTTGGGGCTATAAACGGCAGCCTTTGGACCATAAGTGTTGAACTACAATTTTATATACTCATTCCAATAGTCTATGGGTTCTTTGGCCTTGCCGGTGAAAATAAGAAAAGGAACAATATTGTAATAATTGCCCTTATACTTTTTTTCATTCTAATAAATAGACTCTATGCGGCATCTTTTGCCGAGCACGGGGAAGAGATAATTCATAAACTATGGAAACAGTCGTTTTCCCCGTGGTTTTATATGTTTCTTATAGGCGTACTTTTTCAGAAAAATTTTGAATTTTTGTCTAGGTTACTGGCTGATCGTATATTCGTAATGCTTATTATTTTCGTTCCTATAGTTTATGGCTTAAAGTTGTTTTTCGGCCTGCGTATGGGAAACCAGGTAAACCCTGTTTCATTTACTCTGCTGGCTTTATTTATCTTTTCCATGGCGTACTCATATAGGGGTTTGAGCAAGAGGTTGCTTGGAGATAACGATATCTCTTACGGAGTATATATCTATCACATGCCCTTGGTTAATATGCTGATCTACTTAGGCCTTACCGCCAGTATGGGTTATCTTCTTCTGGAGGTCTTTGCGACTTTTATAATAGCTGTTTTCTCATGGAGGGTAGTGGAAAGGCGCTGCCTGCAACTCAAAAAGCATCCGCTTAATCCGCTCCGATGATATGTAGATATAGTAACCGGCGCTCTAGAGACGGCCCGAGCCATCCACCATCACGTCGTAGAGCCCTGCTATGCATGCGAAAGCCGTTGCCGGATCGGCCCTTTTTTCGCCCCAGTATGCCCCAGCCCGCCTGCACCGGAAATAAAGGAGCCTCTACAGGTAATAAATTGCTAGATTATTCACTATGGGGGTGGACCGACTTACAGGAGCAGGTCAGTCGTTTGGATGGCCTTGGGGGGAACTTTATATTACTTGCTTCATCTGTGCGTACTTAAATCTTCTTTTCGAGCGATGGCGAAATGTAGTGTAAAGCTGGTTCCCCTTCCTACCTCGCTCTCGCATTCTACGGTGGCGCTGTTCTTCTCGGCCAGATCCTTGACTATGGAGAGGCCGAGCCCGATTCCCTTGGGTTTTGTCGTAAAGAGAGGCTCAAAAATACGCTCAAGGTTCTCCTTGGCAACGCCTGAGCCTGAGTCAGTTACCGTGACCTCTATCGTACCTCCAGAGAGCATGCTCTTTATCTTCATTGCGCCGCCTTCAGTCATGGCGCCTACGCCGTTATCGACGAGATTGAGCATTACCCTTCGTATCTGGTCCGGGTCAACGTTTACACGGGGCAGCCCTTCGGCGAGCGACCTTTCGACAGTGACGCTATCCGGGAAGGAGTATGAGTCGAGCTGGTCGGAAATAATACCGTTTATATCGCACAGCTCGAAGACCGGAGGCTTTACCCTGTAGAAGTCGAGCATGTCGGAGATCATCCTCTCCGAGGTCCGTATTTCGCGTTCCAGTATCTTTATATGCTTCCTGACCTTCTCGTCCGCGTCCTTGAGCTTCATATTGAGAAAGTATATGGAGTTGCTTATAGTTCCGAGCGGGTTTCTGAGGTCGTGCGCTATGTGACCGCCGAGCTGCCCGACGGCGGCGAGTTTCTCCTTGCGCACAAGCTCGTCCTGGGTCTTTTTAAGCTCCGCGGTGCGCTCTGTGACGCGCTCTTCAAGTATATCGTTCATGCGCCTGAGTTCTTCTATCGCCCGGCAACGCTCCACATAGTTGCCTATCTCCGCGGCGAGGGCCTCTATGAGGTCTCTCTCTTCCTTGAGGAACGGCCCTCCTCCGGAGCCGGAACTTTCTCTCGCTTCAAGGTAGGCTACCTCCACCCGGCCTATATCCTCTTCTCCCGCGCTTATCACAGCCGACTGCATCCACTCTGTATCTTTAAATCCCTCAGTCTCGAAGGAGGCCTCGTTCAGGGTTATGCGGGCGCGGGTGATATCGGGGTATTGCCACGCCGGGGGAAGTATCTCCACCACGGCCTGCATGGTCTCCTCATATGAGACTGCCGGGTCGTCCATTATCTTGAGCGCGGCGTATAGGCCGTGTTGCTCCTTGACGCGCTCGCCGAGGTCGTGGGTGCGTTTGCGTAATGCCTTCTCCGCCTCTTTATTTTCGGTTATGTCGTACATCACACCAGTCATCGATATGGGTTTACCGTCCGTGCCGATTTCCCAGCTTACCCGGTCCTCGACCCAGTGGGCGCCGCCGTCCTTCCTGACGATCCTGTATTCTATAGTGACGTTTTTCAGTTCCTTCCTCGCATTTTCCATGTTCCTTATGACCTTTTCGCGGTCGTCGGGATGGAGGGTCTTCTCCCACAGGTCGGGGTCGTCAAGCCACTCATTCGCAGTATAGCCGTAAATTGTCACTATAGCAGAACTCACGTATGTCGCTATGAGGGTTTCAGGATCCGCACGGTATACAAGTTCGGCAAGGCTCTCCGTCAGGCCGCGATAGCTCTCTTCGCTTTCTCTTATGGCCTCTTCGGTGAGCCTTATTGCGGTGAGGTCGTGCGCAACGCATACTATCGACTCTGCCTCCCCGGCCGAGCCTTTCAGGATGGAAGACGAAAAGAGGACCGGTATCTTCGTCTCGTCCCTTCGTAGCAGCTCTTTTTCGATATCGGAGAGAGGCTCTCTTTTGGCGAGGCTCTCTTCGAGCATCTCCGTGACTTGCCCATCCGGCGGGAAGAGGAGGTCTATGGATTCGCCCACAAGCTCTTTTTCGCTATAGTCGATGAGCCTCATGGCGCCTACGCTGGCCTTCGTAATCTTCATATCCATGTCAAGGACCAGTACGGCCTCGCTCATGGAGTTTATGATGCCGTTAAGATAGTTCTTTGAGACCGTCGTAGCGCGTAGTTGCGCGGTCATGCGGTTGAGCGAATCGGCGAGGCTGCCGATCTCGTCGGAGGAAGCGTTATCGACCCTCGCGTCGAAGTCGCCCCGGCCCACCCGGCTCGCCATCTCCTTCATCTCTACTATGGGAGAGGCGAACCTTTTGCCGATTAACATTGCAAGCAGAGCGGTGAGCAGTATGGTGAGCCCCCCGATAGTAAGGATAAAACGCTCCTCGGTGTAGAAAGAGAGCACGCCTGTCAGGTCGTATCTTGTGAGGATGTACCAGCTCTCCCCTTTATTTCCGAGTATGTGGTCTATGGACTCGTGGCTTCCGCCGAAACCGAACTCGGAAGAACCGAGCGTAATAGAGACGGGCGCATAGCCGTAGAGGGCTTTCTTTCCGCCCTCTCTTATTATGATTGAGCCGCTCCTTTTGCCTGCCATGGCCTCTACTATGGCGGGCGCGACCGTCTCTTTAAGCGGATCCACTCCCTCCGCGGCCAGTATGAGCCCCCCGGAGCGGACCGCCATGATAGCGCTCTCTTCGACAAAGCGGTGGCCGAGGATAATACTATCCATCAGGTCGTCTATCTTTAGATTAAACTTTAGTATACCCGCTACCGATCTTTCTTCCATCATAGGCACGGTTACGCCGATGACGTGCTCCCCGACGCTCTTGTCGAAGCCTCGGTCGTCTATGAATACCTTGCCAAGACCCCTGTTATAGGCCGCAACCCACCAGTACTTATGCCCGTGGGCGAGGGTGGTCAGCTTCCCGGTCGTAGCCACCAGCGAACCGTATCGATTCGTGAGGAATAGTTCGCCGTACTCTTCGGGATGTTTCCGGACTTGAGCGGTAAGGTGAGTCGCCACGGGGTTGGTCATATAAGAAGATACAAAGAGGTCGGCCGGGTCGTCCGTCGCCATCCACCTCTCGTTAAGCTCCTTAATAAGTATCTCTCTCTTTGCGCGTTCGAGTCCCTTGAATTCGGCGTTGCTTTCCATAAGGGTCTTTTTCAGGAGCGGTATATCGGCAAAGACCTCTACCCTGGCAATCTTCTCGCGCAGGAGCACTTCGACATGTTCGGCCCTCTCCAGCGCGCCCTTTTGTACCTGAAAGTGGAGGTCGTCAATCGTTGCCGAGCGCATGTAGAAGTAGTAGGCCAGCGAGAGCAGGACCAGGATGATGATTCCGAAGACGAATATAATCGATGATAATTTATATTGCAGCTTCATGGCTAGACCTGTTCGGTTTCTTCCTTAAGTGTCAGGAACGCCTCAACCACCTTCGGGTCGAATTGCGTGGAGGAACACCTACTGAGTTCGGCCACGACCTTCTCGATGGAGAGCCCCTTCCTGTAGGGCCTGTCAGACATCATGGCGTCTACCGTGTCGGCTACCCCGATGATGCGGGCAAACCACGGTATATCCTCTCCCTTTATCCCGTCCGGGTAGCCCCTTCCGTCGTAGCATTCGTGGTGGTGCTTTACGGCCGGGATAAGGTCGGCAAACTGCTTTACGGGCATAAGTATCTCGGCCCCTTTTGTCGTGTGGTTCTTCATAACCTCATATTCCTCGTCGGTGAGCTTCTTGGGCTTGTCGAGTATCGATTCATATGTGCCGATCTTTCCGACATCGTGAAGGAGCGCGGCCAGTTCGAGGCGAGTTAGCTCCTCGTCCTTTACGCCCAGTATCCTGCCAAGCTTGACGACGGTCTCCGTAACCCTGTTCGAGTGGCCCGATGTCCATTTGCTCTTGGCGTCTATGGCCTCGGTGAGCGAGCGGACCGTGCCCATAAAGAGTTCGTTAAGGTCGGTGACCAGGCGCGCGTTCTCAAGGGCCACGGTGAGCTGGTCGGCGACCGTCTCAAGGGTTGTAAGGTTATCGTAGGTAAAGCCGGAGGGCCTTACGGAATAGGTCGAGACCACCCCGATGGGCTCTCCCTTCACTATAAGCGGCACCCTTATGCCCGACACGATCCCGGCCTTAAGCAGCCGTGCCTCAAAGGGCAGCCCCCCTTCGCCATTATTCAGGTCGGCGATAAACTGCGGCCTCTTATCCTTTAGCACATCGTATCCGCTCGTCTCCTCAAAGGGTATGCGGTCGCCCTTTGAAAGTATCTTGAGGCCCGAGCCCGCTGTGGCTACAAAGTCCGAATTGTCATGGTCGGCAAGGAGCGCGCTGACACACTCGCTCGGTATGAGCCTGTTTATCATAAGGGCGACGGTCTCCAGTATCTCGCTTGAGTCGAGCGTGGAGAGTATGGCGCGGTCTATCTCGTTCTGTACGTGTATGGTCTCTATCTTGCCGCTAAGCTCGACCGTCTTTCTGAGGACGTCGCGGTATAACTCCGCCTCGCGCAGGGCTACCGATACCTGGTTCGTTATGCCTTCCATCAGCGCGATATCCCTCAGGCCGAAGGCCCTTGCCTTATTAAAATAAAAGCCCGCTATGATGAGCCCCAGGGGTTCGCCATCAGAGAGCAGGGGCAGGACGGCCAGGGCGGCGACGTCCGGAATTATCGTTGCGGCTTCGTCCTTTTCTATAATAAAGGGCCTGTCGGTTAGCTCTTTAAGTAGTGCGTCGTCTCTCTTTAGTTCTGTGGACCTGAAGAGCGGGACGAGGTGCGGCTCAAGTCCGTTCGATTCGACCGGGTGGTATCGGCCCATCTCTTTATTCCAGAGGTAAACGAGTGTGAAGTCCGCGCCGAGTATGGAGGTGCATGACGCCGCGGCATTAACGAAGAAGGCCTCGATATTGACCGTTTCCTGCGTTGCGCTCGATAGCGCCAGAAGGCTCTCCGATATATAGGCCTCCTCTTGAACCCTCTTTTCGGCTATTTTTATATCGGTTATGTCTTCCAGTATATGAATGGAATAGCGATAATCTCCGTGAGTATCCGTTATAGGGTAGTACCTTACCTTGAATATTTTCCCTATATGTGGCAAGGAAATCTCTTCTTCTTCCTCATTCTTAATAGACTTTTTTAATGCGCTTAAGCACATATTGAACGGACCTTTCCGCTTGGGAAAAACCTCGTAGTAAGGCCTTCCGATGACCTCCTTGATAGGGCATTCAGCCAACCTGGCATAGGTAGTGTTGGCTCTAACAACCCTGAAGTTTGAATCATGAATAAATAGCGGGTCGGTAATGGCGTCGAAGGTCTCGGCCCATTCTTTTCTGGACGTCTCGACATCTTCGAGGATATTCATTACGGCCATCCTCGAATCGCCAAGTTCCTTTATGGAGGCGTCAAGCTCCTTTGTTCTCTCCTGGACCTTCTCTTCGAGATCTTTGGCGTGGCTCTTTATCGCGGCCTCGAACTCCTTTCTCTCGGAGAGGTCTCTCGTGATCTCAAGCAGGTATCTCTTTCCGTCCGAATCGAATATCGACGCGGCTATCTCGACCGGCATTTCTCGCCCGTCCTTGCATCTAATAACCGTGTCGTGAAGGTAGCCCCGTCCCGCCTTTAGCCAGAGCCCCACGGAGTCCTTGTATTCCTTGAGCCATCTGCCGGTATGGAGTCTGTCCGGGTTCATCCCGATAAGTTCGTCTTTGGAGTAACCGGTTATCCTCTCTGCGGCCGGGTTCGCATCGGTAATCACCGGAGGCTCTATGGTGCGAAGCACTATCGCGTCTGCGGCGGTCTCGACGATGCTCGCGTGCCTCTTCAGTAGTCCTTCAAGCTCGGCGGTCTTTTTCCCCAGTTGCAGGGACTTTACCGCGACTTCGGCGGCCTTGCGATCCGTCTCCGACTTCGCTTCCTCCAGCGAGTCGCGGGCCTTCAGGAGGGACTCTCCCATGGAGTCGAAGGCCGAGCCGAGCGCCTCCATCTCGTCGCCGGTCTTGAGGGCGACCCTGTAAGAGAGATTGCCTCCAGAGAGCGTATCGGCCCCCGTTTTCAATCTTCTAAGCGGTGTAAGGATACTTTTGCGCACAATGAGCAGGGAAGCGATGGCAATTATCAGGAGGATTAAGAAGCTGAATAGGATCGAGTAATAAAAATATTTATGGAGTAGCTCGCTGAGCGCGCCCAACGTTACCGTAATCGATATGGCCCCGGCCACTTCACCTACCTCGGCGTTGTGACAGCCGAGGCACTCTTTTTTGAAGAAGAAGGGCGTTACCACCCTGGCCGCATGTTCCGGCTCTCTAAAAATCTCTTCTGCCCTCTCCCCTGCCAGCGCAGCCATGTCGAGATCGTCCGTGGCCTGCTCGTCCTCTTCGACTCCGTACTGCCTGTCCACGGAGGGACCGTGAATAATCCGAATATCTCGAATATCTTCCAGCTTCGATAACCTTTCGATAACAGCCCTGTTCTCAGCCCTGCCGCCCCCGAGTCTCATGGAAGCGTTAATTTCGTCGAATATGACCATGCTCGAACGCCGGCCCTCTTCGAGACCGACAGTGGCTTCGATATTCCTGTGGAGAACAAAGTAATAGCCTATTGCCGCCAGCAGTCCCAGCGCCATCAGCACGCATAAATATAAGGCAAATTTATATCTAAGTCCTATCCTCATGGTAACAGCCCTTTGGAAAAAATTTATTTTTTCTCTACTCGCGCCTCTTATTCGCCGAGTCTGGCCTTCAGTTCCTTTACCGTCGCCTTGAGCTTGATCATGTCAAGCTCGCGGCCGACCATGAGCTTGTTCATCCTCTCAAGCTCACCGACCTTCTCCTTGAACTCGTTGTCACGGCGTTTTCTCTCGGTGATGTCCCGGATGATGGCTATAAAGGTATGCGCGCCCTTTTTTCTCATGGAGGATATGCTTATCTCGATCTCGATAACTACGCCGTCCTTGCGTCTTGCGTGCAGCTCAAGGGTCTGCCTGCGGGCCGGGCACTCGCCGGTCTCAATATACTCCTTAACAGACGCATTGTGTATGGGGGCCTTCTCCTCGCGCATGATGAGGGTGAGGGGCTGTCCAACGACCTCATCCTCGCTATAGCCGAGCATGGACTCCGCGCTCTTGTTCCATAGGGTAATGTTACCCTCTTCGTCTGCGATGATTATCGCGTCGGTCGATGTCTCGACGAGGCCGCGGAAGCGCTCTTCGGATTCCGAAAGCTCCGTAACGAGCCTCTGGCGGTCGATGAGGTTCTCAATCCTGATGCAAGCGTCGTCCAGATCGAGTGGTTTTATAAAGTATCCGCTCGCCCCGTCCTTTAAGGCCTCGACGGCGTTCTGGAGGGAGGCGTTGCCCGTGACGATGACGCAGACCATTTCGGGGTAGTCGGCCTTGAGCCGCTTTAGCAGATCTATGCCGTCCATGTCTGGTAGCTTAAGGTCAATAAGGGCCGCGTTAAAGCGTATCCGTGCGGCCTTTTCAATCGCCTCCGCGCCGGTGAAGGCCGACTCTGGCGAGTAGCCCTTTTCTTCAAATATATCGGTAAGGGTCTCGCACGCCGCCGGGTCGTCGTCTATTATCAAAAGTCTCGTAAGCGCCATCACATGGGCCTCCCAAGTCCCGCTCTAGTCTTTTAGGTCATTCTGTATGATAATTTCGCCGATGACATTGATAAGTTCTCCCACGGGAAGGGGCTTGAAGACGACCTTATAGGCCCCCTCTTCCTTTGCCTCCTCCACGAGCTCGTCGGACGTATAGGCCGTCATCATTATCACCCGGATATTGGGCCTTATCTTTTTGATCTCTTTAAGCGTCTCCACGCCGTTAATGCCGGGCATCTTGATATCGGAGAGAATTATATCGAAGGACCTCTCATTTACGAGATTAATGGCGTAGTAACCGTCGTTCGCGATTGCGACCTCCATGCCGTGTTCGTCCAGGATGTCCTTCATCGTTTCGGTCATGCCGGTGTCGTCGTCTATTACAAGTATCGATACCTTCTTCATGGTATTATCCCGTCCTCCTCACGTTTTAGCGGTAGAAGCAGGGTGAATGCCGTGCCCTTGCCCTCCGCGCTCTTGAACTCTATAGTTCCGTTATTCTTCTCAACGAGGTCATTAACTATGGAGAGTCCGAGCCCGATGCCGTGCATCTTGCTGGTGAATAGGGGCTCGAATATCTTTCTGTAATTTTCTTTCGGTATGCCCATGCCGGTGTCGCTTACCGTTATCTCGCAAAGGCCCCTCCTGAGAGAGGTGGATGCCTCCAGCGTGCCGCCGTCCGGCATGGCGTCCACGGCGTTCGAGAGGAGGTTTATGAGGACCCTGCTTATCTGGTCGGGATCGATTGATATCTTTGAAAGATCGTTGTCGTAGTTCGTCGTTACTTTTATATTTTCCGTGGTACTTACGTTCTCGATAGTTTCGCCTATGAGTGAATTTATGTCAACTTCTTTGAAGTCCGGAGGCCTTATCTTGTAGAAGTCGAGCATCTCTGAGATAATATTGTTGGCGCGTTTGACCTCGTGTGTGAGTATTTCGAGGTGTTTTCCTATCTTCTCGTCCGTCCCCTTGAGCTTCATGTTGAGATAGTAGGCGGAGTTAGCGATTACGCCTATGGGGTTTCTGAGGTCGTGGGCGATATGGCCGCCCAGCTGTCCGGCAAGGGTGAGTTTCTCTTTTGCGGCAAGGGCCTCGTTCAGGCGGTGTAGTTCCTCTTCTGCAAGCTTTCTGTCGGTTATATCCCTTATCACTCCGACGGTGCCGATAAAGTTGGATTTCTCGGCCGCGGGGTTGCTCTCGTAGAGCCCCGAGCTGTTTACCTCGACCGTTATCTCGTTCTCGCCCATTGACTCAATGAGTGCGGGCTCCTTACTTTCGCTTCCCTTTGCAATGAGGTTTACCTCAAGCCCGGTCGTCTTTCGCTCACCGGTCCTTCTCTCGTCAAAGAGCTTGGGTCCGTCTTTGTCGCCGGTGGCGGTGCCTGCTATCTCTTCGATAATCTTATTGCGGCTAACCCTGGCAAGGTCGGGCGGGACGATTATCTCGCTAAAATGCCTGCCGAGCAGTTCGCCGGGCTCGTAGCCGAACCTCTTTACGGCATAGTTTACAAAGGTGAACTCTCCGTCGCTGTTTATTTTGTATACGACGTCCGGTATGGTCTGCACCAGGGTCTCGAAGCGCTCCTCGGAGAGCCTCAGGGCCAAGAGGTTCTTAGTGAGGTCCTGATTCATGGCTTCTAGTTTGCCCTTGGCGTCGATGAGGTCCTGGTTCTGGATGGCGGCGTTCTCGTAGGTCGAGAGAAGCAGGTTGAGTATTTGTTTCGGGGAGGCTGAAATCTTTCGCTTCTCGTCGGAGTAGGATACCTCTATCACTTCTTTGGGCATCATCCATTCGTTTATCGGCGGGTTCGCTAGTAGCTGCTCAACCTTCTCCAGCAGGTATTTTTCGTTAAACGGCTTTGTGACATAGCGGTCGGCGCCCGATTCGACACCGTACAGAACATCCTCCATATCCGAGAGCGATGTGAGTATGATAAGCGGTATGTCGCGGAGCCCTTCGTCCGCCTTTACGGCCTGACAGAGTTCGAATCCGTTCATCCCGGGCATCATGATGTCGCTTACTATCAGTTCAGGCAGCATCTCCTTCGCTTTCACGAGCCCGTCCTTGCCGTCCACTGCGGATATTACGTCGTAACCGGCGCAGTCGAGCGCGCGCCGCAGTACCTCGCGCTGGAGCGGGCTGTCCTCGACTATAAGTATCCTGGCGGGAATATTTTTACTCATCGCCCGCGTCCTTCCTTGAGGTTTTCGTATTTAATCTTCAAGAGCGTTTGGGCTATCCCCTCGGGAGAGAGCACGTAAGCCGCCGCGCCGAGCGCAATGGCCCTCATTGGCATACCGAATACCACGGAACTCTCCTCGTCCTGCGCTATGGTCATACCTCCCTGACGCTTTATCTCCAAGAGTCCCTCTGCCCCGTCGTCCCCTATGCCGGTAAGGAGCACGCCCAGGGTTGAACCGTCCTCGTAGACGGCTATCGACTTAAAGGTCTCGTTGATGGAGGGACAAAAGAGGTCTGAGTCCTTGCCCTCGTGGCATCTCAGCCTGCCTCGGGAGTCAATCTTCATGTGCCGTCCCTCCTCAGGGAAGTATACGATTCCGGGCTTGACCCTGTCGCCGTCAACGGCGCACTTTACGGTCAGTTTGCACTGGGAATTAAGCCAGCTTACGAAGCCTTCAAGAAAGCCCTCGCTTATATGCTGGACGCATACTATAGGCGCCGGAAAGTTCGCCGGCAGCCTGGAGAGTATCTTTTTTAAGGCGAGCGGGCCGCCGGTAGAGGCCCCAATGGCCACTATGGAGACCGGTGTCGCCTCTCCTCCCGGTCTCGATCCCGTGCTCTGTATCTCCGTGGGCTCGGCCTTCTTATGCGGAGCCCTGCGAAATACGTATACGCCCGAAACTATCCTGACCTTTTCTATGAGTTCTCTCGAAATCTTTTCCCTGTTGGCCGATATACCGCCCTCGGGCTTGGCGAGCACATCGACGGCCCCGGCCTCAAGAAGCTTGAAGATATTTTTTACGTCGTCCGGCTGCACCGAGACACTCAGTACGAGTATCGGTACCGGGCAACAGCTCATTACCTTTTGGGTAAACTCAAGGCCGTCCATTACCGGCATGTGGAGGTCGGTAATAATAATGTCCGGGTGGAGCCGCTGGTGCAACTCAATACCCTCCATGCCGTCCCTTGCCGTGCCTACTACGGTGATGTCCGGCGCGGTCTCAAGTATCCTTTCTATCACCCGCACCGCCAGGGCGGAGTCGTCCACTATAAGAACCTTTATCTTCTTGCGTCCCATATCAGATTATCCTCTCAAGTATCTCAAGAAGCACTCTTTGATCGAAGCTCGGTTTTGTTATATAGGCGTTTGCGCCCACCTCAAGACCGCGCCTCCTGTCATCGTCCGATGAGAGCATCGTCACCAGTATCACCGGCAATTCGCCGTACTTTTTGTCGGCCCTAATCTTCCCGGTAAGGGTAAGGCCGTCCATGTTGGGCATGGTAATATCCGAGACGACAGCGTCGAACTCTTCGCGGCGGAGCTTGTCGAGGGCGTCGATACCGTCCACGGCCACGGTGACCTTGTATCCTGCCCCTTCGAGTATATGCCTCTCCTGGGTTCTCGTCGTTATGCTGTCTTCGACCAGGAGCAGGCGCTTTTTCTCCGCGGCCTTCTTCTTGTCTAACGGTACGGCGGCAACCGGCCCTCTGAGCTTCTTGATCGTCTTTATTAAGTCGGGCGGCCGGAGCACTGTGCATATATCGCCTGTGCCGAGTATGGTCGAGCCGAGCACGTTGCGCACGCGCTTCAAGATCGAACTCTGTGGCTTGATGACTATCTCCTGTTCGTCCGTTATAGCCTCTACAATCACGCCGAGCCTCTCGTCGTCTGCCGTTATGACGATACAGGGCAGAAGCTCATCCGCTGCGGCCCGTTGGCCTGCGCTATCTAACAACTCGTGCAAGTAGGCGACTGAAAGGGGCTCGCCGTTGTGAGCCACCGTGTCGCGCCCCTCCATTGGGAAGATCTCCTTTACCTTAACGAACCTGGTGGTCTCCACATACTCAAGCGGTATGGCGTAACTAAAGCCACCGGAGACGGATATCAGCGCCCTGAGGGTAGAGACCGTAACTGGCAATACCATGCGAATGGTCGCGCCTTCGCCGTGTGTGGATTCGATCTTTACGGAACCTTTGAGGCGGTCGACATTTGCGCTTACCACGTCGAGTCCGACGCCCCTGCCGGAGAGTTCGGTAACGAAAGTAGAGGTCGAAAACCCTCTGGTAAATATCAGGGACTCTATCTGACGGTCGCTCATCCGTTCGATATCTTCCTCTGAGCAGATACTTTTTCTAAGCGCTATCTTCTTAATTTCATCCCTGTCGAGGCCCCGGCCGTCGTCAATAACCTCTATTACGATATTTGCCGCCTCCCTGTAAGCGCGAAGCCTTATGGTCGCGCACTCGTCCTTTCCCAAGGCGCGGCGCTCTTCGGGCGTTTCGATGCCGTGGTCAATGGAGTTTCTTAAGAGATGCATTATGGGGTCCTTGATCTCTTCAATAATATGCTTGTCTGCGCTCGTATCTTCTCCTTCGAAGGAGAAGTTCATCTCTTTGCCGGCTTCGTGCGCCATGTCCCGCATCATGCGCGGGTAGAGCCTGAAGAGGGTGGAGAGAGGGATGAGGCTTATGGAGCGTATACCGTCCTGAAGCTCTCCCGTGATATAGTCGAGCCTTGTTACGTCGTCATAGGCGTTATCCCTGAGCGCGGAGAGCATCTTTCCAAGGTCGGTGACGGCCTCACGTTCGCGCTCCGTTATCCCGGCGGCCGCCTGAAGAGTCCCGGCCTCCCGGAGACGCAGCCCGGCGAGACTCGTCCTTTCTGTTATTCGGCCCTGATAGTCGAGCCGCTCCCACTCCTCGTACTGTTCAATGGCCTCTTCGATCTCGTCCAGGCGGTGAAAGAGTCTCATGCTGTTTATCGATAGCTCGTCCACATGGGTAAGGAGCCTGTCGAGAATGGAGGTGCTGACGCGCACCGTGTCTATGGAATAACTCTTTATCTCTTCGGCCGAAGGGATTTCTTCAACGGCCGCCCCAGGCTGCTCCATACTATTGGAAACGGACGGGGTGGCTACTGTTCTCTGCCCTTCCTTTGATTCGCCTGATTCGTCGTCGGCCGTTTCCTCTTGCTGTTTCACGGGGGCGGCGGCCTCCTTTTCGGATTCGGCGGATTCGGCGCGTTCGCCTTCCTTCAGGGAGTTTTTAAGCTCCTCAACCGCCACACCCGAAGGCGCGCCGGTCAGTGCCTCGCTAACGAGCTTTTTGATACCGTCTATAGTGGCGTAGACCGGGTCGATCTGCTCTTTGGTGATAATCGTCTTGCCGCTCTTTGCGGAGCCGAGGAGATCCTCGATTGTATGTGCTACGTTCTGGATATCAAGGAGGCCGAGCATCCGAGCCGCACCCTTCAGGCTGTGGGCCTCGCGAAAGAGCTCTTCGAGGATCTTCTGATCCCTGGGTTCCTTTTCAAGGCGCAGGAGTCCGGCGTCGAGGTTTTGAAGGTGCTCACTCGCTTCTATCTTGAAGAGCTCTCTTAATTCCTTGTCCTCTATCATCCTACTCGTTCCTTATCCGCCGCGATTAAGAGCCTCTCAAACGATGGACTTAAGATTCCTTGCCGCGTCGTTTAGTGTGATTATGCCCGTCTTGGTCTGGGCGATCCCGGCGACCGTCTCTTTGGCCCCGGCGTTTAAGTCGTTCATCGAGTCAACGACCTGCTTGATGGCCGAACTCTGTTGCTTGGCGTTTAGCGATATCTGCTTTGCGTTCTCGTATATGGTGTTGACAGATTCCGCCACCCCCGCGAAGGCGTCCGCTATCTCGGCGGCGAGCCTCGTTCCCTCTTCGACCGTCCTGGTGCCCTCCTCCGTGACCATAACGGTTGTGTCCGTGGCCTTCTGGATGTCGCCGACTATGACGTTAATCTTCTCTGCGCTCTTCTTGCTCTGGTCGGCGAGCTTTCTTATCTCCGTAGCGACTACGGCAAAGCCGCGTCCGTGCTCTCCGGCGCGCGCCGCCTCGACGGCGGCGTTAAGGGCCAACAGGTTGGTCTGGTTCGCTATCTCGGTAACAAGGCCCGTGATGTCGGCTATCTGTCCGGTCTGCTCCGACAGGCGTAGTATCTGTGCGGCTATTGCGCCGACCTTGTCCTTCATCGAGTCCATGCCGTCCATAGTCTTATCGACGGTGGAGCTACCCTCGCTTACGAGCGTGAGGACCTCCTTGGTGCCTTCCGCGGCGATCTCGGCCTGTTCAGATGACTGTAGCGACGAGGCGGCGACTTCGTCCATGGTCGTCGATGTCTCGGTAACTGCCGCCGACTGCTGGGCGGCCGTCTTTTCGTGCTGTTCGGCCGTGGCCGACATCTCGCTCGAAGTCGATGAGATATTTTGCGCTACCTCCACTATGGGCCCGCTTATGGAGCGCCCGAAGTAGACGCCAATGGCCACTACGGCCCCTCCGAGAATTACTACGATGAGGGATATTGTCTTGAGCAGGCCACTGATAGGTCCAAGCGCCTCGCTCTCGTCTACCTTGGCTATTACCGTCCACTTGAGGCCGTGGTCCTCATAGAGGTGTTTGCCCGACGATGCGCCGAAGACTTTCTTGCCCCTGTAGTCTTTAAAGGTCCCGGACATATGCTTCATGGACTCATGAAAGAGCCTTACGGGCTTGTTATCGACCTTTTGCTTGAGCACCGTATCCTTTATAAATCTCGAATTGGTTAACAGATAGCCGTCCTGATTGATAATGTGTACCTCGCCGGTCTCGCCGAGCCCCTCCTTGTTGTCGGTAATCTCCAGTAAAGTGGATATGTCATACTCGTTTATGAGGACTCCAAGCACCTCGTTTGTCTTCAGGTTGCGTATCGGAGCGGAGACCGAGAAGCCTACCGTCCCCGTATGCTCGGAGCGGTATACGTCTTTGATATATGCCCCCTTGAGAGCCTCTTTGAAGTAGAGGTCGTTAGACATATCGCTCCCTATCTCGTCCTTGTTGGTTCCGGCGACGACCATGCCGTTCCTGTCCATAATCATTATTTCGTACATCTCGGGGTCAATCTTCAGTTTTGCGCTCAGAAAGAGGTTGAGCTTCTCGGCGGCCTTCCCGGCTCCGTCCTTGTCGCCTCTTATCTTCTTAAGGCTCTCGCTTATGAAGTTATCGGAGGCCTGCTGGAGCGTAACTCCTTTTTCGCCCATCAGGTAACGGTCGATGGCCTCCTGCCTGCCGTCGGCTATGGCTACGAAGTTCTTTGTGATCTCCTCGCGGAGCGTATTCTTCGCGGAGTTGTAGCTCAGAGCCCCAACGATGACGATAGGCGCAATCGATATGACGAGCAGAAGCGCTATCAGTTTTTTTCTGAGCCCCCAGCCGGGGAGGGCGTGGGCGCTGTCCGTTTTATTGGTAATAGTATTATTCATGAGACCCTCCCTCAGTACTTTTCATGCCCTCTCTACGGGCGGACCATTTTAGAGCGCGCCTATTCGGGGCGCGGGCTCAGACCTCTTCGCTTACGACGATCTCTTTGCTCGAAAGCAACTTTCCAAGGTCGAGAACGCCGAGCATCTTTTCTTCATATATGACCGTACCCTTAAGGTACTCGTCCTTTACCGATTTAACGGCGACCGGCACCTTTGAGATATCCGAGGGGCCGACATAGAGCAGGTCGAATACGTCGTCCACCGGTATGCCAAGCGGCCTGCCGTCGAGTTCGGAGACGATCACCTTTGCGGCCTCCTCCTTATTGGTAAGAGGCATATTCAGAACCACCGCCATATCTATGAGCGTAAGGATCTCTCCCCGGAGGTTCATGTTCCCGACTATCGTCTTCGGGGAGCAAGGGATTGGCACGCACTCCACAAACTCCGAGAACTCGCGTACCTCGGAGAGGCCCACGCCGAAAAGCTCGCCCGCGAGCGAAAATACCGCCAGCGGCACCAGGCCCGATATGTCGATATCCTCTACCTCCTTTATGAGGTTTGCGGCCCTCTCTTTGAATATCTCCACGGCCTCCTCGGAGAGCGGAGCAATAGATCTCTCCCCAATGGTCACGCCCGGCGCATCCCCGTTGCAGGCGGTTATCTTCTCGCAGTCGAGAATATGGACTATGGACTTTCCGATACGGGCCTCGCCTATGACAAGCCCGGCTCCGGAGAGGGCGGCGCCGTCGAGCTTCGACGAAGCGGGCGCTTCCAGATCCGCCTTGGCAATGGCTGTCACGTCGTCCACGCTGGAGACGGCGACCCCTACTATCTCCTCGTCTTTCTCTAAAATGATGACATTGTCGTTGATATCAAATTGGGTTTGCGGGTGTGAGAGCCTTGCGTTCAGGTCTACGACTGGAACGATAGTTCCACGGAGGTTAAATTCTCCTGTTATGTAGAATGGGACCTCGTCGGTCGGGGTAAGCTCGGGAAGGGGAACGATCTCTCGCACAAAAGAGGTGTCTATACCGTAACGGGTCTCATTTAGGCTAAAGATCAACGCCGTACACTCCACGCCGACCTCGTCCGAAGAGAGAGATTTTAGATCTAATAAGCCTGATCCTCCGTTATCTGCCTCGGTAGCCTTCATAAGCCTTCCCCTCTAACTCTAGTATAGTCCACTATTCCGATTTCTCATACAGCTAGTATGTGCAATATGTTCTATTAGTTCACCTGCCGTTACGCCACCGTACTGGGCGACCTCGACCCCTTCAGGCAGTTCTTTAAGGATTTCAAGCGCCTTAGTGCGTATCGTGCGGGCCTTTTCCCTCTCATTATCACTTTCATCGAGGGCCGCTAGTTCGAGATATGCAGCGACCGAGAGCGGTGAGAGGTATAATATCTTTCTAAGCATCTCACGGGTCTCCGCCCTGTTGCCGAGTTCCTGATGGATGTGGGCCATAAGGAAGTAGATGTCTATCGATAGCGGCTTGACATTAGACGCCCGGGCCGCTGTGACGAGGGCCTCTCCGTATTCGCCCATATTGGCATATGCCCGCGCCAGAAGGTGAAGCAGGTCGAAGTCGCGCGGTATCTCCGTAAGCAGGGCCTTGGCCGCCCGTACAGCCTCCCCGTACGATGCACGGTTAAAGAGTCTTCTAAGGCCGTTCATGGTTACCGTGGACGATGCGGCCTTTACCAGAGCCCTTGGGGCCGGTCTCTTAGACGCGCTGCTTCTTGAGAAGCGCGCCTTTACGGGGAGCCTCTTAATCACGCGTATTCGGTCTGTTGCCGGCAGCGGTTTGGATGCTGTCGTCTCGGTCCCATCCGTATGGCTGTAGACGATGGATTCGGGGAATAGACAGGGTTTTAAGCCGCCATAGTTTCCGGACAGGATCTCCGAGTGGCCTACCATCAGGTATCCGTCGCCCCGGAGGCTCTTCAAAAGCCTCTCGATAATACCCGGCACGACTTCGCGCTTTAGGTATATAAGCACATTCCTGCATAGTATCAGGTCCATGTCGTGGAGGCCGGAGGCATAGGACGGGTAGTCAAGGTGGGAGAGGCTCTTTTCTGAGAAGCTCACCATCTCCCTTATGGAGTCGTCGATGCGCCAGCCCTTTTTCTCTTTCTTAAAATAGCGCTCCATGAAATCCGGCGCGATGCCGCGAAAGGACCACTCACCGTATATGCCTTTATCCGCCTTTGAGAGCGCCTCTTTATTTATATCGGTTCCGACGATCTCTATCTCCGGTAACGGTTCCGTCCGGGTGAGTTCCTTTATAAGTATGGCTATGGAATAAGGCTCCTCGCCGGTCGAGCAACCGGCCGACCAGATACGTAAAGGCCTCCTGCCGGATCGATTTTTTATAAGTTTGGGCAGTAAACGCTTCCTAAGGACCTCCATCTGGCCCAAGTCCCTGAGAAAGTAGGTCTCCCCGGTGGTCAGTAGCGCGATTAGCTTCTGCCATTCTTCCACGGCCCCCTGGCCGTTGGAATCAAGCAGCGCACAGTAGCGTTCCGCAGACTCCAGCCCAAGCTCCCCGATTCTCGAAAAGAGCGTTTTATCGAATTCATCCGCATCTACGCCGTAGAACCTGAGGCCGGTTCTGAAGGAGACTAACTCTTTGATATCGTTAAGCATAACGTCACCAATACAGGTACTCTTTGAATAAGAGAAGATAGGAAAATCAATGGAAAACCGCTCACAGGTGATTGGAATGACTTCTATATTAATTATATACTCAATCCCTTATTGTGTATAGGGGGGGTATGCATAAAGACTAAAACGGATTATTATATAACTAGGGCACTTTACGGAGCACTGTCGTGCCCGCTTATCCGGGGCGATCGGAGCGTAGACGGGGGAGTTATGGAAAAAACAAGGCTCATGGTCATCGACGACGACCAAGGCGCCTGTGAGACACTGGCGGACGTCTTTACTGAGAAGGGCTTTGACCTCACTACGGCCGGGAGCGGCCAAGAGGCGATAAAGTCTCTTGAAAGAGAGCTTGTTGACGTCGCTATAATCGACATCAAGCTCCCGGACATGGACGGCATTTCGCTCTTAAAGCGTATTAAGGCAATAGACCCGGAACTCGTCTGTATAATCATTACCGGTCACTCATCCCTCCAAAACGCCATAGGCGCAGTTACCGACAATGCGGACGGCTACTTCATAAAGCCCGTCGATATAGACGCCCTCACAAGGCGCGTGACGGAACTCCTCTACGACCTGAGGATAAGGCGGGATCTCAGGGAGAGCGAAGAGCGCTTCCGGAGCCTCGTAGATAGCGCCACCGACGCGATAGTCTCCATGGATTCGGACGGAAAGATCATACTGTGGAACAAGGTGGCCGAGGAGATCTTTGGATATACAAAGGAGGATGCCGTAGGCATGGCGCTCACACATATCATGCCCGAGCGATTCAGGGAGGATCATATCAAAGGCTTTAAGAATTTCCTTACGACCGGGGAGAGTGTGCTTATCGGTTCCTCCGTCGAGATAACGGCGCTTCGTAGCGACGGGACGGAGTTCCCCATAGAGCTGTCTCTGGCCACATGGAAGTCGAAGGGCAGTACCTATTTTACCGGCATCATAAGGGATATATTCGACCGGAAGCTGGCCGAGGAGGAGCTTAAGAGGTCGGGCGAAGAGTTCAAAAAAGTCTTTAAGAAGGTAGAGGCCGCAAAGGAGGAGTGGGAGAGGACGCTCGACTGTATTGAGCACGATATCGTCATGATGGCAGACGCGCAAGGTAGGATCAAGAGGTGCAACAGGTCGCTGGCGAACTACCTCTCCTCTTCGTTTGAAGATATCCTTGGCTCCGAGTGGGGGGGACTCCTGAGAGTAAACGATTTTAAGAAACACCTCGGCAGGGACGGCAGCGAAGAGCTGCACCATGTAGAGAGCGGCAGGTGGTTCTCGCTCCAGACCTATCCCTACCGGAATCCTTATAAAGAGACTGAAAGCGAGGCCGTCGGCACAGTCGTAATACTGCACGACATAACGGTCATGAAGAAGATGACCGATGCCCTCGAAGAGACGAACAGAGAACTAAAGGCGACGCAGGCCACCATTATACAGCAGGAGAAGATGGCCTCTCTCGGACAACTCGCCGCCGGCGTGGCGCACGAGATAAATAATCCGATGTCCTTTATCTCAAGCAATCTCGCCACGCTCTCAAAGTACTCCGACAGGCTCTCCGAGTTTATCGATATCCAGGACAGGGCCATAGGAGGAGACGATACCGTAGAGCTCGACAAGGAGCGAAAGAGGTTAAAGGTAGATCATATCACCGGCGATCTCAAGGATCTCATTGCCGAGTCTGTGGACGGGGCCGAAAGGATAAGGAAGATCGTCATGGACTTAAAGGTCTTCTCAAGGCCGGACAGGGTCGAGGAGACCGGATACGCAGACATCAAGGAGTGCCTTGAGTCCACCATAAGCATCGTCTGGAATGAGCTAAAGTATAAGGCGACGCTCAAGAAGGAATACGGAGAATTGCCGCAGACCAAATGCTACCCTCAGCAACTCAACCAGGTCTTCATGAACCTCCTGGTGAACGCGGCTCAGTCGATAGAAGGGCAGGGAGAGATAACGATCAGGACCTGGCGCAAGGGTGACTCTATATATGTATCTATTGCCGATACCGGCTGCGGTATACCGCCTGAAAATGTCGGAAAGCTCTTCGACCCATTCTTTACGACAAAGGAGATCGGAAAGGGCACCGGGCTCGGGCTGAGCATAAGTTACGATATCGTCAAGAGGCATAACGGAGATATCAGCGTGGAGAGCGAGCTTGGGAAGGGCACCGAATTTACCATAACTATCCCGGTCGTCGATGGCGACTGAGAAAGATTCATTCGATTGTGCTCATTTAATATAGGGTCTATACTGGAGTTAGAGGGGCAGTATGCGCCTTTGACATAAGAATGGAGACGGGGATCATGGTTGCTGTAAAATCGGATGAGCCGCTTAAGATACTCTTTGTCGACGACGAGGAAAATATTCTAAAGAGCCTTACGCGCCTCTTTATGGACGAGGAGTACGAGATATTAACCGCCTCCTCCGGGGCCGCGGGGCTCGCGGTGTTAGGCGATAACCCGGATGTGGCCCTTATAGTCTCAGACCAGCGTATGCCCCAGATGACAGGTGTAGAGTTCCTCGAAAAGGCGCGCGTCCTTGCGCCGGAGGCCGTAAGGATAATCCTGACCGGTTATGCCGACGGCCAGTCGGCCATAGATGCCATCAACAGGGCCGCCGCAAACAGGTATATCTCAAAGCCCTGGGACGACGGTGAACTCGTCACCATGGTAAAGGACGCCACGTGCCTGTTTTCCCTTAAGAGAGAGAACGAGCGCCTTGTCGAACTTACCAAAAGGCAAAATGAAGAGCTAAAGGACCTGAACGAAAACCTGGAAGATAAGGTCCGGGAGCAGACAAAGGAGATAAGGGAAAACTTTTTCGGTTTTGTCAGGATGTTCGCAGACCTCATGTCGCTCTACGACCCGCAGCTAGGCGGCCACGTAAAGAGGGTCGCCATCTTCTCCATGGAGCTTGCCGAATCCATGGAGATGGACGACGCCGATGTGGAGCTTTTAGAGATTTCGGCCCTTTTGCACGATATCGGCCTTATAGGCATCCCAAGGGAGGTCCTAAAGAGGGTCGAATCGGGCCTCTTGTCGAACGCGTCCGAGGAGAAATTTGTAAAGAAGAACCCCGTAACGACACAGGCTCTTCTGGCACACATCGATATCCTAATGCAGGCGGGCTTGATCATCAGGGGGCACATGGAGAGGTTTGATGGCAAGGGCTACCCCGACGGACTCAAGGGGGAGGAGATACATATAGGGGCGAGGATCCTCGCGGTATGTAAGGCATATGACAGGCTCGTATATAAAAAACAGAAGCTCGACGACGGCCCGGCCATAGAGTACCTGAGAAATTGCGCAGGCAAGGACTTCGACCCCCAGGTCGTCGCCACTTTCATAGGATGCAGGCAGGGCAAGGAGGCAGAGCAGGCCTTCAGGAGATCGTTTGGCGAAGAGGTCGCGGGGAAGGGTGTCGCAAAAAAGCCCAAAGAGGACTACTTTGGCTACTTCGAAACGAACGCGGAGACCACCCAGATACCCCTTACGGCACTCAGGCATGGTATGGTGATGGCAGAGGATCTCAAAAATGTCTACGGTAAGGTGCTTATTACAATGGGGTCAAGGCTCACACCAACGCTTGTAAATAAAGTCCAAAGCTACAAAGAGTCGGAGTTGATAGACGAAGTGGTAACCCGTATCTTTAAAGATTAAGGAAACTCTGATCTATTCTGGACGAAGTAGGTTGTAATTAAAAATCTTCAGATTCAAGGCGCGAATCGCTAGTAATAGCAAGCTATTATGACGATTCGCAACGCAGAAGGTGGAGATTTTAGGCACAAAATACGAGTTCACGAATAGATCAGAGCTTCCTTAGCAAGAAAAGGGACGAAGACGATGAGCGAGAGTTCAATAAACGGCGTGCTTAAGATACTCTTTGTGGACGATGAGGAAAATGTCCTCAAGTCTCTGGAAAGACTCTTTATGGATGAAGAGTATGAGATCCTGACAGCCCTGTCCGGTTTTGACGGTCTAAAGCTCCTAAGTGAGAACCCCGACATGGCCCTTATTGTAAGCGACCACCGTATGCCGGGCATGACCGGGGTGGAGTTCCTAACAAAGGCCCGCGAGATTACGCCCGATTCAAAACGTGTGGTCCTTACCGGTTATGCCGATACCGAGGCGGCTATAGACGCCATAAACGAAGGCGGAGTAGATCGCTATCTCTCAAAGCCCTGGGACGACGACCTCTTAAAGTCCGTTGTCGCCGATATGGTCGCAAGCTATTCGCTTGAACGCGAAAACAAGCGGTTAAACGAGATTATAAAGATTCAGAACAAGGAGATAAAACGCTGGAACGATGAGCTTGAGCAGATGGTTCAGTTCCAGACAATAGATCTCACGAAGAAGAACGAACGGCTCGACAGCCTCAACCGTACCCTGAAGTCCAACTTTACCGGGATTACCCATTCATTTTCGCTCCTTTTGGGGCTGAGAGACAGGAGCGCGCCGAGTCACGCGCGAAACGTCTCAGAACTTTCCGAGGCAGTTGCCAGAGAGATCGGCCTCGATACGGGCGAGATAGAGGCGATATCGACTGCCGCCGTTCTTCACGACACGGGCAAGATCGGCTCGCCCGATATAGTTCTCTCTAAACCGCCGGTAGAGATGACCAGGGAAGAACTAAAGGAGTACCGGATGCACCCGATACGCGGGCAAACGGCCGTAAGCAATATAGAGGAGATGAAAGAGGTCGGCGTACTGATCCGTCACCACCATGAATTATACGGGGGCGGCGGCTTTCCGGACGGGCTCAAGGGGGAGGCAATACCACAGGGTTCGAGGGTAATAGCCGCGGCCGATTTCATAGACAACACCCTGAGAAGGCATGCCGGCGCGGACGCGCTCACCCTTACGCTGGAAGAGTTGAACGGGTCGCTCGGAACCTTATTCGACCCGACGCTCTTCGCTCGCTTTAAGAAGGTCGCTGCGGAGTATTACAGGTTGGCGCTTCCGGCCTCCGGCTACCTTGAGAAGGAGCTTGAACCGAAGAGCCTTTATCCCGGAATGGTAACTTCAAGGGACGTAAGGAGCGGTTCCGGGCTTCTGCTAATAAGCAAGGACAAAAAGCTAAACAAAGAGTCCATAAAAATCCTCGATCATATGAGTGCCATCGACCCCTCTGAGAGTGGCATCTTCGTCTGGATCGATAAGTGACTACAGAGATCTCAGGATATTACTCTGGACTAAGAATTGTGACAAACCGGGTCAAACTCCATGAAATTAAATAAGTTTTATGAACTCTATGAGAAACTGTTAGGTGGTTGGTTTTAGTATGTAAGAGGGGAGACTAGGCCAAAGTCAAGCCATTACGAGAAATTGCTCTTTAGTTCTCAAGCTCTAGTGGAGGGAAATCCGTCTGGGTTCGAATCCGCTTCCTGCAAGACGACGGTACACTTCTCTCAAGATCTTTCTGAGTACGATCCTGGCAGCGGCTTTGCGAACCGGATCTTTTTTATAACGGGTCCTTCGAAGAAGCCTATAGCCGTGCCCAAGGCGCAGAACAATACATTGCTTGATGATATAAAGGTTAGCATAGAGGAAATATTAAATGCGCTCCTTCTTTCTTAAGGCCATAAGGTGGATGTTATAGAGAAGGTCTACAAAAACGGCTATGTTTTAGCTACGGTCAACGAAAAAGGGGTTACGGATAGTCCGTAACCCCTTGAAAAGATTGGTGGAGCTGAGGGGGATCGAACCCCTGACCTTTTGACTGCCAGTCAAATGCTCTCCCAGCTGAGCTACAGCCCCATAGAATTAGATTTTATACCATTATAGTGGCGAAGATGTCAAATTAAAAGTATTGAAGAAGTTTATGATTGTTTCTTATCTATAAGGCGCGTTCTTAATTCAGTAAAGACTCTATATATGTCTGCTGCAGATCTCTTATGATGGTGGTCTGGGTTACGACCCCGGCGGTCTTGCCGTCTTCTTGCACCACTACAAGGCGGCGTATCTTGTTTACGAGCATCTTGCTCACAACCTTGATTCGCAACGCGGAAGCTGGACATTTTAGGCACAAGATACGAGTTCACGAATAGATCAGCGCTTCCTTGGGAGATCCTTCGACTTAAGGTTAATATTAAATATTATATTTTTGCCCAGAAAATTTGTCAAAAACTTCTCTTTTATAAAATACCCCTCTCCAGTCTAAAGCGCTTTGCAGATGCTTTCTTTGATGATATATTTATAATAGTCGGTTCGCCCTGTCCGTCAGGGCTATGTTGGGAGGCTTCGGCCCCGTAATCTAAAAAGCTTTCGAATGGAACTTTTGATGGATAGACGGACCTTTTCTAAAAAGAAGTTTTCTTTCATATCGTTCATCTTTGTTACATTATTCTTTTTTACAGCTCTGCCTTCCGGGGGCAGTGCCGGGACACTCTTGCTTGAGGCGGCCTACCGTCTGGCCCTTGAGAATCATGAGTCTATCGCCGCTTCGCGCGAAGCTCTTTTCCAGAGCGAACGCTCAATCGAAAAAGCGCGCGCCGGCCTCAGGCCTTCGGTAGTTGCCGATGCCACATATATAAAATATAGCGAAGAAAAGATGAAAGGCGCCTTCCTCATTCAGCCAGATAGCGCGCAGCGTTTCGACCTTACGGTCGATCAACCTCTATATACCGGCGGACGCGCGACCAGTTATATAAGGCAAAGTGAGAAGGGGGCCGAGGCCGGCAGCGAGGCCGTGGCTATCTCCGAAGAAGAGGTGGTGATAGAGACCGCCCGGGCCTACTTCGGCGCGTTGAAGGCCGCCGGAGAGGTTGAGATAAAGGGGGCCTCTCTAAAACGCGCCGCCCAGCAGCAGCGCGTGAGCAAGGCTCGCCTCAAGGCGGGCACAGCCATAAAGACACTCGTATTGCGGGCAGACGCCGAGGCCGCCTCGATCACCGCCGAACTTATAGGCGCGCGGCGCGAGGCAAGGAACTGGCTCGATATACTGGCGAGGATCACAGGTTTGCAAGGCGTTATTATTGTGACAGATCCGCCCGAGCCAGCGTTCGCAGGTAAAAAGGGGGATGTAGATTCCCTTATAAAGACCGCCCGTGAAAGAAGGCGCGAACTCAGAGTCAAGGAACTCGACGTCGCCGCGGCCAGTGACGGTATAGGTTTGGCCAAGGGCTCTTTTCGGCCATACGTAAAGCTTACCGGTTCATATTCGTATAGAGACCAGTCGCCGGAGACGAGTTTTCAACTGAAGGAGTTTCTCTACGGCGGCATAAATATAAACTATCCGATCTTCGAAGGTGGGCTCAGAAAGGCCGAACTCGAAGAGGCCAGGTCACTGCACCGTGAGGCCTTGCTTGATAAACTCGCCGCCGGGCGCGATATAGAGCTTGAGGTTCGTGCCGCTTATAACGATGTCGCAAGCCTTGCCTCTGTTATGGAATCTTTTGAAAAGCTTCTCTCCTTTGCGCGTGAGAACTACGATATGGTCTTTAAGCAATACAAGTACGGCCTGGCCGATAATATGGACCTTATCGACGCCGACTCTACGCTTGTCGAGGCGGAGATGGGACTTATGAATGCCAGGTACGATTATCACCTTTCCATACTTGAACTCAAGAAGTCCATGGGTATCCTGCTCGACGAGATTAAACTTTCTCAGAGTAGTTAATAGGGTGGTTAATACGGGAGGGTCTTTAGAGATTTTTCTTAAAGAACCCGGCAAGAGGTCTTATCAGCGTAAACCGTATTATCTTTTTTAGCGGTTCGCTCTTTTCTATTATACCTGCAACAGGCGGCGAGCTCAGGTAGTAGAGCCGAACTAGTGCCCTGCCCGCGCCGCTCTTTAGAAGTCTTTCATCTCGAAATTTTCTTAGCACCAAAACTTCAGCTTCGTCATAAGAGCCGCATGCGGCTGTGGCGATAAAACATCCGCCTTTGGGGCAGTTCGGGTTTTCTTCGGCTGTCTTGGCTATGTCGGACTTGCCGCTAAAGAAACCGCCTTCTTTGGAGAGTGTTTTAAGCACGGCTATCGGGGCTCGCGGGTTCGAGGCGACCGCCTCGCGCACGCTGTCGCGCTTGTCTTTGGAGAGTAACTCAAGGACCGGGCCGGGGGTGTTGGTATTTCGCGCCACGGCCTCGCGCACGAACCAGTAGCCGTCCTCCGTGTCGGCAAGGCTCTCCAGTATGTCTGGCGGCGTGGACGGGTTTTTGGCGATAGATTCTTTTATATATTCAAAACCTTTGCCTTTTTGCGAAAAGCTCTCAAGGACGCTTCTGGGGGTATTCGGATTGTTGACAACGGCCTCCCGTACAAGAGATTCTTCGTCTTCGGAAAGAGTTATGAGCGTTTCGGCAGGGGTGATTGCGTTCTTTGCCAGTGCAAGACGGACATTTGCGTCCTCGTCGTCTAGGAGCGATAGAAGGATCTCCATGGGCGTGGCCTCGGACTCCGCTATGCCGACCCTTGAGGCGGGACAGAAAAAGCGCAGGAGCTTCAGGTCTTCGGGCTCGATCTCCTCGACCCATTCGGGCCTAATCTCAAGATCGTAGTTCCCGCCTTTTATCTCTGCGGTGTGTTCATTATAGAACTCTATGCACGCTTCCGCGGATTCTGGTTTTATAAGTTCCATGGTATGCTCTTGAAGAAAGGACAATAAGATATCTTAAGACATGAAAAGTAATCAGGCAGAATACTATACAACATTTGAGCCTTCGCCACAATACGGTTTATGGTATTTTTCTCTAAAAAAAAGTAAAATATCGTCTGGCGGGAACTTTTTGAGCCATTTGGGTGTCTAATATTACAGAGGCCGATGAAGAAGGTGAATAAAGATATCATAGAAGACGCCGCCAAAGGCGATAGAGAGGCCTTCGAGGTCATTTACAAAGAGTTCTCAGGCTTTGTATTCAAAGTCGCCTTCTCCATTACCGGTTCTATTGAAGAGGCCTCTGATGTGACACAAGAGGTCTTTATAAAGGTCTTTAAGGGGCTCTCCGGGTTTGAGGGCCGTTCGTCTTTTAAGACATGGATATTTAGGATAACATCCAATACGGCCTCGGCCGGGGCGCGTGGCTCGTCTAGGCGGATAGATACGGGCGGCGACTATGAGGCCGCCGTAAGGACCAAGGCCGGGCCGGAGGATACGGAGCGACCATTACGCAAGGCAGAGAGCGCCAGAGAGCTTAAGGGCCTGTTGGAGGGGTTAAATGCCGACCAACGCGAGTGCCTGATACTTAGAGAGGTCGAGGGGCTTACATATGCCGAGATCGCAGGCTTATTGGAGGTAAATATAAATACCGTTAGGACGAGGCTTTTGAGGGCCAGAAAAGCTCTTTTAAAGGCGCGAGTGAAATTATAGAAAAGGTGATATTTTCAGCGAAAAAAAGTGGAGATGGAAGATGAACTGCGGTGATATAAAAGAGCTCATTCTCACAGACTATATGGATGGCGAGGCCGACGCAGGAACGAAGGCCCTCGTTGAAGGCCATATTGGGGGTTGCGCAGAGTGCAACGCACTCTGCGACGAGGTTATGGGTGTCAGTAGAGCTCCATTTGCGGCGGTAAAGGATATAGTCCCGCCAGAAGAAATATGGGCAGGCATAAAGGCGGATATCGGGAGCCCGGTTGAACCGTTTCAGGTAGAAAAGCAGGGTCTAAGGCCCAAGGTAGCGAACGATGTAGCGACCGGGCCGTCCTTGGTCAATCGGATTCTAAGGCGAATCTTAGGGGCCATAAGGATGAGAAGGCCCGTCTATACGGCCGCGGTTGCCGGGGCCCTGGTTATCGCTCTCTTTATAGTCGCGCCGTTTAATAATAATGGAACGGAAAGCACGGTGGACCTTACCGAAGATATAGAGTTTCTTGTCTCGCTCGGTTCCGGAACGGGCGGGTTTAACAGCCCTGGAGGGGGTGTTGATATAGGCACGAGTATAGAGGAGTATTTTCTCTAAAAATTGATCTTTTTCCCTGCCACACAGGTGTGGTCTTATTTCCGTGTGCTTTCCGGCGCGGATAAAGAAGTCTATGCGCGGCATGAGCTTTCATCGAGAAATAAGAGCACACTTGTGTGTCTGCGTTGGGGTGAAAAATAAAAGACTCGACGTACATGCGTACGACTCGTTTTCTATTTTCAGTCCCGCCTTGATTCAGGAAAAAATCTCTAATTTTTAGAGCTATAAGTTAACACTTAAATTAAGGAGAGAAAAAATATGCAAAGATCTATAAAATTCCTTCTCGTATTAGCGTTAGTTTCGTTCGTAGCATTTTCGTCCGGCTCGGCATGGGCCGTACCGACCGGTGGCGGCCCGGGCGGTCATGGGAAGAATATGCAGGGCGGTCAGGAGAAGATGGGCGAGATGAGAGCGCGCGCCATGGATCGCATGATAAAGGATCTAAATCTCAGCAAAACTCAGGAAACGGAGCTGAGAGACCATCAGAAGGCCCACCGGGAGCAGGCTCGCGCGCTCTTTGAGAAGATGAGAGAGAGTCAGGAAAAACTAGCCGTGGAGCTTGAAAAGGTGAAGACCGACAGGCGCGCTATCAAGGCAATCTCAAAGGAGATGAAAAAGACACAGGCCGATCTCGTGGACCACAGGATAAACGGTGTGCTGAAAGTCAAGGAGATACTTACCCCGGAGCAGTTCAAGGAGTTCAGTGAGAAGATCAGCGACCTGAGAAAACGCGGTCGCAAAGGCGACCGGAAGCACAAAGGGCGTAAAGATCGTTATGACCGTGACGACGATAAGAAAAAAGACGATTAACGAATCTTTTCAGAATTTATCACCAGAATTTATCAATGGAGAAACGCCGCCGGATCTTCCCGGCGGCGTTTCTCTTTCTAGATCTCCCCTGCCTGCTGATATTACCTTGCCGCACTTGACATATCGTCCCTTCTTGAGGATAATTACGAAAGAGTGATATAGGCGGCTTACAACCTTCTAACTTAATCGCAAAGACGGCAGGTTTTTTTATGAAGTCCGACGGAAAAGCTCTGAGCTTATATGAGGCGCGTGCTGAAATTGCTTTTCTCAAGAAGACAATAGACGCCATGCGCGGCGAGCTTGAGGCTGCGCATTTTGATAAGTCACGCGCCGTCAAGGATGCGATTAATTCTTCGAACGCGGAGACGCGCGAGGTGAAGGCGACTGTCGTAAAGTTGCGCCAAGAGCTTGAAGAAGCCGAAGAGAGATATGAAAAGTGTTACAAAGATGCCCTCTTTAAGTATAGCGAAGAGCTGAATCTTTTGAAGAGTACGATAGCTTCGCTGCGAGTCGAGTTTGAGGGGCAGGGCGCGAGACACAGCAAGGAACTCGACGAGGCCGACGCCTCATTTAAAGTGGAGCGTCTACAGCTACAGGCCATGATAAAAAGTCTCAGGGGCGAACTCGAAGCCGAGATTGCAAAGAGAGGCGGGAAAGAGACGTGAGAGAGAGAAGAAAGAAAAATAGTAAAGCAGCCATGCCGGCCGATGGAGACCGAAGGCAGGTAAATCTGGCCGAAGTCCTGCTCGATATATCGAGGCGCGTTACCGATATTGAGAGTTTTGACGAGATACTCGAAACACTCGTTGAGATGACCAAAAATGAACTCGACGCCGACCGCGGCACTATCTTCTTAAACGATCGCCAGACTGGAGAGTTATATTCGGTAGTGGCCCAGGGCAGTGTAAAGCGGCAGATACGGCTGCTAAATACCACCGGTGTAGCCGGCAGCGTCTTTACAGCCGGCGAGGGCGTTATAATTAATGACACCCGCAGTAATGAGAACTTCAATCCCGATATCGACCACGAGACCGGTTATGTAACCAAAAGCCTTCTTTGCGCCCCCATAAAGACCTTCAAGGGCGTTACTATAGGTGTCTCCCAGATACTCAATAAAAATAACGGCGAATTTACCACCAAGGATATGATGATCCTTGAGGCCATGACGAGGCAGGCATCCGTTGCCCTTCAGTCGAGTTACCAGATAGACAAACTCAACCGCGCCCGTATTCAGGAACTGAAATTTCTCGATGTCGTCAGCGACATAACGAGCGAGATAGAGCTTAGCGTTCTGCTTCAAAAGATAATGAGCGAGGCCACGCGAATGCTTGACTCCGAACGTTCGACCCTATTTCTTAACGACGACAGGACCGGCGAACTATGGAGCGAGGTCGCCGAGGGTATGGAGACAAAAGAGATTCGTTTTCCGAACCATCTCGGCATTGCCGGTACGGTCTATACGACCGGCCGTTCCGTTAATATCCCTCATGCCTATGCCGATCTTCGTTTTAACCCTGCCTTCGACCGTCAGACCGGTTTCTTTACGCGTTCGATCCTCTGTACGCCGGTCGTAAATAAACACGGCAAGGTCATCGGCGTTACACAGGTCCTAAATAAACGCGGCGGCGCATTTACCGACGAGGACGAGCAGAGGTTACGCGCCTTTACCGCACAGGCCTCCATTGCGCTTGAAAACGCCAAGTTATTTAACGACGTACAGAATATGAAGAACTATAACGAAGGCATGCTGGAGTCTATGTCCAACGGGGTCATCACGCTCGATGAGAATCGCCGTATCGTTACCTGCAACAGGGCCGGGCTCTCGATACTCAGGACTCGCGCCGACAAGGTCATAGGTAGCGAAGCCGCCGATCTATTTTCCGACGCTAACGAATGGGTCATGGAGAAGGCCGACTCCCTAAACGACGACCGTTCTTCTAACTACTACCCAAATGCCGAGCTTGAATTCGGCGGAGATAAGGTCTCGGTTAATCTCACTATCCAGCCCCTGCGCTCCACTGAAGAAGAGAGCCTTGGCATCATGATCGTTATGGAAGATATATCGGGCGAAAAGAGGCTCAAATCGACCATGTCGCGTTATATAGACCCTTCCATATTCGAGCAGATGATGGACGGCGGCGTTGATATCCTCGGCGGAAGGTCTACAGAGGCTACGATACTATTTTCTGACATACGGGGCTTTACGTCACTGACCGAAGAGCTTGGCGCTCAGGGTACGGTCAGCCTCCTGAACGATTATTTCACCATCATGGTCGAGTGCATCCAGCGCGAGGGCGGAATGCTCGATAAGTTTATCGGTGACGCGATAATGGCCGCCTTCGGCATACCTATCTCTCACGGCGACGATGAAGACCGCGCCCTTCGGGCCGCTATAAGCATGATACGCGAGCTTGACGAATGGAATGTAAAACGCGCTATCGAAGGAAAAAAGCCGGTCAATATGGGCATAGGCCTAAATACCGATACAATCGTATCGGGTAATATCGGCTCGCCAAAACGCATGGACTATACGATGATAGGCGACGGCGTAAATCTTTCCGCGCGACTTGAGAGCGCATGTAAAAAATATTTTGCGCGCATACTCATAAGCGAAAATACCTATAATAAGCTAAAGGGCACGTACAGGGTACGCCACATAGACGATGTCGTCGTAAGCGGCAAGACCGAGCCGATCGGTGTCTTCGAAGTGCTCGATTATCATACTAAAGATACATTTCCAAACCTTATGGAGGCCGTCGGTTACTTTAACGAAGGGCGTAACCACTACAAGGGCGGCGACTGGGATACGGCCATAACTTCATTTAAAAAGGCCCTGGCCATACACCCCGGTGACGAACTGACCCACACCTATATCTCGCGCTGCGAACTAATGAAGAAGAACCCGCCGGAAGGCGACTGGAAAGGCATCTGGATAATGAAATCCAAATAGCCGCACCGGGCACACAGGTGTGCTATTATTTCGCGGATGGGTTTTTATGGATGCTGATAGTCTGTAGTTCGCGGCGTGGTTCTTTTGTATGGCTACGAGTTTTTCTCTTTAGCTGGGTGTGGGGTGCAATTTCGCGCCACACAGGTGTGCTTTTATTTCGCGGATAGGGTTTTGTGGAAGCTGATAGACGGTAGTTCGCGTTGCGGTTTTATTTGTAGACGCAGAGATCTTTTTTCCTGATCGCGTACGGGTGATTTTATTTATATGGCGTTGTTGCAAGATAGATGGTACTTATAACTCCCTCTCCCCGGAGGGGGTGAGGGGGCTTCTATACTCTTTTCTCACAATTATTCATTTTAGGGTATTGGCAACCATTCAAAAGTCAATTATAATAAAGGTACGGGACGCTTAAGATCGGCGGCGTTGCATAACTTTTTAATTTATTACGGAGTGAGGTATTATGGAAAATATAATTGCCGCTGTAGATTTTTCAGACATTTCGGACGCTGTGATTGAGACCGCTGTGGACTTTGCGGAAAAATTTGAAGCGGCCCTATGGGTTATCCACATAGCCGAACCGGACCCCGACTTTGTAGGTTACGAGGCCGGCCCTGACGAGGTCCGGGATCAGGTGGCTGAAGATTTCAGGTATCAGCACCGCGAGCTTCAGGATCAGGTCCGCACACTACGCGAGGACGGTGTAAATGCCCACGCCCTCCTGGTACAGGGTCCGACATCTGAAAAACTTTTAGAAGAAGCTGAGAGGCTTGACGCCGAAATGATAGTGATGGGTTCGCACGGTCACGGCGCGATATACCATGTGCTTTTAGGTAGCGTCTCAGAGGGCGTCATCAAGGGCGCAAGATGTCCGGTCCTGATAGTCCCGGCCGAGTAGGGGAAGTTTTAATAGTTAAGGAAGCTCTGATCTATTCGTGAACTCGTATCTTGTGTCTAAAATCTCCAGCTTCTGCGTTGCGAATCTTAGTAATAGCCAGCTATTACCAGCGATTTGTGCCTTGAATCTGAAAATTTTCGATCACAACCTACTTCGCCCAGAATAAATCAGCGCTTCCTTAATTTCCAAGAAAACCGCGCCGCGAACTGCCGGTTTGCGGCATCTAAAAAATCCTATCCGCGAAGTAATAGTACACCTGTGTGGCGCGATATCGGATCCGCATCTGCGCGGCGCGAACCATCAACTACCGGCATCCACAAAACCTTATCCGCGAAACTGGCTCCGGGCACTGCCCGGGGCTAGAAGTCTATTATCAGGGTAGTCAGGAATGTTGTATCGGTCTTGTCTACGTCGTCGGACGGGGGTGTGACCTGGTAGTTTACCGTATAACTAACTCCGAGCGAGACCGAGCCGTTTATCTTTACCTCCACCGCTGTTATCGAGTCGATAAAGGCCCTGTCCGTATCCTTGAGCGAGACCGAATAGTCTACGGTCTCCTTGAACTTCATATTTTCGCGTATCTGCCAGGAATATTTGCCTGTGAGTTTAACGCCGCCGTAGGCGTCCGAGCCGGTCTCGTCTGCGCCCGCGTCGGTCGCGTACTGGTCGTGGTGATAGAGCAGTGACGAGAGGCCCTGTAGGGTATGGGTCTGGTTCTTTATAAAGTCGTAACCGAATCCTCCGCCGCCGTAAGCCCTGAAGTCGTAACCCGAAAACTTATCTCTGAGATAACCCGCGTCTAGATGCGCAAATAATTTTTCTGTAAGCGCCTGTTCGACGCTGCCGTCGAGCTTGCCCTTGTTGGAGGTCTCGTCGCCGTCGCTTGAGGCCTGCATATAGTTGCCCGATAGGTAGTAGCGACGTATCGGGCCCTCGTTCTTTAGCGAGAATTTGCCAGAGAGCGTCTGCGTGTCGCTATTGCCGGAAGTTTGAACGTAGGAAAGCTCTACGCGGGTTTTCCACGGTGTCTCATCACCGGTGATGGCGGCGGCTATTGAAGTAGTGACGAAGACGGTACTTATTAATATCAATACAATAGACAGGTAGAGCCAGCGCATAGAATGCCCCCTCTGAAAAGTTTTTATGAAACGCTGATTTATTCTGGACGAAGTAGGTTGTGATCGAAAATGTTCAGATTCAAGGCGCCAATCGTGAGAAGTAGCAAGCTACTTCGAAGATTCAGGGCGCGGTAGCTGGACATTTTAGGCACAAGATACGAGTTCACGAATAGATCAGAGCTACCTTGGTAAAATGTATAGGAATGCGCAAGAATTGTCAATAACGCAGAGATGGATATTTAGCGAGAAGAGCCTCGCGCGATTATAGGGTCGGCTTAGCGTGACAGATTGACAATATGGGCCTATGCCCCGGTGAGCCTCTGGCCGTGCGGTCCCTTTACCGAGATCATCTCTACCTCGCAGGTGCGGCAATAATGCTTGGTCGTGCCCTGACGCCAGAGCGTATATATAAGGCCCGGTACGATGAGACAGCACCACAGGAGGATCTCTACCTTTCTTGAGCCCTTTTGTATGACTATCGCGTTGCCTGTTAGCGCACAGGCCGGACAAACGTATTTCGGCATTGCCATGATCTTATCTCCTTTTTAAGTCCCTCTTATTATTATAAATCATGGAGAGATTAATTACAACCTAACGCACAGGCACACAGGTGTGCTTTTATTTCGCGCAGACGTTTGTCTATTCTCTTTCGCAGATAGAGTTCGTTCTGCTTATAAGTTAATAGCTCGCGTCTTTATTTTCTTGTGCATTGAATATATAGGGGGCCGTCGGCAAGGAGCCCTCGTACTTAAGCTGTTAGCTCCGTTATTTTTCAGATCGACCCGTTACAATGAGCCTGAATTACTTGTTTTTATATGGTTTTTCCTGTATATTTATCTTATGAAATGTCCCTTTTGTTCACATATGGAAGATAAGGTAATCGACTCGCGCCCATCGCAGGAAGGTAATGCCACCAGAAGGCGCAGGGAGTGTATCGAGTGTTCGCGTCGTTATACGACCTACGAGACTATCGAAGAGATAATGCCTCACGTCATAAAGAAAGACGGCATGCGGGCCCCGTTCAACAGAAATAAGATAAAGAGCGGCATACTCAGGGCATGCGAAAAGCGCCCGGTAAGTCTGGAGGATATCGAAGGGGCCGTGGACAGGATAGAGATGAGCCTGCTTGAGGACGGCGATAAAGAAGTAAAAAGTACCTCCGTCGGCGAGGCCGTGATGGAAGAACTGCGCGCCCTCGACGAGGTCGCCTATGTGCGTTTTGCTTCGGTCTATCGTGAGTTCCGCGATGTGGACGAGTTCATGAAAGAGATCAAGGAACTCTTCGAGATGAAGAAGATCAAGTAAACTCCCCCGGTAAAAGTTATGGATAGTAATGTCACAGGCTCTTTCGACGGTCTTATGGGTAAGGCTATCTCGCTCGCCGCCCGTGGCGCGGGTTGTACTAGCCCTAACCCCATGGTCGGCGCCTTAATCATCGACCGCTTCGGAAAGATACTCGGCAAGGGTTATCATAAACGCGCAGGCACGGCCCATGCCGAAGTCCACGCCATAGATAAAGTTGGAAGAAAGTCTCGCGGTGCGACTATGGTCGTAACGCTTGAGCCCTGTAACCATACCGGGCGCACCGGGCCTTGCACCGAGAAGATAATAGAGGCCGGAATAAAGAAGGTTATTGTCGGCGCGCCAGACCCGAACCCGCTCGTATCGGGCAGCGGTGTGGAGCGGCTTCGAGAGGCCGGTATAGAGGTTGTCGAAGGAGTCCTGTCCGAAAAGGCGAGCCGCCTGAATGAAGCATATAATAAATATATAACGACAGGCCTGCCCTTTGTAACCTTAAAGCTCGCTGCCACGCTCGACGGCAGGGTGGCGATGGCTTCGGGCGAATCTAAATGGATAACCGGCCCGGAGGCGAGGAAGCTTGTGCACCGGATGCGCGCAGAGAGCGACGCGGTAATGGTCGGCTCCGGCACGGCCCTGGCCGACGATCCGGAGCTTACGGTGCGACATGTCAAGGGTCGAAACCCAAAGAGAGTGCTCGTCGATACCGGCTTCAAGGTTCCACTCTCATCGAGATTATTTAATAGGCCCGAAGATGGTGTTATAGTATTTACCGGCCCCGGCGCGGACAAGGATAAGATCGCCCGTGCGCGGGCCTTGGGTGTAGAGGTTCACTCCGTAAGGCTCAAGCAGGGTCGCCTTAGTCTCAAGACTATCTTTAGGGAGTTATGGAAACGCGGCATCGTAAACCTGCTGCTTGAGTGCGGACCAAAGCTCGCCGCCGATGCGATAGAGACGGGCGCGGCCGATAAGGTCGCGCTCTTTTACGGGCCTAAGTTGATTGGCGCTGGTGGCCTTCCAATGATGGGGCCGCTGGGTTTTAAGAGCCTAAAGCGCGCGCCGGTTATCAGGGATATTACTTTAAAGAAGGTTGGCGAGGATATGCTCGTTATAGGATATCTTTAAGAAATTTAGAAAAATTTCGGGAGTGGATTTTGTTTACAGGTATTATAGAGGCCGTCGGAACGGTTAAAGCGGTTGAAAAATCGGGCGTATCTGGTAAGATAGAGGTTGCGGCTCCGCTCGACTTGAGCAGTGTTAAACTGGGCGATAGTATATGCGTGAGCGGGGCCTGCCTTACGGTTGTCGCCATTTCTGCCGGCGGGTTTTCAGCAGACGTATCTGAGGAGACCTTTGCGCTTACCACGCTCGGCGAGCTTAAGCCGGGCCACAGTGTAAATCTCGAACTATCGCTTACGCCGACCAAACCTATGGGCGGCCATATCGTTACGGGCCATATCGACGGCACCGGCGAACTCGTTAAGAGAGAGCGGCGCGGCTCGTGTGAAGAGATAGAGTTTAAGCTACCCGCTTCGCTACTGGCTCAGCTTGTTAAGAAGGGCTCCGTGGCTGTGGACGGCATAAGCCTCACCGTGGCCGATCTTACGGATACCGGTTTTACCGTGGCGGTCATACCGCATACGCTTAAGGGCTCCACTCTCGGTGAAAAGTCGGCGCGTTCACGCGTGAATATCGAGACCGATATAATAGGAAAGTATGTGGAGAGATTCCTCGGCCCGCACAAAAAGGGCGGTATAACCGAGAGTCTTTTGCGCGATAATGGATTTTTGAGATAGGTAAGTTTTTATAAATACCTATAAAGATTGATGCCTCATTGAGGCTTATTGCATTTTAACCGATTGATGGACCGGAAAGGCCTTTATTAGATGTCTATAAAGAGAGTAGAAGCGGCGCTTGAAGAGATACGCGCCGGACGCATGGTCATACTTGTTGACGACGAGGACCGCGAGAACGAAGGCGACATATGCATGGCGGCCGAGCTGGTAACGCCCGAGGCGGTTAACTTTATGGCCAAGGACGCGCGCGGCCTGATATGCCTGACCCTGACCGAGAGCTATTCCGACAAGATGCAGCTTAACCCGATGGTAGACGACAATACCTCGCTCTACAGGACGGCCTTTACCGTCTCCATCGACGCAAGGCATGATATTACGACAGGCATATCGGCTTCGGATAGGGCGATTACGATTCTTGCGACCGTAGCCGACGACGCAAAACCTGAAGACCTTGTGAGGCCGGGCCATATATTCCCGCTTAGAGCAAGGGACGGAGGCGTGCTGGTGCGCGCCGGTCAGACCGAAGGCTCGGTCGATCTAGCCAGGCTCGCGGGGTTAAAGAGCGCGGGCGTAATATGCGAGATAATGAATGACGACGGCACTATGTCGCGTATGCCCGACCTCGAATTATTTGGAAAAAAACACGGTCTGATGATCGTCAGCATCGCCGATATTATTGAATACAGACTGAGAAAAGACCGCCTTGTAAGCCGCATGGCCAAGGCCGACCTACCGACTAAGTTCGCCGGGGAGTTTAGCGCATACGCATATGAAAACGACGTGGACGACCACGAGCATCTGGCGCTCGTAAAGGGCGAGATAGACCCGGAGGTGCCGGTACTTGTGCGTGTCCATTCGGAATGCCTTACAGGGGATGTGCTCGGTTCGCTCCGTTGCGACTGCGGTGAGCAGCTAAAGTGTGCGATGCAGATGATAGAAGAGGCGGGCGCGGGTGTATTTATCTATATGCATCAGGAGGGGCGCGGCATAGGCCTCGTAAATAAGCTCAAGGCATACGCGCTTCAGGATAACGGTCTCGATACGGTCGAGGCCAACGAGGTGCTCGGTTTCAAGGCCGATCTTCGCGATTACGGCCTGGGGGCGCAGATACTGCTCGATCTCGGCGTCAAGAAGATGCGCATCATGACCAATAACCCGAAGAAGATAAAGGGGCTCGAAGGTTACGGCCTTGAGATTGTCGAAAGGGTGCCGATTGAGATCAAGCCACAGGTAAAGAATGTTAAATACCTGCAGGTCAAGAAAGACAAGATGGGCCACTTGATTACCAACCTTGAGGTTAATAAGGAACAATAAGGCGCGCGTTACGGCCTGTAATTTTTTTAAATTCGGAGGGGATATGCCTAAGACAATCGAAGGAAGCTTATCGGCAAAGGGGTTAAAGTTTATTATTATCGTCGCAAGGTTTAACGACTTTATCGGAGAGAGGCTTTTAGGTGGAGCGGTCGATACGCTCACCAGGAGCGGCGCGGTCGAGGACGACATAGAGGTCATAAAGGTCCCGGGCGCATACGAGATACCGCTTATAGCCAAGGCCGTGGCCGATAAGGGCGCCTGTGACGCGATAATCTGCATAGGGGCGGTCATAAGGGGCGCGACCCCGCACTTCGATTATGTGGCGGGAGAGGCCGCGCGCGGCATCTCTCGCGCCGCCCTTGAGAGTGGCGTGCCCATCGCCTTCGGCCTGATCACCGCCGATAATCTGGAGCAGGCCATAGAGAGGGCCGGCACAAAGAGCGGCAACAAGGGCTCTGACGCAGCGCTTACGGCCATTGAGATGGCTACCCTGCTGAAGGAGCTTTAATTGATCTTTAACTACAGATTCGGTCATATTACCGTCCTTCCGTCGGCCTTGGGGCCGCGTGGCGGTTTTTTATTATGAGACATAAGCGGGTTGCCCGCGAAAAGGTCCTTCAGGCGCTCTACCAAAGGGACCAGTCTATAGATATCGCCGCCTTTGACGCCGACACCGCTTCGATATTGGCCTCTCTCGACTGTAAGGGACGTTCAAGGCCCTATGCCGAGACCCTGCTTAATGGCGTTATCGAAAATATGGACGAGCTTGACTCCTTGATCGAAGGTTCCAGCGAGAATTGGTCGATGGAGCGCATGTCTATCGTGGATAAGAACCTGTTGCGCCTTGCGGCCTACGAGATAGTCTACTGCGAAGAGGTCCCTTTCAGGGTGGCTATAGACGAGGCCATTGAACTCGCCCGGCGCTTCGGGGCCGAAGAGTCGTGGTCTTTTATAAACGGCGTGCTCGACCGCATCTCTAAAAACGGATCGGTCGCCCCAAGGGTAAAACCAGTCAGGCCTGCCAGAGATGTTAAAGACGTTCGAGCTGTTAGAGATGTAAAAGACGTCAGGGCTGTTAAGGCTGTAAAGGATGTCAGGGCCGTAAGATTTGTAAAGTTAGACGCGGCAACCGCCACTGCGTCGAAGGTAGTCAAGCGTGTTAAGGTTGTCAATACGCCGGAAGAAAAATAATAGAAATTTTTGGAGATAAATCTTGAAGGTACAATCGTTAGATCTTAAAGCGCAATACAAGTCGATAAAACGCGAAGTCATGAGCGCGATAAATGAAGTATGCGATTCTCAGCATATGATACTGGGTAAAAATGTCACCGCGCTCGAAGATGAGCTTTCGACCTATGCCGGGGCCTCATACGGCGTGGGTGTGGCGTCGGGCACCGACGCGATACTTCTGGCTCTTATGGCCTTTGGCGTGGGGCCGGGCGACGAAGTGCTTACCACTTCTTATACATTTTTCGCAACTGCCGGCTCCATTGCGCGCCTCGGCGCGAAGCCGGTATTTGTCGATATCGACCCCGATACTTATAATATAGATACCAATGCGATGGAGGCCATCTTAAAAAAGCGTAAAGGTAACCGCATAAAGGCCATAGTGCCGGTTCACCTATACGGCCAGTGCGCCGACATGCGCGCCATTAAGATTCTAGCCAAAAAATACGGCCTCAAGGTCGTTGAGGACGCGGCGCAGGCGATCGGGGCCTCCTATCACGGCGCGGGCGCGGGTTCGATTGGCGACGCGGGTTGTTTTTCTTTTTACCCGTCTAAGAATCTTGGTGGATTTGGCGACGGAGGCATGGTTACGACCAACAATAAAAAGACAGCCGAAAAGGTAAAGATGCTCCGTATGCACGGCTGTAAGGACCGTTATCATCACCGCTTTGTCGGCATAGCAAGCCGCCTTGACGAGCTGCAGGCCGCGGTTCTTAAGGTCAAGCTCAAATATCTAACCGAGTGGACCGAGTCAAGGATAGAGAAGGCCGCTACTTATAACGCGCTATTTGAGAAGGCCGGGCTCGCAGCTATTATAAAGAGACCGGTCGTTTCGGAGGGCAACCGCCACGTCTATCACCAGTACGTCATTAGCGCGTCAAAGAGAAACGGACTTAAGGATCACCTCCTTGCAAATGGCGTGGGCTCGGCTGTGTACTACCCCATACCTCTTCACCTTCAGGACTGCTTTGTCGATCTCGGTTATAAGAAGGGCGACCTTCCTGTCTCCGAGCGGGCGGCTAAAGAGACGCTGGCGCTTCCGATCTACCCGGAGCTGAAGAGACGGGAACAGAAATACGTGGTAGAGCAGATCGCTGAGTTCTATTCAATAAGATAAGGTGAAAGAGGGAGGCTTTGAATGTCTTATAAAAAGAGGGTTCTTGTTACCGGCGGCGCGGGGTTCCTGGGTTCGCACCTCTGCGAGAGGCTCTTAAATGACGGCTTTGAGGTCATCTGCCTGGACAACTTCTTTACCGGCAGGAAGGAGAATATTGCGCACCTTCTGCCTAATTCGTCATTTGAGGTCATACGCCATGACGTCATCGAGCCGATACTGCTTGAGGTTAATTATATATATAATCTCGCCTGTCCGGCCTCTCCGGTTCACTATCAGCATAACCCGGTAAAGACTATAAAGACGAGTGTCGCCGGCACGCTCAATATGCTCGGCATGGCAAAGCGCGTTGGGGCGCGTATGTTACAGGCATCGACGAGCGAAGTCTACGGCGACCCAACGTGTCATCCGCAGGTCGAGAGTTACTGGGGTAATGTAAACCCCATCGGGCCGCGCGCCTGTTATGACGAAGGCAAGCGTTGCGCCGAGGCCCTGATGTTCTCCTATCACGATCAGAACGACGTGGATATAAGGGTTGTGCGTATATTTAATACATACGGCCCAAGGATGTTAGAAAACGACGGAAGGGTCGTTAGTAACTTTATCGTTCAGGCCTTAAGGGGCGAGGATATTACCGTATACGGTAATGGCAACCAGACGAGAAGTTTTTGTTACGTGGACGAGATGGTGGACGCCTTTACGAGGATGATGGGGACCGAAGATTTTTCCGGCCCGGTCAATCTTGGGAACCCTACCGAGTTTACCGTGTTTGAGCTTGCCGAGCTTGTCAGAGAAATTACAGGCTCCAGGTCGGCCATTATCCATAAGGAGCTGCCCGCCGACGATCCGGTACAACGCCAGCCGGATATAACGCTGGCAAAGGAGAGGCTTTCATGGGAGCCGAAAGTGCAGCTCGAAGAGGGGCTCTTAAAGACCATAAAATTCTTTAAGGAGCTTTTGGCCTAGCCGCTACTCGGAAACAAGCTCCATGGGTTCGCCGCAGCAGATTAATTCTCCGCCGCCGACCTTGGTTACAACCACCTCGTTGCCGCATATTGGGCAGAAGAACTTTTCACCTTCTTTGGAGATCCGCATTGTTTTCTCTTTCTCAGTAGACTGTCTGGATATGGAAGATTGGCATCCTTTATTTAAGTTGAGGCAATACTAGTATATATGCTAAACTTTTGCTTGTAAATAGCAATCTAACTTCAGTGGAGAAAGTCTAATGTTAGAAAGTAAGAAGATAAGAGAGGGCCTGTACTGGGTCGGCGCAACCGACTACTCCAGGAGGCTCTTTGACGCCTTGATCCCGTTGCCAGACGGCACGAGTTACAATGCCTACATAGTAAAAGGCACTGAGAAGACCGCGCTTATAGATAGCGTGGACCCGGATATGGCCGACACCCTGCTTGATAATATAAAAGGCATTGAAAGGCTAGACTATATTATATCCAATCACGCCGAGCAGGACCACTCCGGCGCAATCCCGGCGGTCCTTCGGGTCCACCCCGAGGCAAAGGTCGTAACAAACCCCAAGGGAAAGGGGCTCTTATCCTCTCACCTGGGAATAAAAGAAGACCGGTTTATAACGGTTGCGGACGGAGAGACACTAGACCTTGGCGGCAGGACCCTGGAGTTTATCTATATACCGTGGGTCCACTGGCCCGAGACTATGGCGACATATCTCAGGGAAGATAGGGTGCTCTTCAGCTGCGACCTCTTTGGATCTCATCTGGCGACGAGCGGTCTCTATTCGAGCCGTGAAGAGAAGGTCACAGAGGCCGTAAAGCGTTACTACGCCGAGGTCATGATGCCCTTCAGGACCATTATCAGAAAGCATCTCGCAAAGCTCGACGGCTATCAGATCGATATTATCGCTCCGAGCCACGGCCCGGTACATAACGAGCCCGCCGCTGTTGTCGCGGCCCATAAGGAGTGGGTCTCGGATGAGAGAAAAAATACTGTTCTGCTTCCATACATCTCCATGCACGGCTCGACACTCAAGATGGTCGATCACCTCACGGACGCGCTCTGTGAAGAGGGTATCAAGGTGGAGCGATTCGACCTTACCGTGACCGATGCGGGCAGGTACGCCGTTTCGCTAGTGGACGCCGCGACCATAGTTGTCGCCACTCCGAGTTTTCTTACCGGCGCGCACCCGCATGTGGTTTCGGCGGCCTTTCTGGCCAATGCGCTTCGTCCCAAGCTCAGGTTCGGCGCGGTTATAGGTTCTTACGCATGGGGCACGCGTATGGTCGAGCAGGTGACAGATCTCCTGAGCGGTCTCAAGCTTGATATGATGGAGCCGGTCCTTGTAAAGGGCGACCCGCGCGGAGACGGCTTCAAGGCGCTCGACGCCCTGGCGTCGGAGATCAAGAAGAGGCATAAAGAAGACGGTATAGAGCTTAGCTAACATTAAAAACCGTTTGCATCGGTCCTATTTGATTTTGGGCGACAAGGGTCTACGGCAAGAGAGACTCTAAAAGCGGTTTTATTACCTATAGGAGCGCTAAATGACCGAGACTACCGAAGCCGTATTGAGAGAGAAGGTTGACGAGTTAACCAAGCTGTCGACCACACCCGAAATCCTTAAGAGGATTTTGGAGATATCCGAAGACGAGAACGCAAACGCTTCGGATTACGAACGAGTGATAGAGCGCGATATCGCACTGGCGTCCCAGATACTGAAACTCTCTAATGCGTCCTATTATGGTTTTTCGAGGAAGATAAGGACTATATCTCAGGCCGTTATGGTTCTGGGCTTCGATATGGTAAAGGGGCTTGCCATATCTTCGGCGGTCTTTACCGCTATGAGCCCGGCTAGCCGCGATAAGGTAAGGGAGCTCTGGTGTCACTCCTACGAGGCCGCAAACGCCACGGCTATGCTCGCGGACCGCGCAGGTGTGGCCGGGCGCGACATCGCTTTTCTTTCAGGACTCCTGCACGATATTGGCCGGGCCTTGTTCTTTCAGATCTTTGGTGGTGAGTACTTTGAGAACTGTCCGCACGACAGGGCGGATCTATTTGCCGATGAGGTGATGAACTACGGGGCGTCGCACACAGAGGTAGGCGCATGGTTTGTCGATAAGTGCAATTTGCCGGGAGAGATCGTAACCGCCATCAAGTATCACCACACCCCCGATGTCTATAATGACGCCGACGGTAAGATTCCTCAACTTCTCAGCATGGTCTATCTAGGAGACTTGATAGTCTCTGAAGACGGATTCTTTAAGAACGACAGCTTTCTTTCCCCTGAACATACCAACGCACTGAAGTCTCTCGGCATTACGGGTTCCTCGCTCGCCCTCATAAAGATCGAGGTCGAAAAGCATAAGGACGAGATCAGGCAGTTCTTCTCTTAAAGATTTCAAAGCCTGCAATATTTTAAAGAGATTAAGAGGGTGTGGCGAAAGTAGAGCGGACTATCCACTGTCCTTTGTTCCATCTGAAATTATTCGGGAAGCGCTGGTGGTAACGACCTTGTTACGTCCGGTCTCTTTAGCGTCGTACATGGCCTTATCGGCCTTTCTGATGAGATCTCGCATGATCGTCTGGATCGGCAGTGTTGTGTCGGTCGAATTTCTGAGAGAAGAGATACCGACGCTTGCGGTGATCACTCCGCCGATACCGGCCTTCTTTGCGATAAACCTGTCGCGCTGCCTGAGGAAGACGAACTTTTCGATGCGTTCCCTTATCTTCTCACCGTAGTCCGAGGCCTCGGATATTTTGCAGTCCGGCATGATGATGACAAATTCGTCGCCGCCGTATCGTACAATGGTGACATCCTTGTCGGTCTCTATGTCGTCGAGTATGCGTCCGATTTCGGTTAGGACGCGGCTTCCGGCCAGATGGCCGTGAGCGTCATTTATATCCTTAAAGTGATCCAGGTCGAAAAATATCAGGCAGAGTTCCTTGTCGTTGGCGAGCGCGTCTATCAGGTTGTCGTTCAGTTGATCATAGAAAAACCTGTCGTTATAAAGCCCCGTTAGGTTATCTCGTATAGAGAGTTCCTCAAAGCGCTTGGCGTCGAGCGAATTTTGAATCAATGTCGAGGTGTATGAGGCGAATACCTTCAAGAGATTGAGATCTTTTTCTTCAAAGACGACTTCGCTAGATTTATTAAGCAGTTCTATAGTTCCGATGGTCTCTTCTTTGAGTTTTATAGGAACGCAGATGATAGACTTAGTGGTAAAGTGGGTCTTCTTGTCTATTCCGGGAAAGAAGTGTTTGTCTTCATCTACCGTTTTGCTGATATACGGTTCTCCATTCGTATATGTCGCGCCCACTATGCCTGTATCCGCAGCAATCCTTATACCGACTAGCTTATCTGCGCCGTCACCGTAACAGGCGACGAAACAGAGGGTCTCAGGCAGACCGCTGTTGTGACCGAGTATGGAGTCGTTAAGCAGTATCGACCCGGACTCGGAGGGCACGAAGTCATTGGCCGAACGCAGTATCTCAACGAGCATCTCCTTTAAGTCTATCTCTTCAGGCCCCTCCATATCAAGCAGGGCGCTCTCGGCCTCAAGCAGACTTTCGATGATTTCATCTGACGCTATGTGTACTTCCATTAAAAAAACCCTTCTTTTCCATTATCTCTGTAACTATAATACAAAAACAACCATATAGTCAACATCCGCACAGTGTGCGGAGCCAATTTCGCGCCGGGCCGGGCCTGGGGCCAATTTCGTGGAATAAGTTTGTAATAACCGGTAGTCTCCAATTACGTGGATAAAAGCTTCAAGTAGTTGGTAGTCTCCAGTTACGCGCGGGCTCTTTCTCGTAAGCTAATTTTTCTTTCTCCTCTCACTATGTAGCGATAGCTCTGGACATTACAGGCGGTTCGGTTTATTTTATCTTTTTCACCTCATTACCTTTAAAGCAAGGAACTACTATGCATTGCACCATAGGCACTGCCGGACATGTGGACCACGGCAAGACTACGCTCATTATGGCCCTTACCGGCATAGATACGGACGGTCTGGCAGAGGAGAAGAGGCGCGGGCTTTCCATAGACCTTGGTTTCGCCGCCATGGAGACTTCAGGGAGCGGCACGGAAGAACCCCTTAATATCGGCCTGGTGGACGTGCCGGGCCATGAGAGATTTATGCGCAATATGCTTGCCGGGGCCACCGGAGTGGATCTCTTACTCTTGGTCGTTGCCGCCGATGACGGTGTAATGCCTCAGACCGTTACACATCTGACCGTAGCTCATCTATTAGGTATAGAGAGAGCGGTTGTAGTAATAACCAAGAGCGGGATTGTCAGCCCGGAGAGGCTCGCCGAGGTTAGGCGTGAGGTAACTACTTTAATAGAACCTACCTCTATCTCGGGCTCAGCCATGATAGATGTCGATTCGCTCTCAGGCGAGGGTATAAGTGAGTTAAGGGCGGTTATATATAAGAACTGTTTAGAGATTAAGAGGCGCACCGGAGGGCCGTATTTCAGGCTTCCGGTGGATCGCTCTTTTGCCATAAAGGGCTTTGGCGCGGTCGCTACCGGCACCATCGCCTCAGGTAGTGTGCATATAGAAGACGAACTTTCGTTATACCCGTCGGGCACTGTTGTCCGTGTAAGGGGCATTGAAAGCCTCAAAAAGAAGGTCGAAGAGAGCGGGCAAGGCGCGAGGGCGGCGCTTAACCTTAAAGGTGTAGCGCACGATAATCTGGACAGAGGTGCCGTTGTAGCCGATAAAGGGCTTGTCTCTTTTTACTCGACCTCTCTTCGCAGGGGCAAGGGGCTTATCGTCGATTGTAAATTCGAGTTTACCGAGGCCGTTTCAGCCTCTTCTCCTATCAAGAACGGCCTTTCACTTAAAGCCCATCACCAGTGCGCTGAAAGCACAGCGCGTTTAAGGTTCCTGGACCAAAAGACGGTTAAGGGTCCTGGTATTTATTACGGAAGGCTTTAT